>JBGSOH010000468.1:0-35671 GCA_041739205.1 Saprospiraceae bacterium
AAAGAAAGTTAAATATTTTGTTATTGCAATTATTTATAGGTATTTAAATGTAGCAAAAGCTTCCAGCTTTTGAAAAACTTACATTGTCGAATAGAAAACACCAAACACAAACTCATACGCTAAGTTTGCAATAATGCTAGCTTAGCGATGATGCCAAGCTTATCATCGTTTAGCTTAGCGTCTCCGCTAAGCTAGGGTTAGTAAAAGCTTCCAGCTTTTGTATTAAAAATTCCTTTACTTTTTAAACCCAAATGTCATAACACAAACACATACGAGATGCATGCACTAATGCAAGCTTAGCGAGGAAGCTAAGCTTATCGGTTCTGCCTTCGTTTAGCTTAGCGTCCTCGCTAAGCTTGGGTTAGTTAAAGCTTCCAGCTTTTAAGGGTCAACTTAAACATCAAGCCCACGCACCACCTTCAGATGTAGATCTATACTTTTCTATTTGCCGATGCATCACTTTAAACCATAATGGTGGTACCAGCGACAAAAGCATCATCCCTGGATATCCCGTGGGCATTTGTGGACTTTCGTCAAAATGTCTTAATATCTGATATTTCCTATTGGCCAAATAATGATGGTCTGAATGACGTGTCACTTCTAATAATAAAATTCTACCGAGAGAATGATTTGAATTCCATGAATGAATAGGGAGCGTTCTTTCGTATCTACCGTCCGATATTTGTTTTCGTCGGAGTCCGTAATGTTCGATATAATTGACCGTTTCTAAAAGAAGAAAGCCTATTGTTGCACCACCTAAATAAAACAATAAAACGTGCCAATCAAAAACTATCAAAATAGCCACAAGAATCAATAATTGTATGATTTGGAATCTCAACATTTCGTTGTGTAAACTCCAAAATCCTTGTTTGTTGGCAGCCAATCTTTTTCCTTCTAAATGCCACGCTGACAGCCAACTATCTCTGATGGATCGCACGAAAAATCCATATACAGTTTCCCCGTATCTTGCTGATGCAGGATCTTCATCTGTAGATACATTTTTGTGGTGACCACGATTGTGTTCTATAAAAAAATGCATGTATTGTGTGGTAGCAAGTAAAATTTTGCTCATCATTTGTTCATACCAAGTACTACGGTGACCAAGTTCATGTGCTGCATTGATACCTAGTGCGCCGCAAGACATACCATAAGCTGTCATCAAACCCATTTTCTCCCACAATAATAAAGAGTCGTCATCCACACGATATAAAAAATAAATAAGTAAGGCTACTTGAATAGGCACAAGGCTATAAAGAAGCAAGTCATACCATCTATCTTGATTTACTAGGGATTCTTCTACTTCGCTCATATTCTGTGTAGTGCCGCTGAAAAAGAATTCAAGAAAAGGTATCAATCCGAATACATAGATAATAGCAATATAACTATAAATTCCGCCTAAATAAATAGATACAAACACTAATAAAGGTGTCACGTATACAAATAAATATTTAAGAAGATGTTTATTCATTTTTAGTGATTTACAATCAAAGATATTGTTTTTGTTTGACCTTTTTCGCTAGAGATATTAAGGAAATAACCGCCATTGGTAAGCATTTCGGCATTAAATGAAAATACATTATAACCAGCTTTTACCATGTCTTCGTAAAGGATTTTAACTAATTTTCCTTGTGTATCATAAAGTCTGAAATTCAGTTTTTGCGTCTTTTCTGCATTAAATTCTAAAGTGATTTTACCATTAGAAACAGGATTTGGATAGAGCTTAGCATTCGAGATAAGTGAGACATCATTTGTACCAACTTGACCTACCTGTATGTAACCAGTTTTAATGATTGTGTTTTCGCCAAGTTCATTGGTTACTTTTAGAGATACTTCATATAATCCATCTTGATTGTAGACTACAACAGGGTTTTTCTGTGTTGAGGTCGAAGGATTTCCACCTGCAAATGTCCATACTCTTTCTCTAGGTCCACCTGTAGAAAGATCACTAAAAGTTACTGATTCTCCCGCTATGAGATTGGTTTTGTCTGATGAAAAATCAGCAGTTGGTACAGTTCTATTTAGTACAGTGATATATTTCGTTTTTGTTTTTGTGTTGCTCCCAGCGATATTACTTACCGTAAGTGATGCAATAAACGAACCAGCAGTATTATATCTTATCACTGGGTTTTTTATGTTGCTCGTCATAGGGCTGCCAGCTTGAAATGTCCATTTATGATTCACCACATTGTCAGAACTTAGACTAGTATATCTAGCTGTATCATTTCTATATATGGTATCAATATCTACGGTAAACTCTGCAACAGGAAGCGCTATTGGGTCTTGGATATGTATAAAATCTATCTTTGTTAATGTATCTTTACCAAGGTCATTTTGTATTACCAAAGTGACATCATAAGCACCATCAGCTGGGAATATTACTTTTGGATTTTGTTCTGTAGATGTTGCAGGTACACCACCTTCGAAAGTCCACAACCATGCGGTAGGATTCTTTTGTGTTAAATCAGTAAAAGTGAGTTCAGTGTTTTTAGCAACTGTAGTTTTATCTGCAACAAACTCAGCCATAGTTTTTGTGCTAAATTCATCTTCATTTACATATTGGCCTAACCATGTGCCGTAACTTCCACTTTCACCATAGCAGCCTGTTACCCAAGTTTCTACACGACCATTTATAAATCTTCTGCATGAAGTCGTGTAGTCGCCCCATCGTTCATTATTGTCAGTCAAAACATTTACAGCACTTAAGCCATCTTTCAGTCTTACAGGATCGCTCCACATAAACGCTACACCTGTACCGTGACAAGCTCGTTGTTCCTGACCAGGTAATAAATCGATGCCTGATACTAAATAATTGACTAGAATTTCAGCGTCATCTTCATTTTTTCCATAAGCCGAAAAAGAAGGGAATGCATAATCTAATCCCACATTTGTCAATACATCTGCTTCAAAACTAACATTCGCTACATCCATTCTTCCATACAACAATCCCACGTCACCATTAGGTGTATTGACATGTCCGCCCATGTGGATGGTGCCATTGTGGTAAAGCGCAGACCAAATACGACTGTCAAAAGTATTTAACACATTAGGACTGTTTTTCTGACGTCCATCAGGTGCTAACTGAGTAGCCAATCCTTTGGTTTGTAATGAAATAAGTGATGGGTCATCACTTAACGATCCTGTTGTATAATAGAGATTATAAGTATCACCTCCGAGAGCTTCATTACTTACGAAATACATACCTGGGTCTGATAGATAATCCCACGCAGAAGGTGTAGGTACAAGATTAAAAGAAGGTGCATTGTCTGCATTTTTAAGCTCGTTAAAATATTTAAAGGTTAAATCTTGACCTGCAAAACCAGCATTTTTATCTAATTGGTAGAGCACAGAGTATTGCCAGTCACCAGGAATATCTCGCATCAAACCTGCAATGTAAAGATCATTTTTTGAGACACCTACATTCGGATAGTCAAACCATCTATTGTCGCCAGAAGGATTCCCATCTACCTTGTAATAATGCCACTCTCCATTAGGGTCTTCAGTCTTTGAGAAGGCAATACATAATTGAGTCGTTGTAGGATCAGAACCATTCAAACACATAAAAATGAACTTATTTTGATCTACATCATAGATGACTCTAGGGTCATACATCCTTGTACCTAAATTTAATAGAGTAAAAAAGTCTGAAAATGCTTTTTGATAAGTAATAGTGCCCGCAGGATTTGTAAAAATAACATTGGTATTGATAGCGGACACAATAAAACCATTTCTAGAGATTGCCATAGAATTGTCCATAGGGACACTTTGGTCACGTGCATTACCTCTGAAATTTCTATTCAAAATAGGTGGATTTACAGCACTTCTTGGTGTAGTTTTTATGTCATTTATACGATCAGGTACAGTAGACCTTACTTCATTGGCTATTGATTTTAGCTTCTTAAATTCTATTGTAGGAACTTGACTCGTATGATTGAATGAAGATAAATTGCGGAGTACTACATTCCAATCACTTTCCATCAAACTAGGATTGCCTGTTGCCAATTTTTCAGCTTTTATTAATTCAGATCCTTTGTTGATAACCACTTGTCTATTTGTAAGATCAGGCAGTATCATTTTGGGAGTCTGAGCGACTAAGCATTGATAGGAAATGACTAGCAAAAAGGTTAATAATTGTTTGTACGACGACATATTATTTGTTTTAGGTTCTGAGAATTTGTGAATTACAAAGATAATATTTTCGCTGAAATTGTAAAATAAAAAGAAATAGATTCTAATTAATTAATGGAGAAATTTAAATTAGTCGCGCTTAACGTGATTATATCGGATCGTTTTTTATATATCTTTGTTGTAGTTTATGTCATTCATCTCTAAAATTGAATTTTGAATATGATAACTCAAACTGTTTCAAAAGATCTATTTTTTGCTTTAGACCATATGCTGATAGAAGTACTGAATGGTCTTTCATTGTCTGAATGGGAACTTCCTACAGTTGCAGGAACGTGGACTGTCAAAGACATATCAGCACATCTTTTGGATGGAAATATTAGGTCATTGTCCATGCTTCGTGACCATTACCAAGGTGAGAGACCATCGAATATTCGGAACTATGGCGATTTAATAATTTTTTTGAATAAATTAAATGATGATTGGGTCACAGCTATGAGAAGAGTGAGTCCAAAACAAATCGTTGACATGCTTGCTAATTCTGGGGCTGAATATTGCCAATACATTTCGTCTCTTGATGTGGATCAAAAGTCTGTTTTTTCGGTAGCTTGGGCTGGTGAAGATCAGTCCACGAATGGTTTTCATATTGCTAGAGAATATACAGAAAAGTGGCATCACCAACAACAAATAAGATTGGCAGTAGGACAAGAAGTAGCTTTGTACAATAAAAAATTCTATTTGCCATATTTAAATACATCAATGCAAGCAGTACCGCATTTTTATCGTGATGTACCTAGCGAAAAAGATGATGCCATCTTAATTGAAATACTTGAACCTATTAATGAAAAATGGATATTCATCTATGATGGAAAATCGTGGCATCTATCAAAGAATCTGACCAAAACTCCAACGACTAAAGTGCGCATTGATGCAACAATCGCATGGCGAATTATGACAAGTAGCAAACCTATAGAAAATGTGCGTCACTATGTAAAAATAGAAGGTAATGAACGCTTGGGTGAAAAATTTCTTGAAGTCCGGGCTGTGATGGTTTGAAATACCTACCTTTGTTCTTTTGAATATTTTGTAACAAGAGTTGACTTAAAATATGGATATAGAAAATAAAAATAAAGACCTCATACTCAGAGAAAATCTTGCACTACAACGAACTATACTAGCAAATCAAAGTACATTTTTGTCTTTTTTGCGTACATCTATGTATTTCTTGGTGGCAGGCCTGAGTGTCCATAACCTATTAGACATGAAGTCTAGTACAGCCATTAGTTATATTTTTTATGGCATTTCCTTTGCTTTATTCGTTTTTGGAGTGGTCAATTATATTCTAAATGACAAAAAAATCAAAGAAAATAGAATTCACGTGGGTGGTTACAAAGCTGAGTATTTGAAATAGTTAAATTTTATTTCTCATATACTCCAATCCCTCTAATCCTTGAAGCCCTCCTGTATGCATATGCACAATCGTAGTCCCTTGAGGGAAATAATCATCTTCAATCATTTTTAGCAGTCCAAACACGGCTTTTCCATTATACACATGATCTAGTGGTATGCCAGTCATCGATTCAAAATCACTTATGAATTGTATTAATTCGTCTGTCCATTTGCCATATCCACCAAAATGAAAATCGTTTATCATGGTGAGTTTCTTCTTGTTTTTGTAATTGGCTATAGATAGGATTTCTTCTTCTAGGTGGTGCGATTTTAGGGCACAAAAACTTATGATTTGTGTAGGATAATTATTGTAAAATAGCAATCCTGCTGTAGTGCCACCTGTACCTGCTGTTAGGGTGATGTAGTGTGGAGTTTTGGCTAATTGATGATTTAGTTCGTCCCATATTTCACCTACACCTTTTAATGCAAGTTGATTAGTGCCACCTTCGGGAATGACCATAGCATCAGCATATTTTTGGATGATGTCTTGGATTTCTTTTGATGCTTCTTTTTCTCTATATGCGGATCTTGACACAGGAATCAAAATCATGTTTTTTTCCAAACAAAACTTCAATGTAGGATTTTGATGGTCTATTTCTCCCCTGATGATGCCTATGCTTTTGATACCCAAAAGTGCACAAGCGCCTGCTGTAGCATAAAGATGATTGGAAAAAGCGCCACCGAAAGTTATAATCGTTTGAATATTGTTTTGGAGTGCAAAATCTAGATTGTATTTTAGCTTTCGCCATTTATTGCCTGATACCCACGGATGGATCAGATCTTCACGTTTTATGTAGAGATGGATGTTTTTTTCTATGGTCAATGGTAAATTTATGGATACCAAAGGACTAGGTAGCATAAGCTCTTTTTCCAGATTCCACATGATTTTATTGGTGTTTGATGCGGATCAAAACAGATATCCCACTACCACTTTGGGAATCAATGCTGATAGATCCATGCATATAGTTGATCCTTGATTTGATGTTTTCTAAGCCCATTCCTTTTCTGACTAGATTTTCTTGGTCAAAGCCTACACCATCATCTTCATATTGTATCACTAGTTCGTCATCTTCCGTATTTATTTGGATAAGTATTTCGTTGGCATTAGCATGTTTCAGACTATTATTGAGCAATTCTTGTATGACTCTGTAAATGGACAATGATATCATTTTGTCTATCTTCACAGGCATTTCATAATATTGAAAGTAGATATCAGGGTAAGCTTCTCCTTCAAATCTATTAATAAGATCTTTGATCGCTGGTATCAATCCCAAGTCTTGCAACGATCCTGGTTGCAGGTTTCTGGAGATGGTACGGACTTCTTCTACGGCAGTATCGAGCAGTTTGTAAGCTTGGTTATATTCTTTGAGGTTGACCATGTTTTCTTGTTTTGACCGCACGTGGTCAAACTGTAATTTGATCGTACTCAACAACCCACCTAGACTGTCATGTAGGTCTTTGGCTATCCGTTCTCTTTCTATTTCTTGACCTTCTATCACTGAAATCATAGAACTCATTTTTATACTATTCTCAAGTTCTCGTATTTTTTGATGGTTGATCTCTTCTGTTTGTTGGGTAATAATCTTTGCACTCGTGATTCGTTGATCATAGAATTTTATAATAAAATAGATCGATCCAAGGACTAAAATTAACCCAATCGCCAGGACGTACAATGTTTTACGTTGTGCTTTATTTTGTTGCTCTGCATTGAGTTTGTCTATTTTGAGTATTTCTATACTAGATTGTTTGTCTTTTGATCCGTATTTTAAAGCTAGATTATTGATAGATTCTAACCTTGTTTTGTTCAGGATGCTATCATTGAGTTGTGTATACTTTAGAAGATAAGAATAACCTTGTGCATAATCTCCTACGATAGAATATACATTAGAAAGCTCTTTGTAGATTGCTTTTCGGTTTTCGCTGTAAGGTAAAAATGGTAGTAAGATTTCACTTTTGTGTAAATATTTGATAGCTTTTGCGTAATCTTTTTTTAGTTTATTGATATAGCCGATGTGAAACAAACTTTTGGCTACCATTTGCTGATTATTAATTGCAGTATTGATGGAAAAAACATCATAAGCTGTCACCAACGCACTATCAAGATCAAAATTATTCTCAAAAGAAGCGATTTTTTCAAATAATATATTTGTCAATAGCGTAGTATCTTTGACAATTTGATTGATAGCGACAGCTTTTTCTAAATAATCAATGGACATTTCATAATCGCCACGTCGTTTATATACTTTATTTATTTCGAAATATATATTAGCTAGGACGACTTGATTATTACTTTTAGCATGGACTTCGGCAAGATCTAAAAGTATGGTAAGTGATTCATCTACAAAACCTGCTTGAAGGTATCTTTGAGCAAGGTAAAAATTAGTTTCATAGACTCTGCTACTGTCACCTGTTACCTTAAAATATTCTAATGCCCACTTGTAATATTCTAATGCCCTACGATAATCTCCGAAGATATCTCCTTCGTAATCAGCGAGTTTGAGGTATACCTGAGCCAATGTTTTTTGATCTTTATTTTCACGCGCAGTTTCTAATATTCTATTTAATTCTTGGTATGAATAGGTACTATCCTGACTGAACTGAGATAAAATATCCTGTCGGAAAGAAAAGATGATTAGAAAAGTTAAGATAATACGCAACTCAGATATATTTATTGATATGATCGATCAGATGCAAAAATAGTAATTTATTTAATGAGATGCCCTAATAGTTTAATGTCAAGTGTATTCAATTCATAAAGTACTCAAAAGGTAAAAGAAAAGCCCTCAACTTTTTGAGGGCCTTTTCTTTTAATGCAACAGTCAAATCCCAATGAGTATTTACAACTTTTATATAACAGAGACAACGGATTGTCTCCACATAATGATATTTTAATGTATGACCAATATTCGAGTTGGGTCGGTGTTTTGGGGTCTATTATCATTCTTCGATACTACTTTCGATTTTAATCAATAAGTAATCGCTTAAAATGAAAAAATTAAAGGGTCTGTATATATTAGTAATAAAAGAAACACACTAAAAAGATTGATCTTAAAATGGTTGTTTCCGATGCAACTGTCTTAAAATCGTATATCTATTACTGACTTCTTACAACATTCAAAATACCAACACCCAACTCTCATATTGCTCATTCCGTAAACCTAAAAAGAGAAAATTTATCAGTGACGCATTCTTTAATTTGTCACTACCTTTATATTTTAAAAAGAGTATGATATAAATCGATTGCTACCTTCATCAATCATACTCTAGACCAAGACTTCAAGTATTGCTTTCCAAACAAATGATATTTTCATTATCCGATTGTTGGATTATGAAGTTGTGATTTTGGGTTTCAGTCTTATCCACCGACTCTTCTATCCATGCTTGCCCAAATAAACTACTTATGACTAGCACCACAGAAACTAAAAACTTGAAATCCAAAATCTCCTTCTTCATTTTTATATTTTTGATGTCAAATTATCTATCTGTTTTATCAACTTTTGATATTACAAAGGTGCGGACATTTCGAATTTCAAACATCATTGTAAACACCGATTTTTATTTTTGGGGGTTTACCCGAAGTTTTATAGATAAAATCACTGTAACTTTGTATCGACAAATATGCACCATTCGTTTTATTATTAAATATATATACATGATCAATATTCTTATAGCAGATGACCACACTATGTTTGTAGATGGCATTGAGTCCATATTGGATGTAGAGTCAGATTTGTTTGTAGTAGGTAGGAGTTATGATGGTCCGTCTGTTATGGATTTGGTAAAAAAACATAAAGTAGATATCATCTTGCTTGATGTAAATCTACCTGGTATGAGTGGGATAGAAGTTTGTAAAGAGTTGAATGCGCAGTATCCTGATATAAAGGTGTTGGCTATTTCGATGTTTAATGAAGAAAGTTTTGTTTCCGAAATACTCAATAATGGCGCAAAAGGTTATATTCTCAAGAATACGGGAAGAGAAGAATTGCTAATAGCTATCAGAACAATTGCATCTGGAGAGTCTTATTTTTCCAAAGATGTCACAGAAACAATCATGAAAGGCCTGATGAATCAAAGGAAGGCATCATCCAAAAGCAGTGCGTTTTTTCCTAAATTGTCAAGAAGAGAAAAAGAAGTTTTAAAACTAATTGCACAAGAATTCACTACACAAGAGATTGCAGATAGTCTTTACATAAGCCTAAAAACAGTGGAATCACACAGAAGTAGCCTTTTGTCTAAGCTCAACGCTAGAAACAGTGTAGGTTTAGTGAGAATCGCAATGGAAAATAGTTTGCTAGAGTGATTTGAATAGAGAATTCGGAGTATAGAGATCATATTTACATGGCGTTGAATTATTAAAAAACTGTAATTCTATATTGAATTTAAATGGTATTTTTTATCTTTGCATATTAAGTCTTTAAAATAAGAACTTAGATGAACTGATGGGTAAAGAAAAAATATACAGTTGAAGCTGGGGAAGATCTTTTGACCTACACTTTTTATAGTGATGGTCCCAAAGGGAGAATATTAAAAATTGTACTTTATCAATTAGTTTCTAAAGATCTATATAATTTAGCTTTCGGTGACGCAAATGGTAATCAACATGAATTTGATGACTTTGTTAGGTCAGACAATGGTGATACTGAATTGGTACTTGCAACCGTAGCTTCAACATTATATAATTTTTTCGAACATTATAATGGTGCATTAGTGGTAGCAAAAGGAAGCACACATTCAAGAACAAGATTATATCGTAGATATTTAAATACCTTCCTAGATACCATTAATAAAGATTTTATACTTTATGGGGAACTAGAAGGGAAGTTTGAACGTTTTAAAAAAGGCTTGAATTATCAGTCCTTTTTAATAACAAAAATAGAGAAATGAAATCAAATTTTGAAGAAGTGAAATTGATGACATCAAATATAAAAATAAATAAAGCTTTGACTAACAAGTACAAGGATTCAAAACTTTTTTCTGATAAACTTAATTGGGCAAAAGAACATTTCAAAGATAGAGATATATTCAAGGAAATACAGGAAATAGAGCTATTAGAATACAACACAAAAGAATAAAACTAACTTTTGCAAATAATAGATTTTTTATTTGGGATACTAATTTACTTTTATAAAAATCAATATGAACTAGATAATATTTAATGTCAATTTACTAATCTAAAAAAATACCACATTCCTACATTTTTACCATCTTAGATGACCAATGTTTATCATTTGACTTTATGATCATTAAGTAAACACCACTTGGTGCTTGCATCATATCAATTTGCATTTCATTACTATTCTGAGATTTGATAGCAATCACATTAATTTGCCTACCAAGCATATCTATAATGCTAACTTCAGCATTTGGGTCTAATATAATATCTGATATAACGGTAAAATATCCTTCGTTAGGATTAGGCGTTATGACGATATTTTGATTTTCATGCAGATCATTTGCACTTGTTAAAGTGATGATTTGTTCTGTACTAAAGCAATCGTTATCATCTTTCACAATAATATTATATGTACCCAATGGCAATTCAGTAAATACATTCGCGCCCAAGAATACATCTCCTCCATCTAGACTATGTCTATAAGGCGGTGTACCGCCTGTGGTAGTAATGGTAAGATTATTATTAGAAATTGCAAGGTTTACTATCAAGCTATCAGGTTCAGTGATTGTAATATTGCCTTTTACAGTATCACTTTTACTATCTATGACAGCAAATGTATATTCGCCGGCGGACAGATTGTTCCACTCTCTCTGAGTTGTGAAATCACCTTGGTTTAATTGGTACAAATAAGGCGAACTACCATTAGAAGGACTGAGGCGTAAAAAACCATTACTTAGGCCATAGCAGGTAGTGTTCCTGACTGTTCTGCTTACACTTGAGAATATATTAATACTGACATTAAATTCATAACTACATTCATTTGCATCTCTAACATAAACTTTAAATGTACCATTGCCAGGGAATGTTATAACATTTTCTGCAAGTAAATTTGTTATGATTCTGCCAATTAAATAGGGTGGTGAACCTCCAGATATATCGAAAGTAAAAACAAAACCATTTTGAGAAAAATTAACTTCAAAGTCATTTATTTGGGTTGTCTTTAAAGTATCTGTGATGAATACTTTTGACCCCGCATCTTTTACATAAATAACATAATTTCCACTGACCACATTAAATGATGATGAACTTTGAAAATCCAATCCATTCAAACTATAGGTGTATGGTTCTATTCCACCCTGTGGCGATGCCAAAATATTTGCAAAATCTCCAGGACAAATAACATCTTGTGTCAATTCACTCGTTGCATTTAATGTCGGTATATTTATGGTTGCTACTAATGAGTCTTTACATCCATTATCATCCTTCACGTATATGACATAATCGCCGTTGCCAGGATCAGAAATGACATTGCCAAGTTCATAAGAGATATCGTCTAGTGAATAAAGCAAATTGCCCGTCCCACCTGATAAGTTCAAAATGATATCATAATTAATGACTTCTTCTCTTATGTTTATTTCAGATGGTGATTTGATGGTAACGACATTTGTTGTTTTTACAACATTTTGAGCATCTTTAATATATAAATTATATGAGCCACTAATCAGATTTTCAAATTCATTGCTGTTTTGGTACACAAGATTGTCAAGAGAATACTGATAAGGTGGAGTACCTCCATAACCCTCGACTGTAATACTACCTGCTTGGTCACCAAAACATAAAAGTTCATTTTTTACAAATGCCGCTCCGCCTAAGGCAGATTGACGAATTTTGATGTTAAATATTTGTCCTGGCAACCATCTATTTAAATCATCAATAATATCAAATGTAAATGCATCGCTTTCAGAAGTGTTTCCGTTGTGTTTATAAACTAATAAATTATTTAATAATGATGATTTACTTACTTTGTCACCAATCTGCAATACTATATTATCCAGCAATAATAATCCATTAGATGGCAAGTTGGTAATTAAAATATTTGAAAGATCGTTGTCAAAACTTGCGAAATCTATTTTTTGGTCATTTATGATCTCAGTTTCATTTCTTGAAACCAATAAGACTTCATTTTTTAATAAGATACCACTTTGGTCATTTCCGCCAGCTGTCTTAAATGAATATGTAGACCCGAAGTCATTGTTTATACAAGGTGAGATTGGTTTTACTCGCCAATAATATATATTTCCTGATTTGAGGGTTATCCCAAGAGAACTTGTTTCTATTTCAAGTGCTGTAACATTTTCTTTAAAAGATGGGTTCTCGGATAGTTCCACCAGATATTTATTTATACCCGGTATAGATGTCCATTCAAGAATAACGATTTCTGTGGGAACGTTAACATCATAATTGATAGGTGAAATGTTCGAAACACTTACAAGTGCGGTGGATGCCTTAAAAATTGTGATAGGTGTGACTACTTTCTCAGTACCTACTATGGCATTTATATATAAGGTTGACGTGCCGATGGGTAGTGATTGTGGGTTGAGTATTGACAAAATAGAAGTACCTGGTAGTGCTACAACTTGTGGTGAGAATGTGAACTGTAGTCCACTTGGTGGGTTCTCGAGAGATAATGTAATGCTTTGATTTGCATTATCTAATTTGGTAAGAGATAAGTTAAAATCAATCCTACTTTCGTTACAAAGCTCCACATAACTTGGCGATGTTGCAATCGCAAAAGTAGCTGTAATGTTAAAATTGGCATTTGAGACATCATAAAATATATTACCATCAGAAATGACCATGATCCTAGCCATATTGGAAGGTAGAGAAGGTGTGGTAATTTCGTACGAACCAATGTTAGGTACTTTTTCTGCCACGAGATGCGGGTAAGTTTTGCCTCCATCAGTAGATAAAAAGATATTCACTAATGAACAATTGATAGGTGCTTTTTCTGAATTTGCGACATTCCATGTTACGGTCTGAGGAGATCCTACTTTCCAGTTTACGCTGCTTGTATTGGGAGAAGTCACCACAAATGGACCTGCTTGATTATTAGTCATCACTTGCACATTTGCTTCATCTGTGCAACCACCGAGTGGATTATTGTCTCGTACTGTGCATCTAAAATTCATGGTTCTGCTGACTGAAGGCAATACTTCCCATTGTGAATATCGTCTCTGTAAATCAGGGAAAAATCTCGATGGACTAGTATTAGGAGGCAATGCTCTGAATGAAGGTCCAGAAGTACTTGTCGCAACAGGCGGCATAGTTGCCGTTTGATTATTCATCTGCTCCCAACAATAAGTGAGTTCGTCCATATCGACATCCTCAGCTACAGCAGTTAGAACAAAAGAAGTAGAAATAGGTATAGTATAGCTATTAACAGGTAAAGAGATTTGTGGTTTTTGATTATTTATTTCTATCCTTGTAGCGCATGTATTCCCATTACCAGCCACTATGAAATTTGCAATTTCATCCAGACTTATTGCATGAAAATTTGCATGGCTATTATTTTGAACATTGGGGCTACAAATACCTGCGTAACCCATAATTGTACTTGCACTCCCTGGTTCTACAGCCGTACTACTATTTCTTTGACAGCTATTATTTTGAGTATGATTTGCTCCGAATTGATGACCCATTTCATGTGCAACATAGTCTATATCGAATGGATCTCCTACAGGATTTGCTTGTCCAGTGACGCCCCGTGCTTTTGATGCTGTACATGGAGACCTTAATTGGGCAATACCTCCACCTGCTGTACTGAATACGTGCCCTATATCATAATTGGATATTCCGATGATATTGTTTAAAGTTGTTTGATTTTCTCCTAGCATGATTGCCCCTTCATCATTTGTATATGGATCTGACTGAGCGTTTAAAAATATTAATTGATCCGTATTTCCTATTAATTTCATAGTAATGGCCACTTCTTTTTCATACACACCATTCACTCTTGTCATTGTATTGTTATATGCTGCCAATACTTTTTCTTTTGTACCTCCATGATAACTAGCATACTCACCTGTACAAGCTAATGCTAATCTATATGATCTCAAGACACAATCGCCTGCACGTAAGGATGCAGCCTCGTTGTCAACAAAGTCTTCTCTCTCGAGACCAAGATCTAGATGATCACTAGACACACCACAAGTAAAATTTCCTGTTTTTTTTCTAAAGTCTTTTTTATGGTAAACGATGTATTCTGTCTGATTGTGTTGTGTATAGGGATCGACAAATATGGTTCTTAACTCATCGTGCATGATCATTGCATTAATACCGAAAGGCGACACACTCATTTTTAATATATATCCTGACACATCAATACTTTTGCCTGTAAAGGAAGTGAACCCCGGATATTTATTAGATAGTTCTGCTTCAAAAACCGGAGTTTCTTCCATTTTAAATTTGGTAAGCCCTTCAGGTAGTGGAATTTCTATGATGACACCTGCTGAAACTTCCTTACTTTTTGATGAAATCAATTTGATAAATGCTGGATAATCAAATGTATATACTTCATATTTGGAAGGAATGATTTGTCTATTTCCTTTTGTAGATCTAAGATTCATTTCATCTGTCTTTTGCCAAAAGTTTGACTGACCCATTAGTTCCATTACATTTGTATTGGACAAAAGGAGTATTAATACAATTAAAAATCTCATTCCTGATGGTTTAACATTATTATAAAAGAGATGGTAAAAATATGACTTATTACCAATAAACAACTTTTGTCAACATATATTTAAGTAAAATAGATGTTTTGCCGACAATATGGAATTAAAATACGTTCAGTTCAGAAAAGTTTTAGTTGAATAAAAAAACTATCGAAATAATTGATAGTAAGAAACTTTATTTCTTACTGATGAAATACTCAATGATAGGTAATTATATATTCATAAAAATATCAAATTGATATATATTTTTATTTAAATATAATTTTTTTCCTTAATATTACGCCTTATTTAGAATCCATCATGAATTCGGATAATAATTATTAATAAAAATCAAACAGATGAATTTCAATTTTAAAGCCATCTACCCTTATATATTACACATTTTGGTGATATTGCTAGTAAATGTATTTTACTTTTTGCCACAATTTGAAGGTAAAGTGGTAAATCAAGGTGACATTATACAGTATAAAGGTATGTCTAAAGAAGCCATTGATTTTCAGGAAAAGACAGGTGAGCCAGTACTTTGGACTAATTCGATGTTTGGAGGAATGCCTACATATCAACTTTCTGCGCCAAATCCAGGAAATAAATTGTCGTATATTAGAAAGGTTGGTACTATGTTCTTTAATTATCCAGCTGGTTTGTATATTCTTGGTATGATATCATTTTATATATTGATGTTGAGTCTTGGTGTGAGTGGTTGGTTAAGTTTGATAGGTGCCATATTATTTGGATTTAGCACTAATAATTTAATATTGTTTGAAGCAGGGCACAACACAAAGGCGGCTACTATCCTTACTAGTCCACTTGTAATAGCAGGCGTTATTTTATTATTTAGACAGCGTTTTTTACTTGGTGCGGCATTATTTGGAATAGGACTTGGACTCAATGTTCAGTCAAACCATCCGCAAATGACATATTATCTTGGGTTAGCACTAGGTATTTTAGTAATAATAGAGTTAGTAAATAAAATAAAAGAAAAAGAATTAGTCAATTTTGCAAAGTCTATTGGTGTGATGGTTGTAGTTGCTGTGCTAGCGTTAGGTTCGTCCGCATCTAAGTTATGGACAACCTATGAATATGCAAAGGATACTATGCGTGGCGCACCAATATTGAAATCCACTGGAGATACACCAGCATCATCAAGTGAAACTGACGGACTAGAGTGGACGTATGCTACCCAATGGAGTAATGGATATGGAGATTTATTGGCCACATTTATCCCTAAAGCAGTAGGTGGTGGTTCTGGTGAATGGTTAGACGGAAATTCAGATTTAGGTAAGGCTGTGGGACAGCGCAGGGAGTTTCAAGCACCTACCTATTGGGGATCGCTGCCATTCACAAGTGGTCCTGCTTATTTTGGAATTGTTGCTTTTTTCTTGTTTGTATTTGGGCTTTTTGCTGTAAAAGGGCCCGTAAAGTGGTGGTTGTTGGGAGCAGTATTATTAACCTTCGTCATGTCTTTAGGTAAGAATATGGAAGGATTTAATAAATTACTTTTCGATACCTTACCACTATTGAATAAGTTTAGAGCACCTAGTTCGATTCTTAGTGTGACAGCTATTTTTATACCAATTTTGGGAATATTAGGTATTTCAGAAATTCTTAAATCTACCAATAAAGAAACATTCTTAAAACCCTTGTACATTTCAGCTGGAATTTTAGGAGGTCTGTGTGTAATGCTTTGGATAGGAGGAAGCAGTTTGTTTGATTTTAGTAGCCAAGGAGATGCCAATTATCAAGAAATCATTGATGTATTACTAAAACAACGACAATCAATGTTAGCTTCATCAGCGTTTCGTAGTTTGGCTTATATAGTTCTTATATCGGCGGTAATATGGGCTTTTCTAAAAGACAAAATAAATAGTACAATTTTAATTGCAGTCATTGGAGTTTTAGGTTTATTTGACTTAGTACAAATTGGCAAAGATTATTTAGATAAAAAGGATTTTGTTACTAAAAATACATACAAACAGAATTTTGAAGCTAGACCAGTTGATACGCAGATATTGCAAGACAACGATCCTAATTTCAGAGTGTATGACGCTACTGTAAATACATTCAATGCGGCAAGTACTTCGTATTTTCATAAGACAATAGGTGGTTATCATGCAGCAAAACTACAAAGATACCAAGACATCATTGATAGGCATATCAGCAAAAACAACCAAGGAGTATTGAATATGCTCAATACGAAGTACTTTATATTACAAGGAGCAGAAGGAAGTCCTACTGTTCAGCGAAATCCTGCTGCACTTGGAAATGCTTGGTTTGTAAATAACATTATCCAAGTTCCAGATGCAAACGCTGAGATAGATTCGCTCACAAGTTTTGACCCGGCTGGTGATGCCGTTGTTCATGCTGAGTTTAAAGATTATGTAGCCAATTTGACGCCTTCAAAAAATGGAGCAATTAATCTAAAATCTTACCATCCAAATAAATTGGTATATGAATCTAATACTGAGGGTGAGCAATTTGCTGTATTTTCGGAAGTTTGGTATGGTCCTAATAAAGGTTGGGAAGCTTCCATAGATGGTAAACCTGTAGATCACATTCGTACTAATTATTTATTGAGAGGGCTAAAGATTCCATCCGGAAAACATGAGGTTATATTTGAATTTAAGCCCAAAGCATATTTCTTGGGAGAAACCATCAGTTTGATAAGTTCGTTGATAATATTAGGATTGTTGATTTTTTATATTTATTCACAGATTCGTCCTAGTAAGGATACTGTTGTAAAAGCGTAATACTTAACACTATCCAAAATAAACAAATAAGTACAGGTAAATGAATGGTAAATCCGTATTAATCACAGGAGGGACAGGTTCGTTGGGCAAGGAATTGACTAAAACGATTTTAGCCAAATGGCCTGATATACAGCGTTTAGTGATATTTTCTCGAGATGAGCAGAAGCAATATCAGATGGCGCTAGAATATCCAGAAAAACAATACAAAGCCATACGTTATTTCATAGGCGATGTGCGTGATCTCGATAGACTAAAACGTGCTTTTAATGGTATAGATTATGTCATCCATGCAGCAGCCATGAAGCACGTACACATTGCAGAATACAATCCTGATGAATGTGTCAAAACCAATATCGGTGGTGCAGAAAATGTGATCAAAGCAGCTTTATCTTCAGGAGTTAGTAAGGTAGTTGCACTATCCACAGACAAGGCATGTGCTCCTATAAATCTGTATGGAGCTACCAAATTGACTTCAGACAAATTATTCATTGCAGCTAATAATATTCGTGGCAAACAAGATATAAAATTCTCTGTGGTACGGTACGGAAACGTCATGGGTTCCAATGGATCAGTCATTCCCTTTTTTATGCAAAAGAAAAAAGATGGCGTGTTACCGATTACAAATAAGAGCATGACACGATTTAATATTTCGCTTCAAGCAGGCGTTGATATGGTTCTTCATGCCCTTGAGACTGCATGGGGAGGAGAGTTATTTGTACCTAAAATCCCTTCCTATAAAATCACAGACGTAGCACAAGCTATAGGTCCAGAATGTGAACACAGAGAAGTTGGCATCCGTCCAGGAGAAAAAATCCATGAAGAGATGATCACAGCTTCTGATTCTTATTCTACGTATGACCTAGGGAAGTATTATGTAATACTACCACAAGTACCAGTTTGGGATCTAGAAAAATATATCAGTTACTTTAATGCTACCTTGGTACCCAAAGGATTTCATTACACGTCAGACAATAATCCTGAATGGGAAACAGTTGATAGTTTGAGAGCATTAATTTCCGAACACTTGTACCCCGATTTTAAAATATGATACCTTACGGCAAACAAAATATAACCCAAGAAGATATAGATGCAGTGGTTGAATCCCTACACTCTATCTACTTGACCCAAGGTCCAAAAATTAAAGAATTTGAAGATGCTTTTGCACAATATATTGGATGTAAATATGCAGTAGCTGTAGCAAATGGTACTGCTGCACTTCACCTTTGTACCATGACTTTAGGGGTCAGTGACGGGCAAAAAGTAATTACAACACCTATCACCTTTGCGGCAAGTGCCAATTGTGTCCGTTATTGTGGAGGCGACGTGGTTTTTTCTGATATTGATCCAGATACCTATTTATTGGATATCGAGAAGGTAAGACAATTGCTAACATCATCACCAAAAGGCACTTACCACGGTATCATTCCTGTAGATTTTGCAGGAAGGGCTGTAAATTTAGAAGCATTCAGAGCATTGGCAGATGAGTATGGATTGTGGATAATAGAAGATGCTTGTCATGCTCCAGGTGGTTTTTTTACAGACAGTAAAGGTATTGTTCAGCAATGTGGGAATGGTAATTATGCGGATTTGGCCATTTTTTCCTTCCATCCCGTCAAACATATAGCATGTGGCGAAGGTGGTATGATCACCACCAATAATGAAGAGCATTATAAACAACTCCTCAGATTAAGGTCGCATGGTATCAATAAAGGAGACGACCAATATCTAAATGACATCGACTTTGCTAATGGTGTCGAAGGTGAATCGACTTATCCAGGATGGTACATGGAAATGCAACAATTAGGATATAATTATAGGATCACGGATATACAAAGTGCTCTTGGTTTATCTCAGCTTAATAGAGCAACTGAAGGTTTAGCAAGAAGAAGGCAAATTGCGCAAAAATATGCCGAAGCATTCCAAGATAAAAGTTATATCTTAGGTCACTCAGGTTATCATGCAGACCATGCCTACCATTTGTATGTAATAGAAGCAGAGGATCGTTTGGGACTTTATACCCATCTGCGAAAGCACAATATTTATGGTCAGATTCATTATATTCCTACGCACTTAATGCCATATTATAGGTCTTTTGGGTGGAAAGATGGAGACCTTCCGAGTGCTGAGACGTATTATAAACACTGTATCAGTCTGCCGATGTATCCTACCTTGACTGATGATGAGCAGGATTTTGTGATAGAGACGATTAATAGCTATTACAATGGCTAATCTCTGTATCATTCCTGCTAGAGGCGGAAGTAAGCGCATTCCAAGAAAAAATATCAAAGATTTTCTAGGGAAACCTATCATTGCTTATTCAATATTAGCGGCTTTGGATTCAGGATTGTTTGATGAGGTGATGGTCTCTACAGATGATGAAGAAATAGCTGAAATCGCTCTTAACCAAGGTGTAAAGGTACCTTTTTTGAGAAGTAAGGAGACATCAAATGATTATGCCACCACATATCAAGTGTTAGAAGAAGTATTGCTAGAATATGAGAAAATAGGTAGTTCATTTGATTATGTTTGTTGCATATATCCATGTGCGCCGTTTGTCAATGGTGAAAAACTAAAATTGGCTTTTGATACGATGATAAAAGGTGATTTTGATGGTTTGTTTCCAACTGTAGAATTTGGTTTCCCTATTCAAAGAGCATTGAGATTGGATAATCAAAAGATTTCTTTTTTCTATCCCGAATATGCTTTAACGAGATCACAAGATTTGGAGAAATCTTATCATGATGCAGGACAGTTTTACTGGGCAAAAGTCTACTCACTCCAAGACCAAAAGAGCTTAATAACCAATAATACGGGTTCCATCGTATTTACTGAACTTGAAGTGCAAGATATCGACAATGAAACGGATTGGACATTAGCAGAGTTGAAATATAAAATGTTTTGCAAATGAATTTCCCCACCAAATATAAATCACTAAATCTAGCAGAAGTATCTGATGGACAATACAAAATTGTGCCAATTAGATACGAAGACAGATTTGATATAATGAAGTGGCGCAACGAACAAATGTATCATCTCCGTCAATCCAAACCACTGACCGAAGAAGATCAGGAGAGATATTTCACGAATGTTGTAGCACAATTATTTGACAAAGAACAACCTGATCAGATATTGTTTTCCTATTTGGAAAATGATGTTTGTATTGGTTATGGAGGGTTGGTACATATCAATTGGATAGACAAAAATGCCGAGCTTTCATTTATCATGGATACAAAGCTTGAAGCGAAATATTTTGGATTTCATTGGCAGTCTTATATAGGGCTTATAGAGAAAGTTGCATTTACAAATATTGCACTGCACAAAGTGTTTACATACGCGTTTGATCTAAGACCACATTTATATAAAACGATTGAAGATGTTGGTTTTGAATTTGAAGCACGCTTAAAAGAGCATTGTCTTTATGATGGAATATTTAAAGATGTTTTGATACATAGTAAATGGAATCCGGCATTGTTGTACAGAAAGCCAGAATTGTCAGATGCTCAATTATATTTTGATTGGACCAATGATGCAGATGTGAGGAAATTTTCTTATCATTCAGATGAAATTTCTTTTGATCAACATATAAACTGGTTTGAAAGTAAACTAAATGATGAAAATTGTTTCATGTATTTGTTCTATTATGCTCCCAAGAAATATGTTGGCCAAGTGAGAATTCAAAAATTGGATGAAACAAATGCGGAAATTGGTGTTTCTATTGATAAGCGTTATCGTGGCAAAGGATTGGCATCAGATATAATCTCAAAAGCGTCTGCTGAATTTTTAAATAATCAACAATCATGCATCATCCATGCTTATATCAAAGAAGAAAATGTATCTTCGGCTAAAGGATTTGAGAAAGCTGAATACAAAATGATGGGTATGAAAAACATAAAAGGCGCTACAAGTTTTCATTATATTAAATCAAAAGAATGACCATAGGACATTATAAAATAGACAAATCATCTCCCGTTTTTATCATTGCAGAATTATCTGCAAATCATAATGGAAGTCTAGATATTGCTATCGAAACCATACGTGCAGCAAAAAGAGCTGGCGCTGATGCCATTAAGCTACAGACATATACGGCAGATACATTGACATTGGATGTTCGAAATGATGATTTTAAAATATCAGGTGGTACCCTTTGGGATGACAGATATTTGTATGATTTATACAAGGAAGCATATACACCTTGGGAATGGCATCAAGCATTATTTGATGTTGCAAAGGAAGAAGGATTGATTTGTTTTTCTTCACCATTTGATAAAACAGCAGTTGATTTATTAGAAAATTTAGAAGTACCCGCTTACAAAATTGCTTCATTTGAAATCACAGATATTCCACTCATAGAATATGTCGCTTCTAAAGGTAAACCCATTATCATATCTACAGGTATTGCAGAGTTAGATGATATTCAATTGGCGCTAGATGCTTGCAAAAGAATGGGGAACTCCGATATAGCATTACTAAAATGTACTTCAAGTTATCCTGCTCCAGTCAATGAAGCAAATATGATTATGGTCAAAGACTTGGCAGATAAATTTGGTGTAATCTCAGGTTTATCAGATCATACCATGGGAAGCACTGTTCCAATTGTAGCAACCGTTTTGGGTGCCAAGATCATAGAAAAACATTTTATTCTCAATCATGACATTGGTGGACCTGATGCAGAGTTTTCTATGGACGAGGATGAATTTACAGCTATGGTAAATGCTGTGCGCGATGCAGAAAAAGCCGTTGGTGTTGTAGATTACAACCTAACTCCTAAGCAGATAAAAGGACGTGATTTTGCGAGAAGTCTGTATGTGGCAGAAGATATAGAAGAAGGCGAAGTTTTTACAGAGCAGAATGTACGGTCGGTGAGACCTGGATTTGGGTTGCACCCTAAGTATTTTGGGGAGGTTATAGACCAACCTTCGCCGAGGTCTTATAAAAAAGGAGATAGATTATTGAATCACAATTTATTAAATCATTGATGTTTTATGCCCAACATAGCTATTATTACAGCAAGGGGAGGAAGTAAAAGAATTCCCAGAAAAAATATAAAAGATTTTTTGGGAAAGCCAATTATTGCATATAGTATTGAAGCTGCAATAGAATCGAAGCTCTTTGATGAAGTAATGGTAAGTACTGATGATGAGGAGATTGGTGAAATAGCAATGAACTTCGGTGCAAAAGTTCCCTTTTTTAGATCTTTAAAAACATCAGATGATTTTGCTACTACACATGATGTTATTCTCGAAGTATTAGCAACCTATAAAAATTTAGATCAAAATTTTGATTTTGCTTGTTGTATTTACCCTACAGCACCATTTGTAAATTCTAAGTTGTTAAAAAATGCTTTCAATATTTTGAAAGAAAATAGGAGTTATGATTTTGTAATGCCAATTGTACCATTTAGTTTTCCTATTCAGCGAAGCTTTATTTTGGAAGACGATTGTAAAATTAAATATGCATTTCCAGAAAATATAAATAAAAGATCGCAAGACTTAAGAAAACATTTTCATGATACTGGTCAGTTTTATATGTTTGATGTAGAAAAATATTTTGAAAGGGGCAGTCTGGTAAGTTCAAATATGTATGGAATTGAAGTCAGTGAATTGATGGTACAAGACATAGATAATGAAGTCGATTGGAAATTAGCTGAACTAAAATATAGTTTGATGCTTAAAGATAACAATATTAAGGATGAATACTGATGAAAATCTAGTTTTGCTTATTGGATGTGGGGAAATAGGTGCCCTTATGGACATAAATATTTCTGAAATCCAAACGCATTTGAAAGCTTTAACTTTTTTAGGATTTAAGAAAATAGATGTATTTGACCATTCATTTGAAAATATTTCAAAAGCAAAAACAAAGTATGTTTTTAACCATGTAGAAGAAATTAATTTTGAGTTATATGATTTAGTAATCATTGCTAGTGCGACATCTTCGCATTTTATTTACTTAAAGGACGCAATGTCTCATAATGTAAAAATAATACTTTGTGAAAAACCAATATCTTTGAATGTTGATGAGTTAAGTATACTCAAGTCAATAAGTCAAACATCTACAAGTAAGGTTTACATTAATTATATTAGACAGTTTATCCCAGAATTTCAAAGTTTAAAGGAGTACTTTGATTTAAGAAAAAGTTTAGGTGACGAGATCAATCAAATTACGGTTACTTATACCCGTGGTTTAATTAATAATTGTAGTCACGCTTTCAATTTAATACAATTTTATTCAGAATTTTATACATTGGATCAAGTATTAGTTAGCAATATAACAACTGAAATAAATAATGATCCCACCATATCATGTAGTTTTATTTTAGATGAAAAAATTCATACCAATTTAATAGGTTTAGGATATTCGAAATACAACTATTTTGAAATTATTTTTTACTTAAATTCATCTGTTGTGAAGATTCAGGATTCAGGTGATGATATCAATATTTTTGAGATTCCAGAAAATAGACCAACGTCACAATATAAATCTAAATTAAATTTTAACAACTCAAAGTCGGGTAAAGGTGTTATTAAAGATTACATGTTGTCAGTTTACAATTATATATTATCTGATGGCAAGGATAATCTTAACGAATCTATCTTGATCAACCAAAAACTCATAGAAATTTCGCACTTATGTCAAAGTTAGCATTACTAGGTGGTACACCTGTCAGAAGTCAAAAAGATCTTTTTCCGTCATACAATACTATTGGTACTGAAGAAGAAGTAGCAGTTCAGAAAATTCTGAAAACAGGAAATTTGTCACAGTTTTTAGGTGCTTGGCACAGCGATTTCGATGGTGGACCGACTGTAATGGAGTTTGAAAAACTATGGGCAGAAAAGTTTCAAGTAGCGTATGCTACTTCTGTTAATTCAAATACATCTGGTTTATTTGCAGCTATTGGGGCTTGCGAGATTCAACCTGGTGACGAAGTTATCGTCTCTCCATATACCATGTCAGCAAGTGCACTAGCACCAATGATTTATGGTGGTGTACCTGTTTTTGCGGATATTGATAAAGATTCATTCTGTATGGATCCAGATTCAATTCGGTCGAAGATTACTCCATTGACCAAAGCAATATTGGTAGTCCATATTTTTGGAAATGTTGCCAATATGGGAGAAATCATGAAGATTTCAAAAGAGTTTAATCTTTTGGTGATCGAAGACTGTGCTCAAGCTCCAGGAGCAACTCATAATGGTGTACCAGTGGGTTTATTTGGTGATATTGGTGTTTTTAGCTTGAATTACCACAAACACATTCATACTGGAGAAGGAGGAGTGATTGTTACTAATAGTTCGAGGCTAAATGATAAAATTAGATTGATTAGGAATCATGGTGAAAACATTGTAGGGCCAAGAGGTGATTCAAATCTTATAAATCATTGGGGATATAATTTTAGGATGACTGAAATTGAAGCCGCAATTGGAATCGAACAATTAAAAAAACTTGATATCTTAATTGAACAACGAATAAAAAATGTAGAAATTATTGAGTCAGGTTTGTCTCAAATAGAAAGGTTAACGATGCCTAGCAAGGATTCTATGACAAAACACGTGTATTATGTGCACGCTATAAAATATGATAGTTCAAAATTTGAAAATGTCCATAGAAATAGATTTGTAGAAGCATTAAAACAAGAGCTACCATCAGCATATCTACGTGAAACTGCGCCTTTACTTGGAGCTGGTTATGTGAAGCCATTGTATCTACAGCCATTATATCAGCAACGAGTTCACCCTTGTTCATTTAATTGTAAAAGTTATTCAGGAAACGTTGATTATTCCGAAGGTATCTGTCCCGTAGCAGAAAATATGCACTTTCATACCTTGCTCACGCACGAGTTTATGAGACCGGGAATGCAAGAGCAAGATATTGCACATGTCGTGGAAGCATTTGTTAAAGTTAGTGATAACATCTCAGATTTAATTGTTACCTAAATATGATGGAATTTGTAAATGAGCGTATATTTTTTGCATTTTCTGATCCTGGAGGTGCAAAACCTATATTGGCTTTGGCTTCGATGTTGCTAAAAAATAACGAGATTTTTATTTGTTCAAATAGGAATTATGACTTTTATGAAGAGTTTCTACTAAATGTGAAAGTGATTGAAATTTCGTTATTAGTTGAAGTAATGGAATCTTTTAATCCAAGTATCATTATAACAGGAACAAGCTATACTACAGATTTTGAAACTACTGTTATAAATTTAGGTAACAAAAAAGGTCTTGAGACTAACAGCTTTGTAGATAATTGGTCTAATTTTCTTGTCAGATTTACGCAATTTAATGAGTTGGTATTGCCAAGCAAAGTTTGGGTTTTGGATGAAGCAGCATCAGCCAATGCTTTGAAAGAAGGAATAGATAATCAAAAGATATTTGTTTTGGGATTCAATCCTTATTGGAAATATTTAGAAAAGTGGAAACCAATTTTTTCCAAACAAAAAATATATGAACAATATAATTTGGATTTTGGCAAAGAATATGTTTATTTTGTTCCTGATCCTTTGACAAATGTGGGTGGAATAGAAAAATTTGGTTTTGATGAATATACTTCAACAAATGAATTGATATCCTTTTACAAGGATTTTAATTTTATTTTTAAACTTCATCCAAATCAAGACTTAAATATAATGGCATCATTCGCTGGCCAAAAAATAACCTTTATAACGGACAATGTATTTCACAATCATCTAATATATTTTAGTCAAGAGGTCGTAAGCTTCTTTTCCAATGTTCTTGTAGAAGCAAAAATTTTAGGAGCAAATCCAAAACGATATTTGAAAGGATTAAAAATTGAAGATCCTTTTGAAGATAAATCAATAGACATAGCTTTTTCGTAAAAATGAATTCGTAATAAAATGTTTTTAAAAAATCTAAAAATCGGACTGAGACCACTCTCAAAAGAAGACATTACACCTTCCTATTTGGGCTGGCTGAACGATCAAGAAGTTTGTGCCCAAAATTCTCATGCTTATTTTCCATATTCAATTGAGCAACTTTCATCTTTTGTGGAGAAAAGTCAACACAGCTCATCTGACCTAAGACTAGCCATAATTGAATTAGAAAAGAATGTACATATTGGTAATGTAAGCTTACAAAATATAAATTGGATAAATAGAAGTGCAGAATTTGCAATTTTAATGGGTGAAAAAGATTATTGGGGCAAAGGGTATGGATATGAAGCGGCTTTTCTTCTTTTTAATCATGGATTTAGCCATTTAAATTTAAATAGGATTTATTGTGGGACAACTAATGAGAATGAAGGGATGAAAAAAATAGCACTAAAAATTGGCATGTTACAAGAAGGCGTTAGAAGACAAGCTTTTTATAAATGGGGTAATTATCAAGATATCATAGAATATGGAATATTAAAGGATGAATTTTTAAATAATTTAAGTTTATAATTTATAAATTTATAAAGCTATTGTGTCTTAATAATTTCAAAAATGAAAGTACTTTTTTATTCAACTTACCATTTTAATACAGAAACATCTGGTCCTATTTTCGAAAACATACAGGATCATATAAACTTGGGCGATGAAGTACATATCCTGACTTGCAAAGGTGAAATGTCGAGCTGTCAAGTAAACCCAAACCACAATTATTTCCATTGTCAAACATGTATTTCAACTTTTCAGAGTGGTTTATCTTGCTTAGAAGGTGCATATCATCTTCATTATCTTTCAGATATTTTGAAAATTGACGAAATCGATAATAAAGTATCTGATATTACTTGGAATGATAATGATAAGTTCAGACAACTCCAACATGAGGATTTTGACATAGGAATGGGCGTGTTTTCTTCCGTAGTTTCTATTTTTAGAGATCCCAAACCTGTACTTTCAGGCCATGAAGCCTTGGTAAAAAACCAATGGATTTCATCTATGTATATATACGAAGCTATTAAAAAAGCTATTGACGAATTTAAAATTGATTTAGTATATGTTTTTAACGCTAGGTTTGCAACGTTGAGAGCATGTCTAAGGGCTGCGGCGAATAAGAATGTATTTTGCCGAGTATTAGAAGAAGGACGTGACCGAAATACTTATTCTGTATTTCCTAATATAATGCCACATTCTATAGAACATTACACTAAAATTATTAATGAACTTTGGGATAATGCAGATGAGAATAAAGTAAGCATTGCTCAATTGTATTTTGATAATAGAAGTAATTCAAATAACGAAAGAGTAGGGATGTTTACTCAATCACAAGAGAAGGGAAAACTTCCAAATTCTTGGGACAGTAACAGAATAAATATTGTTTTTTTTACTTCAAGTGAAGACGAATTTGTGGCCATAGGAAAAGACTGGGACAATGCGCTCTACGAAAATCAATATCATACTATATTAAAAATAGCCAAAAGCCTTCAACATTCACCCAAATATAGAATTTATGTAAGAATGCATCCTAATCTTAAAGGGATTTATAATTCATCCATAACAGATGTTATTTCTATAAAGGAGTCGAATGTAGAGTTAATTTTGCCTGAAAGCAATATTAGTAGCTATTCATTACTGTTTTCATGTAATATTGTCGTTACGGCAGGATCTACAATGGGTCTGGAAGCATCCGTTTATGACAAACCTTCTATCCTTACAAGCAATGCTTTATACATGAACTTAGGTTGTACCTACAATCCAAATTCACATGAAGAAGTAATAAAGTTAATAGAATCTGAGCCAAAACCTATGCCAAAATTTGGTGCTCTAAAATATGGTTATATGCTCACACAATTTGGGAAGACATACAAGTATTACAAAAGAATAGATACATTTCAAGGTTTAATTAATGGGAAAAAATACGGACCTGATTTTGTCTATTTGTACATTAGGAAATTAGGTAGATGGATGAGAATAAACAAAGAAACCCGTCAAAAAGAGATTAATAACAAAAAACAAAAAAGCTTGTATGAAATGTATCATGGATAGCTTATCCTTGATTTTTGTTTTAAATTCAACTTTATTTATTCTGTGATTTCATCTAAGTATTTCCCGATAAGCTTGGTTTGATTACTATTTGAAAATACACTTATATCTTTACTTGATTGTACAGTATTAAATTTTGAATCTTTAAAATTTTTGTATTGTTCTAAAATAAAATGAGCGAGCATCTCTGTTTTAGAATAATCAATATTTATTCCTAAATTATATTCTTGCATGATATTATTGACATCCGTGCTATGTGGACCGAAACTAATGATCGGGCGCTTTGCTCTAATATATTCAAAAAATTTACCTGGAATTCTACCGTTAACATTATCTGCTTTGTTGAGTGGAAGTAACAGTATCCATGAATTTGATATCTCTTGTAAAGCCACTTTACGATTGACAGTGCCTAAATTTAATAAATTAGATTCTAATCCTGATTTTATAATCGATTCTTGAACTTTAATATCTATTTGGCCAAGTAATTTTATTTTTAGATCATCCTTAAAACCATGCTCATTCTCGCTGAGATTTTTGAGTACTTCAAATAAATTATTAGGATTTCTATCGTAACCTAATAAACCAGCATGACAAATAGTAAATTTATCATCCGCTTTAACTTTGATATCTCGAAAATCATCTTCATCATATCCATAGTAAACCACATCCACATTTTTTGCACCAATCTTTTCTATGTCTTTTTTCCATGATGGACTTGCAATGGTAATTTTTTTGGCTGTTTTGAAAGTTTCTTGCTCTAAACGTTTGTGCGTTGCATCTGCATTTTTACCTATTTTGAATAATTCGTAATAATCTACTTGTGTCCATGGATCTTGAAAATCTGCCAGATGTGGTATGTTAAGTGCCCTTGATACTTGTGTGCCAATAACAGTGTTCGTATGTGGTGGACCATCTGTTAATATGGCGTCTACTGGATTTTCTTTAAGATATTGAATCAGGTATTTGACTGATGGTTTTATCCAGAATGACCTTGCATCTGGTATGAAAAAGTTGCCTCTGACCCATATACCTAAATTGTCAAAAATAGATTTTCGATCTCTTACATGTATGATGTTATTGAGTGGTACATCTTTTCTTCTTGTTATTAGTTTGAATAACTTAAATGGTTCCCAAATTGGTCTTTTTATAATTTTTACACCTTCAGGTATATCTTTAAAGTTACCATCATCATAATATGGGTAGTCAGCATTTTTAGGCGTAAAAACAACAGGTTCCCATCCACATTCTCTTAAATATTTTACAAATTTTAAGCATCTAAGTACACCAATGCCTCCAGCAGGTGGCCAATAATAACTAATAATCAATACCTTCTTCAATAAAATTAATTTTCAAAATAATTACCACTAAAATTATTCAACATGGCAAAATTAGATTATTTTTGTTCGATTAATATTAAAATTTCTATTTATTATGAAATATATCTCAATCTTTTTAGTAGCTGTGGCAATTAATTTGAGCTTAAATCTGAATGCACAATTCACAAAAGAATACAAATTTGATTCAGATTCAGTACAAGTATTTGAATTACCTTCAACCGTTAATGGTTACTATTTACCACCAAATATTTCAGGTTTGAATAAGCCATTGTATGCAGAACCTTTTGCAACAAATGTATCTTTTCCAACATTGGCTCAAGATATTTATCCAGATGCAGGAAATTTTGCTAACACTATTTTTGGTGGAGACGAACCAGGTGTTTTGGGTTTTGGTTTTACATCGACTACCACTATTATTAATGAAACATATTCAACACACGACTTTCCTATTATACTTGAAGCTGATTTTTTTAATAGAAGTTCCTTCGGAAATTATAATGAATCTTATTTTTGGTTGGGAAATTCAAATTACACAAATTTCAACCCTTCAAACTCAATATTACCAACTGCTGACGTACAACAAGGTATTATAATAGGTGGTTTGCCAGAAAGATCTATTATATCTCATGCCAGAAATTTTTTGCTCCCTTCTATAGCTTTAATTAATACGACACACAATTTTGCAAGCTACAATCAGTGGTATAAGTTAAAAGTTATTTTAGACGTTACTGAAGATGGAAGACTTGTCATATATAGCATTTTTGTTGATGATAATTGTGTAATGTCAGATCCAATCATAGTTGAAAAATTCGATGACTTAAATCTAAACAGTTTTAAACTGGCAATATGTGTTGATGACTTTGCAAAAGAATTCAAAGTCACAAAAAATGCTAGATTATTTGAGTTACCAGATGTAGTAGTTTGTGAAAATGGAAGCATCTCATTTAGTTCTGATTTTGAACAAGATTTATGCATTGATTTTAATTATTTATGGGATTTACCTGGTTCTGATGTTGGCTCATCTACAATAAATAATCCATCAAATATTAATTATAGTACATCAGGTAAATTTGAATCTAGCCTTACATTTTCTAATGGTAATTTTTCAAGAATCATTCCTTTTAAAGTAGAAGTTGAATCATCTTTTGCGCAAATCATAACAAGGCAACTTTGTCCAAATGATTCTATTTTCTTTAATTATCAATGGCTTTCTCAACCAGGTATTTATGAGGAAGTTCTTACACTTGCAAGTGGTTGTGATAGTATTACGACATTAGATCTTACCTTTTCTGATAGTATTAAAACATCATTAGATTTTCTTATTTGTATTGGCGATACCATCAAGGTTGGGCTAGAAATATATACTACACAAGGTAATTTTGTTCAGAACTTGACAAGCGCGCTTGGTTGTGACAGTACATTATTTATTACTATTGGTCTTATAAATGAAGATTTGATATACGACTTTAATAAATGTTCTGCTATAGTCGGTTCTACAAATATGGACTATTCTGAATTTACATCTACATTTTCACAGATTTCTTGTGGAACAATAGCATTAAGTAATATTTTTAGGTCAAATCCAATAGAAAATAAACACTCTTGTACACCGGGATTGGGAAATTCTTTGGCAATGTGTGTCGAGAGTAGTAGTGATTGTGCATACTCAGATGGAAATGATAAGTCTGTCGTTTTTACTTTTGAAGTTACACCAGAAGAAGGAAAACACTTTCAAATTGCCAAATTGAAATTCTTTGAAAAGTCTCCTTTAATGTATGATTGGATCAATGGTGCTTCAGGTGTCAATAATTACGCAACCAAATTTGGGTTTAGAGTACTGAAAAATGGGGTAGAGATTTATAAGGATGAAGAAATTATTTCTAGTAGAGATTGGAAAGAGCATAAAATTGCTTTTATGAATAATGAAGATTTTATTGCAAAGGAAAAGTCAACTTACCAATTCGAGTTTCTACCTTATTGCCCTATAGGGAATTCATCTCCTGTAAGTGTTTGGGATTTAGAAAACATATCTATTTTCACGTCATGTTTAGATAAAGAGAATAGAGTTTTGGCAGGAGCAGTTGCTGATGCTGAAGGGAATCCTTTGGTAAATGTGAATGTGTTGAAACAACAACAATTAGAAATTGAAAACATAATGACAGACGAAAATGGTAATTTTGCCATGAGCGATGTCGTCAATTCTGATGATTGCGAAATCTCTGTGCTAAAAAATGAAGACTTTTTGAATGGTGTGACAACCCTAGATTTGATTCTCATCCAACGCCATATTCTAGGATTAGATATCTTTGACCAATCTAGGAAATACGTTGCAGCCGATGTTAATAATGACACAAGGGTTTCTGCAGCGGATCTTGTTGAACTTAGAAAATTGATTTTAGGTGTAACTAGTAAGTTTAGTCATAACAAAAGTTGGAGGTTTATCACCGAATTACCAGATTTTGATAGACATAGTATCATCGATGTAAATGAGAAATACGCCATTGAAAAGGGAGTTAAAGATCTCACAGCTTTGAATTTTACAGGTATAAAATTAGGTGATGTTAATAATGATTCGAATCTAAAAGCTAATCAAGAATTTAGGAGTAACAATGTTGAAGAAATAAAAGTTGAAATCAAGAAAATAGGAAATGGTGAACAAATAGTTAACTTTTTCACTACTTCATCATTCGATTTAAGTGGTCTTCAAATGTCATTGATTGTAGAAGGAATTTATGACTTTAAAGTGCAAAATAATCAAATAAACATTGGTCAAGACGATATATATAATAATGGGAAGAATATTAATATTTCTTTTTCTTCTGCAAATTCGGTTTCAGTTAATGATTTTGAACCTTTATTTTCTTTAATTTTGAAAGGTATAGACAATAATAAAAATATATTTAAGGGTTTAAATAACGATTTCGGTAATGAATTATATTATTCAGATTTGTCTTTTAAAAATATTAGTATAATATCCTTAGATAATTCAGAAGCTTTTATTTCGGTAAATGCAAAGCCAAATCCATTTAGTGATCAGACTTTAGTAGAATATTATAATGATGAATCTGGACCTGTAAGTATTGAAATATATAATGTCACGGGAAATTTAGTTTATTCAAATTCAAAAATGTCCGTTATTGGACTCAATGAATTAACTTTATCTTCAAATCAATTAGGTGACATTTCGGGATTGTACTATCTTAGATTGGTGACTAAAGAAAAGTCTAGTGCAGTAAAGTTAATTTTGAAATGAAAATAATTTAAATAAATTGATTTGTCACAAATGAATCACGTGATTTTAATGTTTTTATTTAGATAGTATAATTTGTGCTTTTGAAAAAAAAAATATTCAAATCGTTTAACATGAAATTGTTCAATTTAACCCCTGGGATTATTATTTTTTAATAACATATTAGTTGGACAAATAGTAAGAGAATATACTTTTAGTTCAGATTCAGTACATGTTTTTAGTACGCCAAATCCTGTAAATTCTTTCTATCTGCCTTATGATATCTCTGGTATCAACAAACCGTTGTACGCTGAACCTTTTTCAAATGATGTTTCATTTCCTACGTTGGCCCAAAATATATACGGACCAGCTGGAAATTTTCAACAAACGATGTTTGGAGGAGAAATGCCAGAAGGGTATGCATTGGGATTTGGGGCTGTAACTGTCATCATTAATGAAATATTTACATCTGCTGATTTCCCTATTATCCTAGAGTGTGATTTTTTTAACAGAAGTTCGTATGGGAGTTTTAATGAATCATATTTTTGGATTGGCAATTCAAATTATACACATTTTAATCCTTCCAATTCAGTTCTTCCCACTCCAAATATTCAGCAAGGAATATTGATTGGTGGGTTACCTGACCGTACATTGATATCTAATGGAGGTTCATATTTAACATCACCAGTTAGACTTTATGATGGTACACACAACTTAACAAATTACAATGAATGGAATGCGATGAAAACCATTCTTGATATACTTGATGATGGTAGTTTAGTAATTTATAATGTACTCCTGAACGATATATGTGTATTGCCAGAACCAGTAGTCGTTGTTAAATCAGATAATTTTGACTTAAACAGCTATAGACTTGCAATTTGTGTTGATGATTTTGCAAAAGATTTTAAAGTGACAAAAAATGCATTTTTATTTCAATTACCCAATATTGTAGCTTGTGAAAGTGAAATTATAAGCCTTAACGCCGATTTTGATGAAGAATTGTGTTTGGATTTGTCTTATAATTGAAGCTTGCCTGGGTCTAATATAGGTTTTTCTAATAATAAATCACCTTCAAATATAAAATACCAAAATCACGGAAATTACGCTGCAACTTTAACAATTTCGGACGGTCAATTTACAAAAACTATACCTTTTGAAATAAATATTGATGCTGGACCTTCACAAATTATTACCCAAAACCTCTGCTCCAACGACTCAATCTACTTCAATAACCAATGGATATACAATTCTGGTCTTTATCAACAAGTTTTGACAAGTCAAAATGGGTGCGATAGTACGATTACGTTAGACGTTATTTTTCAAGATACGGTAAGGTCTATTTCTCAAATTGAATTATGCCAGGGCGATTCATTATTTATTAACGGACAATGGATCTATGAAGATGGAAATTTTAGTGTGTTGTCTACAACTTCTAATGGTTGCGATAGTGTTGCATCTATCATCGTTGATTTGATACCTCAAGTTGGCATTTTTGATACAATAAATCTTTGTCAAGGAGATTCAGTTTTTATAAATAATAATTGGTATTTTGATGCACAAGGTGTGTCCTATTTTGATCTCAATTCATTTTGTCCAATTAATGTTACTACTACAATATTAAATAGAGCAACCTACAATTTATTGGATACTGTGGAAATTTGTGCCAAAGATTCCATATTATTTAATAATTCATGGATCACAATACCAGGTCGATACCAAGAGATTTTGACATCCACATTTGGCTGTGATAGTCTAATAGCTTTAGATTTGATATATTTTGACACTATAAAGACAAGTATAGATGTAGAAATTTGTCAGGGAGATTCCATTTTGATAGGTACAGATTGGGTTAGTCAATCGGGTATTTATCAAATCAATGAGGTAAATGATAATGGATGCGATAGTTTAGTTGTGATTTCTTTGAATTTTGTAGAACAGACAAACTTTTATGATACAATCAATATATGCGAAGGTGATTCAGTTAATATCAACAATAATTGGATTAGTGATGAGCAAATAGTTTCATATTTTGACTTGAGTTCTAATTGCCCTAAACAAATTTTTGCTTCAGTATTGATTAAACCATTGTTTAATAAATTTTATGAAGTTAAGACTTGCTCCAACGACTCCATCTACTTCAATAACCAATGGATATACAATTCTGGTCTTTATCAACAAGTTTTGACAAGTCAAAATGGGTGCGATAGTACGATTACGTTAGACGTTATTTTTCAAG
>JBGSOH010000202.1:0-3149 GCA_041739205.1 Saprospiraceae bacterium
CTTTTTGCCTGTATTGGTGACGGTTGTTTTTAGGGTGATTGGTTTGCCTTTTTGATGGTCTTTAGGGACTTTTATATCAGTATAAGAAAAGGTCGAATAACTCAGTCCATAACCAAATGGATACAAGGCTTCTCCCGTAAAATATCGGTACGTCCTATTGCTCATATCATAATCTTTGAATCCCGGCAAGTCGCTGTCCGATTTATAGAATGTCACAGGCAATCTTCCTGCAGGATTATAATCGCCAAACAACACATCTGTTATGGCAGCGCCTGCTGCTTGTCCACCATACCACGCATTGAGAATGGCAGGAATGTTTTTATCTTCTTCTGGAATGGCAATGGCGCTACCTGTCATCATGACGAAGACAACTGGTTTGCCGCTTTTTTGTAGTGCTTTCATACAGTGGGTTTGGATATTTGGCAACATAATCGTCGTGCGATCACCACCATCAAAACCGGGGAAGTTGACTTTCATCTCTTCTCCTTCCAATTGCGGCGAGATACCACCTGCAAAAATAAATACATCTGCATCTTTGTGTTTGGCGACCAAAGCGTCCATATTTGTTTTGACAAAATTGCCACCACGCAATTTGATGGCTGCATTGCCTTCACTTTGTCTATGTTCGACGACAATCTTATACTGTTTATTTGCTTTAACATCCAAAGAGAACTGTTTTGCGCCCCAACGATTTCTAGTCCACGCATCGATATACAAAGAGTCATCTATGTACAATTTGTAGCCATCATCTCCTTCGATTTCGAAATTCATTTTTTCGGTTTTTTTGGCGGATAATACCGTAGCATATCTAGTTGAAAAATGAAAAGATGGTACACCTGCAGCAGGCGATTGACCTTCCGTGTAGAAATGATTGAGTGTTTTATCTGTTTTGGTCAAGATAGGTTTACCTGATAATTCTTCATTGTCGAAATACTCCGCTTTGATGCCAGGTTTACCATCCGAACTCAATAGATCAGCGATGTCATAATAGACCATCAGTGTATCATTGGTAAAATTGATGGCTTGTTCATAAACGATGTTAACATCTTTGCCCAACTTCCTTTTTAATCCATCGAACAGCGTGATCGGATCAGAAGGCATGCCATTATAATTTCCAAGGATAGAAATGCGATTGTCACCATTCGGTCCGAGTACGACTATTTTTTTCAGGTTCTTTTTTAGTGGTAAGGTATTATTTTCATTTTTTAATAATACGATGGATTGTTGCGCCATCTTCAAAGCATGTTTTTGATGATCTGCTGCTTCCAAAACGCTAGCAGGTGTCTGCGCATATTTCACCATAGACAGTGGATCAAACATGCCCAATTTTAACCTAGTGAGAAACAATCTTTTTAAAGAAGCGTCGATATATGATTCCTTGATCAGTCCATTTTTTACTCCATCTACCAAAGCTAAATACACATCTACACCACATTCCAAATCGGTGCCATGAATGACGGCATCAACTGCTGCGGTGACCTTATCAGGATGTGTTTTGTGAAACTTAAAAAAGTCATCTATCGCCCAACAATCACTGGTCACATATCCATCAAATTTCCACTGATTGCGCAATATATCATTCATCAATGGATCACTACCACAACACGGTTGACCTTGGTATGCATTGTACGCACACATGACACCTTCCACATTCGCCTTGGTAATCAATTCTTTGAATGCAGGAAGATAAGTATCCCAAAGGTCGTAATCACTTGGACTGAAGTTGTCAGAATGTCGGGATGGTTCTGGACCGCTATGTACGGCGTAATGTTTGGCACAAGCTGCTGCTTTCATATATTTAGGATCATCACCTTGTAAACCACGAACAAAAGCTGCACCTAATTTTGCGGTAAGGAAGGGATCTTCACCATACGTCTCTTGACCGCGTCCCCATCTTGGATCTCTAAAAATATTGATATTCGGTGTCCAATACGTCAAACCCATATATCGCTCATTGTTTCTGCCAAGTTCAGTGGCTTTGTTGTGTACTGCTCTACCTTCTAATGCTGAATAATTGGCCATCATTTTAAGCGAAGTCGTATCCCAAGTCGCAGCCATGGCAATAGCTTGTGGATACGAAGTGGTATTGAATGGTGTACGTGCGACGCCATGAAGCACTTCATTCCACCAATCATAAGCAGGAATATGGTATCGATCTATCGCAGGTGCATGATTGAGCATTTGCCCTACTTTTTCTTCCAAGGTCAAGCGTGAGACGATGTCTTCAGCTCGTTGTTCGAACGTAAGACTGGTATTCCAAAAAGGAATGTCTTTGGTTTTTTGTGCATGTAGTCCATGGATAAAGAAAAAAGATAAAAGGAATAAAACTCTCATGATTAAAATTTTATTGAATGACTGAATTAACTAAAGTGCCAATGCCATCTATAGCAATGTGGACAATATCTCCTTGTTGTAGTGTAAAATCATTAGGCGGAACGATGCCCGTACCCGTCATTATGAAACAACCAAAAGGAAAACTACATTCTTTGTACACATAAGAGACCAATTCTTCTGCCTTTCTTTTCATTTGTGACAATTCCACTACTCCTGTAAAAACGGACACATCATTTCTTACGATTTCCAAATGTATTTTGGTATTATTATCATCAAAAGGATTGGTCAATGATAAACATGGACCTAAGGCTGCACACGCATCATACGTTTTTGCTTGTGGAAGATACAATGGATTCTCTCCTTCGATACTACGGCTACTCATATCATTTCCAATGGTATAAGCGATGATTTTTCCTGATGGCGAGACAACGAGGGTCAGTTCGGGTTCAGGTACATCCCAAGTAGAGTCTTGTCGAATTCTGATACCTTCTTGATGACCTACGATACGAGATGGATTTGCTTTGAAAAACACTTCAGGTCTATCTGCATGATATACTTTTTCATAAAAATAGCTACCTCCACTTGTTTTACTTTCTTCTTGTCTGCCTATTTTGCTACGCAAGTAAGTGACACCACAAGCCCAAAGCTCTTGATGATCACCAATGGGTTTTAATATCCTGTGGTTCTGTAACTCAGTAGGTTGACCTTCACTTAAAAGATCAGTCAAATAAGTAATCAGATCATCTTGAATGAGTAATACATTCCAATCTAAATGGATGAACTTATATGTGCTGCCATCGAACAATATTGCGCCT
>JBGSOH010000100.1:0-54760 GCA_041739205.1 Saprospiraceae bacterium
TTAGCTTTTGTTCCTAAATCTAATAATGCTTCCTTATCCATATTTTTATTGATTAAATAAAAAAAGTCAGGAACTATCTGACTTTCATTATGATTTCTATTTCAAAAGAAACTTAGATTTGTTATCTAAACTTCTCTGACTATTTGACTTAAAAAATTTTAAAAATTATCCCATTTCTGATACTACTTCCACTACTTCTGGCACCATTCTTTTGAGCATACCTTCGATTCCTGATTTCAATGTGACAGTAGATGAAGGACAACCACTGCACGAACCTTGTAGAATCACGGTAACAATACCTTGATGAAACGACTTGAATTCTATGTTGCCACCATCCATTTCTACTGCAGGTTTGACGTAAGTATCAATCAATTCTTTTATTTTTTTGACCAGTTCGGCTTCGTCACCTGTGTAAGTCATTTCTGACTTTTCAGCTTCGATCTCTGCCATGGCTGCTTCAAAACCATCATTGATGATAGATTTATTTTCTGTGACGTAAGCTTTTATAAATTCCTTAAGATTAAGCATAATGTCTTCCCATGCATAATTAAACTCTTTGGTCACCGTAACGAAGTTATTACAAATGTAAACACCCTTTACATAAGGAAATTGGAATAGTGCTGTTGCCAATTCCGACCAATCTTTTGCCAATGACTCTTCTTTAAAATCAGCCGTACCCTTATAAAGCATTTTATTAGTGACAAATTTCAATGTCTCTGGATTGGGAGTTTGCTCTGTGTATATCATGACTGGTGATGTCATAACTGGTCCTTTTACTTCTGGACTATCTATTGTTTCCATTATTACTTTCTAATTTATTGATATGCAAATTAAAACATAATAAGTCGAGCTTGGTTTAAACCAAACTATTTATTTTATATTTGTGGTTTATAAAAACCAAGATATGTCCGTAAGTTTTGAAGAATTTGGCACACAAACAAGAGAAGAGTGGATTTCAAAAGCAAATCTAGATCTAAAAGGAAAAAAAGATGCCAATGAGTTGGTTTACTTTGTAGAAGAAGGACTTGAGATAAGTTCATTTCGAACAAATGACTCTATATCAACAAATTACACGATTGAAGGGCCAAATACAATCTCAGGCGTAATCATTGGAGAAACAAATGAAGCAAATCAAGTTGCAAGAAAGTTTTTAGAAAATGGCGCTCAAGCTCTTACTTTCGATGTAAACGCTAGTACCGATTACGAAAATTTGTTTGATGGAATTCATTTGGACATGATTACAACATATCTTACATCGACAAATTATGATCTCGACCAAAGTAAGCTTTCTGAATATATTTCAAGGAGCTATACTGATAAAAAAATTGATATGATTATAGATGGCAGTCACACTTCAGGTATTTTTAAAAAAATAGTGACATCAATAGACCACTCAACAACTTTTAGGAATAGAATACAACAAGTCACCAATGCTTTTAGAACTTTGGCTGATGGAAGTGAGTCTCAAAATGCCGTTTTAAAGCTATCTTTAAAAAAAGATTTTCTTGCACAAATAGCTGAATTGAGAGCAATTAGAGCCATCTGGTCAAAAGTATTGGCAGAAAAAACTCTTACATTTACTCCTTTAACAATCATCAGCAATTTAGATATACTAAATGATCAAAACGACGAAATACATCCATTGATTCAAGCCAATTATTTATTGATGTCTGCCTATATGGGAATGAGTGATATTGCTTTTGGCCTTGCTTACAGTACAGACCCAGAGATGGCAAGATTAGCTCTCAATATTCAACATATTTTTAAAGAAGAGAGCTTGCTAGATCGGGTAGTTGACCCTACAAGAGGAAGCTATATCATAGAATCACTCACAGCTCAAATGGTAAAAATAGGCTTGGAAGATCGTCAATAAGATTGATTTTGAGAAGCAGGTATAACATTAAAATGTTATAATAAGAAAGATTAATCGTCTGTAAAATCGACCCGTTTGTCTAAATTGTCGTTATAATTATGTTAAAAGGGCTTGGTTTTTGATATATTTTTATAAAAATTGAGTTTTAAATCAGATATTTGAAGTCATTATCTAAATTTTGGTGTTTACATCGCACACATTTAGATATAAGAATCAGCATTTAATGAAATCAGAAAATATTAAAAAAATGGTATTAAGAAGTTCAGTAGTATTGGTCGCTCTATTCGGCTTGTTCTTTTACAATATGAACGAACCCAAAGCGGTGGCCAAAGACAAAGAAGCATTGATCCTTCAGGGTCTCATACAAGCTATAGAATACGTACATTTTACAAAAAAACCTTTGGATGACAACTTTAGTAAGGTTGTCTATAAATCATATTTAGACAGATTAGATGGTCAGAAACGATTCCTTACGCAAAAAGATATCGACCAACTCAAAGAATATGAATTACAGATAGACAATCAGGTAAATGCATTGACTTTTGAATTCTTTAACAAGTCACTTCCATTAATGGACAATGCTGTCTTGAAATCAGAAAAATATTTTAAAGAAATCATTGATCAACCTTTTAACTTTAATAAGGGTGAAAGCATAGAATACGACCCAGATAAACTTACTTATGTAAAAAATGATAATGCTCTCAAAGATCAATGGAAAAATATCTTGAGTTATGAAATCATGGCAAATTGGGTAGAAAAAATGGAAAGTCAAGCTGAAAAAGCTAATAAAGAAGGTAATAAAACAGATGAAGAACTGAAAGCAGATGCCATTAAAGAAATCAATAAGAGATATACAGATTGGTTTGGTAGACTTGCTAAATTAAAAAGATCTGATCGTCTAGAAGCTTATTTTGGCTGTATTTCTAATTATTATGACCCACATACTGACTACTTTAGTCCAAAAGAAAAACAAGATTTTGACATCAATATGGGTGGCAAGCTAGAAGGTATCGGTGCAAGACTTCAGACGGATGGAGATTTTACAAAAGTATCAAGTGTAGTTGTAGGTGGGCCAGCATGGAAAACCAAAAAACTTCAAGATGATGATGTCATCCTTAAAGTAGCTCAAAAAGGACAAGATCCTGTAGATATCACAGGCATGAGAGTTGATGATGTAGTTCAGCTGGTAAGAGGTAAAAAAGGTACTGTGGTCATTCTTACTGTTCGTAAAAAAGATAATTCTGTTGTTGATATAGAAATCGAAAGAGATGAAGTACAGCTAGAAGATTCAAAAGCAAAATCTGTGGTACTCAATATGCCTGGTAGTATCCAAAATATAGGTTACATCAATCTTCCTAAATTTTATTCTTCTTTCGAGACAGATGGTGGAAACTCTTGTGCTGTAGATGTAGCTGAGGAAATCAGAAAATTGAAGGATCTGAATGTAAATGGTATCATCCTAGACTTACGTAACAATTCAGGTGGGTCTCTAAGTGATGTAGTCGATATGAGTGGACTTTTTATAGAAGAAGGTCCAATTGTTCAGGTTAAAGGGAGAGAAACCAAGCCAAATGTATATACAGATAAAGACAAAAGCGTGCAGTATGATGGTCCATTAGTCATCATGGTCAATCAATTTAGTGCATCAGCATCTGAGATCATAGCCGCTGCAATGCAAGATTATAATAGAGCTATCATCGTAGGTAGTAACTCCACATTTGGAAAAGGTACAGTACAGAGATTTTATGACCTAGACCAATTGGTTTCAGGTATGACTGAGTTCAAACCATTGGGTAATGTGAAAATGACAACTCAAAAATTTTATAGAATAAATGGTGGTTCGACTCAATTAAGAGGTGTTGTACCAGATATTATTCTACCAGACATCTACCATTATATAGAGACAGGCGAAAAAGAATATGACAATGCGCTTGAATGGACAGAAATAGATCCTGTACCATACAAGCAAAACGTAGTAAAGCTTGAAAATAAGCAAAAGCTAATTGAAAACAGCAAATCAAGAATAGAGCAAAGCAAAGATTTCACCCTTGTACTTGATTATGCAAAATTAGCTAAAGCAAATAGAGATCAGACAAAATATCCGCTCAAGCTTAACGATTACCGTGCAATGGTGGATAAGAAAAACGAAGAGTCCAAAAAATATGACAAATTAGCTAAAAACGATATCGTAGGACTTGACATTACAAATTTAGAAGTCGATCTTACTAAAATAAATATCGACGAGTCCAATAAGGCAAAAAATGATGAGTTTATCAAAGATCTCAAAAAAGACATCTATCTAGAAGAGACCTTATTCATTATGAGGGATATGATAAATCTTGAAAAATCATTCGTCATACAACAGAAAAAAATCGCTGCTGCTAATTGATAGTGTTTTTTTATTATAGCTTTTAATAAAAAAGAGTTGGCAAATCTGATTTTACCAACTCTTTTTTTTTGAACCTAATTATATTAAAATAATAACCGTCCCCTTATTTACAGCAATTTGTGTCACACATATCCATGCTAAAAGTAACACCAGCATAAGGACTGCCAATAGTTATCTTCTCTTTGAATGCAAGTGAACCTGCCAGTCTCCATTCTGTAGGATAGTTAGTGACGTACCCACCATTAAATAAGACGCTAAACCTTTTGTTTTCTACATTAAAAGCAAACCCTAAATCAAGTCCTATATCTCCTGAAAAAACAAAATTATCTAAGAAATAATTTTCTACTTCTGAATCCAAGACAGACTCTACTGAATTTGACTCAACTCCTTTTACAATATTCATCCTATAATATCCTGCGCCAAACTCGATGTAAGGAGTCAGGATAAAATTTGAGTTTTTAAATATAGGGAACCGTATATCTTCCTTAAGTCCAAAACCGGTAACCGATGCATAATTGGTATTGACCAATGTGCCTAATTGTTGATAATAAAATAGTTTTGGTAGATTAAATAATCTCAATTGATATTCAAAGGCTTCCTGATCTAATGAAAAACCATTTGCAGATAAGGTATTTCTGGTATCATTAAGAGAGTTGACATAATATTTTCCACCTACCGCTACTAGTTTGGTATAACAGTTTTCGCATGTTTTGCTACTGTCCATTTTAACCATCAAGCTGTCTTGTGCAAAAGAAAATTGTGTGCACCCAAAAAATACAATTAATAATAAAATTGATCTCATGAAATAAAAATTTTAATGTTAATATCGAAAGTTAAAAAAATTAATGTAGACAACCTTTAAGCATTTCTAATGTAATAAGATATGTAGGTTTAACACCATCAAGGCCTAAACTTCCCGATGCTAGAGTACTTCCTGTTTCGAGTGGATTGTCAGATGCATAATAGGCATACCTTAGTTTCACATTAGGGGCTATGCTATGTCGAATTTTGGATGCAGCTTGTATCGCTTTTTGATAATGTGCTCCCTCCATTTCTAATCCTACTGCCTTCCACGACGATTTCAGAAAATAATTTAAGATATCTTTATTTTGCAATGAAGTACCGAGTACTGTAATCATCGTACCTTCATAAACACCCAATCCACAATCCTTAAAGTGCTTTGAAGTCAAAGCATTATCAAATGGATAATTATCTGCGGACCCTTCGAATACGTGTGCTGTCGGTATCATGATATCTCCTTTGCCACCTTCTAGGATTCCTGCTTTACCCATGATATTGATAGATGCAACATTAAGTGCTAGCCTTTTATCATCAATGATATATGGTTTTAGAAGTTCGTCCATCGTTTCGTAGGCTTGCTCACCAAAAGCATAATCCATGACGATGATGACAGGACTTTTACTATCTTCTACTTTGATAAAACCTAGCTCTTCAGGCAAATTCTTGACATCTAGTTTTGTCGTATCAAATATCTGGGCACCAATATTAGTTCCGCTTGTATCCGACAATTGAATCATTCCGTTCTTTAAAGCATAATTTAATACAGTCTCCCTCATGTCAGCGTTTGCTCCATCACTAAGCACTTCAGCAAATTGTGCTAAATTTTCATATTTTACCTTTTTATTTAGCGCCGACTTAGCATAGAAACAATTCATTACACTGTGCAAATTTGCACTTATGATATGAATAGGTCTGTCAAATATTTTTTGTTCGAACAATGTTTTTTTGATGTTGTCTGCCCATTTTTCGCCATAAATATGATGACCTAGATTTTCTCTCAATGCAGGAGAAAAGGTTATTTCCCTATCTATTTGAGACAAATATTCATCCATACTCAACTTACCAAGCCAATAAGTAATTTCAAATAGACTATTTACTTCCGAAGATTTTTGAAATCTGGCATAAGCATTAAGTATATCATCATAAGTGCGGCCGAGTATGGTGTTTAGATAGGTAAAACCAATATCTACATTGATCTCCTTACCTTCCTTGATGTCATTTATGAGACCTTCTAGCATGAGCCAAGACCTATTTTTTCTGCCACGTATATCAAGACTATTCTTACGAATTTTTTCGGATTCTATATACATGAAAGTCAAGTGTGTGAGTATATCATATACATCGCTACCTCCACGCGTCATCTCGATAAACATCTGCTCTTCATCTACTCGATAACAATTACGTTTTCGTCGTGGTGGCACGTGTGTCTCGAAATGCGAATTTTCATAACCTTCTCTTGATATTAGTTTTATATATCTACATTGTTCTATTCCTTTGGGCAATCTTTGGAAGATGTAGAGCAGACCGTCTAGTTCTACTTTTTCTTCATCTGCCACATAACCGTATATTTCAGGTTTTAGTGACAACATGGCTGAGATCATCGATTCTCCCGAAACACCCAGAGGCTTATAACTTCCTCTGATAAACAAATGCCTCATTGAGATATATAATCTTTGGATAGCAGCGCGTGATATTTGAGCTTGTGTAGGTGGTTTGGATTGAAATGGTTGCATAAGTGCTTACTTTATCCTATATTATCAAAGATTGAGCCAATTATGTTATTTAGATACTTCTAATAATAAGATATCAAATGGTGTGTCTAGCTCTACAGCTGCGTTAATTACTTTACTTGTGATACCACTATATGCATCTCTGACCATACTTCCTTCCTTAAAAAAGACTTGCACTGGAACTGTTTTTTTACCTTTGGGTACTTCCAATGCACATACCACCATATCATCTATCTTTTGGTCGTTATATTTTCTAGCAAATACATAGGGCTTTGTATTAAGGGTAAAATGTTTTCCTGCGCCTATAGAAGGATGATTTCTCCTAAACTGACCTATCTTTTGCCAATGGTCTAGTACTTTTGCTTTTTCTCCTTCTACGATTTCATCCCAATTCATAAATGATCTTAGGGAAGCATCACCATTTGCTATTACAGCCAAACTTCTAGCAGTTTCGTCACCATAGTAAATCTGTGCTGCTCCTTGTGTCAATAATAACTTTGTACCAGCTTCGTATGGTTTTGACCTTCTTTTGTCAAATGGACTTCCATCATCATGCGAACTTATATAATTTAAAACACTTTTTCCTTGTAAAGGACCATGAAGTAGTTTGTCATATTTTGTAAACAACTCATTGTATGACCGTGTAGCATCTCCTTTAAAATCAAAATTTATTAATGCATCAAAACCATAATTAAAATAATCAACTTTACGATCGCCAAAATCAAATAATCGACCATTGCCAGCATAATAATTATAAACTTCTCCTACCATATAAAACTTAGTATCTTCCGACAATTGAGCAGGATGAGCAATTTTCCATTCTTGATGTGCTTTTAAAGATTCTTCATACAATGCTTTCCAAACATCTTCTTCTGTATGCTTTACAGTGTCAACTCTGAAACCATCTATACCAAAATCTCTGATCAAATCTGTAAGCCACTTTATGATATAATAATAAGGTCTTCTAGGATAATTCGTCCTTGCAAAAAATGCATCCAATTCTGCTACCTCGGATTCATAGCGACCTTCAGACTTCCACTTTTCAATTATAAAATCTGGTAGCGCCACTTCATTTTTTGATTCCGTGCGGATATCTGGCAGGTTTTTAACCAAGGTACATGCAGTGGTTGTTTCATAATTTTGATAAGTGCAAGTTGGCTCTGTTCTCACCCATGCATCAGGCCATTGTGTATCTTCCGGTGTGACAGGACCTGTATGATTTATCACGACATCAAATATGACTCGGAGCCCGTTTTTATGAGCAGTTTTAACCATTTTCGCAATATCAGATTTCGAACCAATTCTATTATCAAACGCAGTCCAATCTTTGGTCCAATACCCATGAAAACCGTAAGAAATACCAGTACCTTCGTCAACAGGAGAAGTAATATTTTCTACCAATGGAGTCATCCAAATCGCATCTACTCCTAATTTATTGAAATATCCATCTTCTATTTTATCTGTAATACCTTGTACATCTCCACCCATAAACCCACGATATGGTGCTGCTTCTTTTGGATGGTTAAAGTCATTACTTCTATTACCATTATTAAATCTATCTGTCAAAAGAAAGTAAATCGTGGCATTTTCTCATCTGAAAGGTATATCTTTGCGCGCGGTTTCTGATAGTTTTTTATTGCTAGAACATCCACAAATGATTGTGATACATACAAGTATAATAAATTTCTGCATAAAAATCCTTTAAAATTGGACGCCAAGATAAAGATAGAAATCCAATTATTGACCATTATAACCTTAGGATATTATTATATTTTTTTGACAGTTACAACAAATCTTAAAAAAAATCAGTTAGTATCCATTGTAAAAACAAAATAAACATCATGTCAAATACAGAATATAAACCAGCAGAATATTGGTCTGAAGTAGGCGAAAGAGTAGACAGTCGCGAAGACAGCAATATTATAGCAGGTGATGATGAACCATATTACTATTACAAAAGAGAAGAGTTTTTAAAACTACTTGACGAAGTAGATCTACGTGGAAAATCTGTATTAGAAGTTGGGCCAGGACCAGGTGGTAATCTTAAGTTTTTGCGCACTAAACATAGCAAAAAGCCTAGTAAAGTTACAGGTGCTGATATTTCTACAAAAATGGTGTCTCTTGCCACCAAAAATAATGAAAATCAAGTAGAAATAGTCCATTTTAATGGTGTGAATCTCCCTTTTAATGACAATACTTTTGATACTATCTTTACAGCAACGGTTTTGCAACACAATACGGACGAAAAAATGTTTACAAGTATCATTAAAGATATTTGTCGAGTAGCTAACAAAGAAGTTTACCTTTTTGAAAGAATAGAAAAGACTCCAAAAGGAGACGATCTGAACCAAGGAAGAACCATCCAACAATATACGGATCTTTTTGAGCAAGGTGGTTTTACATTACAATCGAAAAAATTTATCAATATTCAGATAAGTTATTTAGTTTGTGGCGCTATCAGAATCCTTCTAAACCCCAAAACAAGGGAAGAAGGTCAACCTCTAACTAAGTTTTCTTTGTTTTTACAGAACATAACATTACCAATAACAAAAGTACTTGACAAAATATTTAAAGCAGACAGAGACCTTTGTAGACTGCATTTCGTCAAGAAATCATAATTGTTTTTAATGATTTTAAAAATAAAATTACGATTTCCTTTTGTAATGTGAAAAAAGACGTTAATTTTGCGTCGCTTTTCAAACAGCAGGGTACCTTAGCTCAGTTGGTAGAGCAATGGACTGAAAATCCATGTGTCCCCAGTTCAAATCTGGGAGGTACCACACCCAAAGGGATAATTTATCACAAATTGTCCCTTTTTTTATACCTTTTATCTTCGTTTTGCTGTTATTATTGACAATCAAGTTAAGATTTTATGCAAATCCATTCTATTTCGCGTGTGCTCGCTACCCCATTTATAATTTTGGCAGTCGGCATGATATTTTATAGCTATACCTATAAAAAAGAATATTCTGCTTATATATTTGTTCCAGTCACCATACTCGTTGCATTATATGTTTTGCATGGCCCGATAGATCATTGGTGGAAAACTAAATACCCAATAAAACTAGACAAAAAATTGAAGGATTGGTTATCATCACATTTTGTCTATTATAATACCCTTAATCCGTCAGAGTTAGAAAAATTTGAGTATCGAATGGGATTGTATCTTGACGGAAGACTATTTAAATCTATCGGCGCAGAACAACGTGATGTCCCCGAAGATATCAAATGTATGGTGGCAGCTCATGGTATTAGAATGAACATGGGGCACGATGATTACCTGATAGGAGATATGGATAGAATATTTTTATACAAACATCCATTCCCGTCGCCTGCAATGCAATTTCTTCATACCGTAGAAACGAATATAGAAGATGGTGTCATTATATTATCATTAGAACAATTAACAAATGCTGTTTTATACCCAGATGATTATTATAATATAGCTTACCATGCATATAGCGAAGCTTTTATAGGTGTGAGAAAAAACTATCAATACCCAGATACAACTGATACTTGGGATGGAATAGAGCGAGTAAGTGGTTTATCAAAAGAAGTCCTAATCAGCCAAACGGGATTGCCAGACTTAACATTATTGCCTGTTCATATGACTTGCTTTTTTACATTTCCTTCATCTTACAAAACTGTTTTTCCAGATCATTATGAAAAATTCAGCGCCATCTTTAAACAAAGACCAAAGACAAAATAAATACATCCAATCTTACTTGAGCCCTATTGGTTGGTTAGTCATAGAAGCGAGTAATTTTGGATTAACAAGTATTACACTGACTGAAATCAATAATGCAAAACAGCGCCCATGTATTTTTACATCTGATGCTCAAGTACAACTTCAAGAGTATTTTAATAAAAAAAGAACTAGTTTTGATGTACCTTTTGATCTTGTAGGATATTCTGATTTTGCTATAAAAGTTTGGCATGCATTGACCAAAATACCTTTTGGGAAAACAGTGTCATACAAAGAACTATCAATTTCCTTAGGAGATGTCAAAGCCATAAGAGCGGTAGGTACCACAAATGGTAAAACCCTATTCCAATCATCATTCCTTGTCATCGGGTCATAGGTAGCGATGGAAGTCTTACAGGATACGCACTTGGACTAGATATCAAAAAACAGTTATTAACATTGGAAAATCCAATGAAATTTGGCCCTGTACAGTCAAAAATGCCATTTTAAGCTGATCAAGAACGCTAATTCTTATGATACTTTCATTGGCACAAAAATTAATTACAAGACAAATAATTCATCGTTTTTTAAAAAATTTCTTTAGTAATTAAAACCAACTTTTGTCTTCTTTTTAAAAAATAGGCCTTAGTTTTACGGTTTTATCCTGATTGTACTTATGCCTGTAACAGAACCCATTTATAAATTATTAGACAAGAATTTAGTAAAATCATTGCAGGAAAAACATTATTCTGCAACTGAATCAGAAGTCAATAAAATCCTTACTAAAAATGGTGGTAAAGTAGAATTAAGAAGACAAATCAACGATTACTTTACCTTTACAGTTAAAGACCAAGAAAATGAAATAATTATTTTAAGGGCTGGCAAAACTGAATATTCCATTAACTGTACTTGTCAGAATTTCCAATCTAAATCTACTTGTGTCCATATAGCCACAGTTCTCAATTCTATCGAAAATCAGTTTATAAAAGCTGTTGAAAACGAAAAAATCATTAATGAAAACCAAGCCAAGACAAAAATTGATAATTTAAGTGATGATACTCCAGTCAATAAGGAAATATTTCTAGTACAAGGTGGAGGAAGATTCAACTCTAGGTTTATATTTGAAGAGTACCCAAGTATTAGAAATGTTGCTGTGCCAAGAAAATTGAATGCTCAAAAGATCCATCAAGGGATTCAGTTGACATTTGATGGAAAACCGCGGAAAATACAAACAGATTTTGTAGTAAATAAAAAAAATGACCTAGAAATCACTTGCTCTTGTCGTAATCTGAATACCCTAATGATGTGTCAACACGCTTCCATGGGTCTTAGATATTTTATTAATAGCTATTACGCAAATCCATTTGAGGAGTTTATCAATCGAGATGAAGAAAAAGCTGCAATCCTTAAAGAGTATGGATTAAACATAAACGATCCTGAAGCTGCACAGTTTAAATTTGGCCAAGATTATGGTGGAAGGCTCACCGTAATTTCTGCCCCTGATTATATCGTGTCAAGTGCAAATATTTCTTTGTTGAAGTCGCAATTGGTCGTAAAGTCAAAGGAAATCATCAAAAAGCAGCGTACATTTACGCAGGTAGATTCGCATGAAATAGGATTTTACTTTATGTTTTCACATCTAAAAACAGAAAACAATGCCGTAAAAATAGAAGCATTCAAAAAGGAGAAAAATAAAAAAGGTGGTGAAAAATTATCAAAGCTTTCACTATCCAATGAAGAAAACTTAAGCCAATTTTCAGTCTTGTCACAAGAACGATTCAATACTTTGATGGATTTTAGTTTTATAAAATTCAAAAATGAGATCAGCTTTGACTCTTATTACACACTCAATTATAATAATTTTCAAAAATATTATAATGAAAAAACAAAACTGTCTTACATAAAGTATTTCTTCACAAAACTTTATGAAAATTGGGATATATTGTCTGAGTGGAATGATGTCAAATATTTGCCTGAAAAGGAAATATTTCATCAGTCTAATCTGCATAGTCTTACTTTGTCACCAGATCGACTCATACCATCTATCATTACTCAACAAAATGATAGATTTGTAATGTTAAATATCATTTTTAAGACAAAAGAAGGCGATGTTATTGATCTTGGTACCGAAATCGACATTTACCAAGGACGATTAATAAAAATTGACAACAGACTTTATATCCATAATAATGATGATATGATACCAATGCTTGAGTCGATGCCCAAGGGGAAACTTTACTTTCCTATCAAGCAAAAACTCACAGTCATGAAGGAGATATTGCTTCCATTAAAACAAAAGTACAACATAGCATTACCTGACGATCTTGAAATGAAAATCAAAGATGTGGAGATGACTCCTGCATTACACTTTCGAGAATTTCAGAATAGCTTTTTGTTTTTAGAACCAAAGTTTTATTATGGGGACTACGTTTTGGATAAAGCATCGTCCAACGAGTTATTTGTAGAAGAAGATGGTGTCAATTATCTGATCAGTAGAAATAAAGAAGTAGAAGAAGAATTTTCAGAATACGTAAAATCACTACACCCCAATTTTAAAAACCAAGTTTATACACCTTACTACCAATTGCCATTTGAAGAAGTCATGAAAAACAATTGGTTTGTCAATGTATCCAAACAATTGATGGACCAAGACATAAAATTAGTTGGTGTCAAAGAGCTAAAAAGATTCAAATACAATACTTCTACGCCTTCGTGGAATATGAGTATTTCTAGTGGCATAGATTGGTTTGATGTAAATGTAACTGCGCAATGGGGAGATGAAATTTTGCCTTTCAAAGACATTAAAAAAGCCATTCTCAATAATCAAAGTTTTGTAGTCTTGGGCGATGGGTCTTTTGGAACAATACCTGAAGAATGGATCAAAAAATATACTTTCCTATTCAAAATAGCCAAAGAAGACAAAGATGGTATCCAAGTTTCCAAAAAGCATTTTGGTATAATTGATTTGTTATTTTCTCAAATCGACGATGAAGAAGTAAGAGCAGAGATCGAAGAAAAGAAAGCAAAACTACTCAATATTGAAAATGTAAAAACGACCACAATACCAAAAGAAATCAATGCCACACTTCGTCCATACCAAGAATCTGGATACCAATGGATGCAAGTATTAGACGAAATATCTTGGGGCGGATGTCTTGCCGATGATATGGGATTGGGCAAAACATTGCAAACGATTACATTCTTGCAATACCTTAAAAATAAATATAAAAATCCGACAAGTCTCATCATTTGCCCAACTTCATTGATATTCAACTGGGAAAGTGAATTGAAAAAATTTGCCCCAAAACTCAAATATCACATATTTTATGGTCTAGGCCGAACATTCGATGATGGCCATTATGAAGATTTTGACATCATCATTACATCGTATGGTACTGCCAGGAATGATATAGAATCTCTGATGTCATTCCAATGGGAATACATCATACTTGATGAAAGTCAAGCCATAAAAAACCCTGATGCTAATACAACAAAAGCCATGCAACTACTAAAGTCTCGTAATAAATTGATTCTGAGTGGTACACCTTTGCAAAACAATACTTTTGACCTATATGCTCAGTTCAACTTTCTAAATCCAGGATTACTCGGCAGTAGGGACTTTTTCAGAAATGAATTTGCCAATCCGATAGATAAAAATAATGACAAAGATGCAAGTCAGACCTTGCGTACGATGATCAAACCATTTATGCTAAGAAGGACAAAATCCGAAGTAGCTGTTGACTTACCCGACAAAACAGAAACCATCCTTTGGTGTCAGATGGACAAGGCTCAAAAGTCAATGTATGACGAGTACAAAGATTATTATCGCCACGCACTTACGCAAAAGATAGAAGAAGAAGGCATGGCAAAATCGGGTATGTACATTCTCGAAGGTCTTCTACGTCTTCGTCAAATATGTGATGACCCTAGGTTGGTAAAGGATAAAGAAAGAAAACCTTTCAAAGGTGTAAAAATCCAAGAACTTGTCAGAGAAATAACCGAAAATACTGGAGATCATAAGATGCTTGTCTTTTCTCAATTTACTGAAATGTTGGCTTTGATCCGTGAAGAACTTGATGAAAATAAAATTAAATACTGTTATCTAGATGGAAGCACAAGTGCTGCAAATAGAAAAGCTCAGGTAGAAATATTCCAGTCTAGTCCAGATATAAAAGTATTTCTCATTTCTCTGAAAGCAGGTGGCGTAGGTCTCAATCTTACTGAAGCAGATTATGTCTACATCGTTGACCCTTGGTGGAATCCAGCTGTGGAGCAACAAGCCATAGATAGAACCCATCGTATCGGTCAGAAAAATAATATCTTTGCCTACAAAATGATATGCAAAGACTCTGTAGAAGAAAAAATCTTGCTTTTGCAAGAGAAAAAGTTGGGTATTTCTAAAGAACTCATCACAGAAGATGGTGCATTCTTCAAAAAACTCACCAAAGATGATATTAATTTCTTATTCAGCTAATGCATAATTTATATATCTTTACCATCAAATAAAGTCAAAAATCATGTCCACATCCGTTAGAAATCTTCAACCTTCTTCACTTTGGAATCATTTTGCAGATATAAATGCTGTGCCTCGTGCATCCAAAAAAGAAGAACGAATCATTCAGTTTGCACTCGATTTTGGTAAAAATTTAGGTCTTGAGACCATCAAAGATCATGTGGGAAATGTTATCATACGCAAATCTGCAACGCCTGGAATGGAAGACCGCAAACCTATAGTGATGCAGTCACATCTCGACATGGTACACCAAAAAAATGGAGACACTACCTTTAATTTTGATACCCAAGGTATTGACATGTACTTAGATGGAGATTGGGTCAAAGCTCGTGGTACGACATTAGGTGCTGATAATGGTATAGGCGTGGCTACAATCATGGCTATTCTAGCGTCAAAGGACATTGCACATCCAGCGCTAGAAGCATTATTTACAATAGATGAAGAGACAGGAATGACAGGCGCAATGGGTCTCCAAGGTGGAATGCTGAATGGTGAGATTCTGCTTAATCTTGATACAGAAGAAGATGACGAAATAGATATAGGATGTGCAGGTGGTATCGATGTGACCGCAGTTAGAAATTATGAAACAGAAGCACTTAATAATAGTGAATATGTAGGTTTACAAATCAACGTCAAAGGTCTTAAAGGTGGGCATTCAGGTGTAGAAATACATCTCGGACGTGGCAATGCAAATAAAATTCTTAATAGATTGCTTTATGGTCAGGAAGAAAACGGTCTAAGACTTGGATCATTTGAAGGTGGAAGTTTACGTAATGCCATTCCTAGAGAAAGTAAGGCTTTAATTGCAGTGACAAAAGTAAAAAATGATGAACTTTTGGACTCCATAAATCAAAGAATCAATGACATCAAAAAAGAATTTGCTTCCATAGAGCCGAATCTTTTGATAGAGATAGCTGATATTGATGCGCCTTCTTCAGTCCTTACAATCTCAGCACAAAAACAAATATTAAATGCCATATATGGCGCACACAATGGTGTATTCCGAATGAGTCCAGACATTGCTGACCTTGTAGAAGCTTCCAATAATGTAGCCAAAGTAGATGTCAAAAATGGTCTAGCTAAAATACTTTGTCTCACAAGATCATCTGTAGAATCGTCGAAGCTCGATGTGGCACAGAGTCTTAAATCTGTTTTTGACCTAGCGGGATTTGATGTTACATTTTCAGGAGATTATCCTGGTTGGACACCGAATGTCAACTCACCAATACTTAAAGTCTTGTCTAATCTCTACGAAAAAATGCATGGAGCAAAAGCATCAGTAGTAGCATGTCATGCAGGTTTAGAATGTGGAATTTTAGGCCGTAATTATCCTGATATGGATATGATATCTTATGGTCCTACCATCAAGGGAGCACATTCACCTGACGAAAGAGTAAATATTGCTTCGGTAGAGAAATTTTGGGATTTTACATTGGAGATTTTGAAGAATGTACCTTTAAAGGTTTGAAGTTAACCGAACTAGTTAGGTTATAATATCTCATCTAGTAGTAATTTACTGACCAAAAAAATTCATATTACACGTAGATATACATTTCATCTATATTTTATGCAATTTTAAGTACATTTTGATCCTTACATAATACAATTTAATGGTAAACTTGCTCTTTACATAGATCAATTTAGAGAATGTTTAAAAATTTCCTTAGTTGCTAATCAATACAAATTTAAATATACTCCTATATCATTTATTGGTCAGCCTTCCTATTAAATCTTCTTTACGACCATCATTTGTAGTCCTAATTGATCAATCTTATGTTGATAATTTGGAGTGGCAAACGTATTTGTCAATGCAAATCCATAATTTGTTGATAATGAGATACCAATTCCTTTAAAAATTTCTTTTTCGTAGCCGATGCCAATCAACGCGCTTGTGTTGAATTTATTTATTTGAGATGTGTTGTAATCAACATTTATTGACTTATCCTGTACAAAAGTGTGATGACTTTCTGTGTTTATTTCTCTTATTTCATTATTGATAATAAACTCATTCATAATTCCACCCTGAAAGAAAAAACCATTACCCATTTCTTTCATATGATAAGTCAAGGTTAATGGCACAGTTAGTGCGCTAACATGATTTTGTAATGAGAAATCTAAATACACATTTTCATTATTCGTCACAGGACTATTGATACTTCTAGATAAGACAAGATTGGTATTTATATTTCCTAACCCTGTAGGTAAACTATGAGAAAATCTATTTTCAAATTCGGATCCTACGTTTATCTCATCTACGGTCGAATACGGCAAGTTGATCTCATACTTTGACGTTTGATTACGCTGGTAGTACATCAAACCCGTATTCAGGACCAAATGATTATTTATCTTTTTGTTTAATGCCAGTCCTAAGGCCAATGAAGGTGAAGTTTCTTCTTTCACAAGCAAACCTTCCAGCGGATTATTAAAATTGCCCTTTACTTTATCGTGCCATTGAATGTATCGAACAATCGAACCTAAAGTAATCGAGCTTTTTGCTTCTTTTTTTGAAAATATTGACTGTGTGACGATGGGTAAATCAACTACTTCTGCTACACTTTGACTTTGCAGAGCCGTAAAACTTAATATTGGTAATGCCGAAATAAATATTGGGCTGACCAGTTTATTTTCCATATTTTCAGCATAAGTCTCTAGAACACTTGCCTTGTCAATTTCTAATTTTGGTATATCTGCTGCCGTATTTGAAGGTAAGTTAAGTGTCGAAGCTGGTTTATTGTTTTTTTTAATAAACTCATCTCTTATAATATTTCGGGCAAAGGACTTTTGCTTCACTCCATGTGTAGGATGATCTTCATTGATCCTTTGTTGAGTAGGTATAACTTCTTGTTCAGTACTTACCTTTTCAGTAATATTAGACTCTTTTGTTGATAAATCTGGTATATTAGAACAAGCTTTTAGCTCTTTCTTCAAGGCTGATATATCTTTACCTTTATTATAGTTGTCGATACCTATTAGCATAGAAATAAGCATACTTGCACCAAGTAAAAGTAATGGTAAAATACCAACCCTTCTCTTTTTATCATCCTGTTGTATTTCTGAAGCTATTCCATCCCAAATTTCATTATCAGGGATATTCCAATCTTGCGGCTCTATCCGCTGATTGAACTTATCTCTAAAAAATTTTTCTAAATTATTATTATTATCTTCCATTTTTCTTATTTAAAAACATCTTCAAGTTTTAATCTCAACATATTTTTTGCTTTCATAAGTTGAGTTTTAGATGTACTTTCACTAATCCTTAATTGATCTGCTATCTCTTGGTGATTATATCCTTCAATCACATACAAATTAAAGACGGTCCTATATCCAGTTGGTAACATCTGTATCATTTTGGTTAAGTCTTTGAGATTGAGATCGGATAAAATTCCAGAATCATAAACCACTTCATGGTCAAAATCTTCTATTTTTTGGAAATCAATTTTTTTCTTCCTTAATTTTTCTAAACATGTGTTGACGAATACTTTTTTAATCCAACTTGATACATGGCCCTTTGTTTCGTCATATTGATACAAGTCTCTAAACACTTTCACAAATCCTTCTTGCAAAGCATCTCTTGCATCTTCTAAATCAGAAAAATACCTTTGGCATAAAACATATAGATTCACTTTGTACGCTTCGTACAGTTCTTTTTGGGCTATTCGATTGCCTTCAATACAAAGTTTTATTTTTTGATTATCCATCATCCTAATATTAATAGTGAATGGTATTGGCTTTTGGTTGCTTCGACAAACAAATAATTTTTGTTTAGGTTTATTGATAAAATATTTAAACAAAAATTATTCTATAAGGCAACCTATTCTGATATTTCGTCACTTATTAAGATGTATTACTTTTTATTTTACCAAAAAATCCATTTTATGAAATTGAAATTTTTACTTCTCATTCTTTTTACTTTAACGTTAAGAATGGTACAAGCTCAAACGGTAGTGGATGTCATTGTAAATTCACCCGATCACAACACTTTAGAAGCAGCAGTGATTGCTGCAAACTTACAGGGTACTTTGTCAGGCGACGGTCCTTTCACTGTTTTTGCACCAACGGATGCAGCTTTCGCAGCGCTTCCAGACGGGACAGTGGAAACACTTCTTCAAGATCCACAAGGCGCATTAACTAACATTTTATTAAACCACGTAGTGGGAGCAAACGCACTATCTTCAGGTCTTACTGATGGCCAAGTTATTGTTACACTCAACAGTGGCAAAACTGTCAAAGTTACCATTAATAATAACGGTGTTTTCATAGATGATGCACAAGTGACAGTAGCAGATATTATTGCAGACAATGGTGTAGTGCACGTTATAAATGCAGTATTGTTACCATCGAATACGGTGGTAGATGTAATAGTAGGTTCCGCAGATCACAACACTTTAGAAGCAGCTGTAGGCGCTGCTGGGTTAGTAAATACTTTAAACGGAGCAGGACCTTTCACTGTTTTTGCACCAACGGATGCAGCATTCTCAGCCTTGCCAGATGGAACAGTAGAGACACTTCTTCAAAATCCACAAGGCGCATTGACCAACATTTTATTAAACCACGTAGTGGGAGCGAATGCACTATCTTCAGGTCTTAATGATGGTCAATCAATCGTAACTTTAAATAATGGAAAAACTGTAAAGGTTACCATTAATAACGATGGTGTATTTATCGACGATGCACAAGTGACCCTAGCTGATATTGAAACTGATAATGGAGTAGTACATGTAATTGATGCAGTACTTTTACCACCAAACACTGTAGTAGATGTTATCGTAGGTTCAGCAGATCACAATACATTAGAAGCAGCTGTAGGCGCAGCAGGCCTAGTAAATACTTTAAACGGAGCTGGACCTTTCACTGTTTTTGCACCAACAGATGCAGCTTTCGCAGCACTTCCTGAAGGGATCTTAGAAACTTTACTTCAAGACCCACAAGGTTTATTGTCTCAAATTTTATTGTATCACGTTACACCTGAAAACCTATTATCATCAGATTTAAGTTCTGGACAAATAATTTTTTCAGCATTACCATTTTCTGAAACACACACTGTGACGATTAATAGTGATGGTGTTTTTATAAATGATGCCAAAGTAATCGTTGCAGATATTGAAACAGATAATGGCGTAGTTCACGTAATTGATGCAGTATTGATACCATCAGAACAGACTGTTATGGATTACATTGCAAATAGCACGGACCATGCCATTCTAACTTCTGCTATCAATGCTGCAGGATTAGGATTAACACTTGATGGTGATGGCCCTTTTACTGTTTTTGCACCAACGGATGCAGCATTCATAGCCCTTTCTCAAGAAACTATTGATGCTTTGTTTAATGACATTCCTACACTTACATCCATTCTGACATATCATGTAGTGGGCTCGACTGCTCTTTCTTCGGATCTAGCTGATGGTCAAGTGATTACAACCTTAAATGGTGCCGATATCACCGTCACGATAAATTCAGATGGCGTATTTATTAACGATGCTCAAGTCACCATAGCTGACATAGAAACTGCAAATGGAGTAGTTCACGTAATTGATGCAGTACTATCGCCACCAGTAGAAACCAATACTATATTTGATATCATACAAAATTCAGCAGATCACAATACATTAGAAGCAGCTATTTTGGCAGCAGAGTTAGACGGCGTTTTATCTGGTGATGATATTTACACCGTATTTGCGCCAACAGATGCAGCATTTGCAGCTTTGCCAGCGGGAACTGTAGAAGCTTTGTTAGCTGATCCTCAAGGTGCTCTTAGAGAAGTATTGTTATATCACGTCACAGAAGGTCAAATACCTTCAACCGATATTTTTGATCTAGGAGAAGAAGTTGGATATAGTTTAATGCTAAATAACAAAACAGTTACAATTACTGCCAATGAAGATGGTATTTTCATTAACAATGCCAAAATAACGGTAACAGATATCGAAGCAGATAATGGTGTTGTACATGTAATCGATGCCGTATTATTAGCTCCTGATTCTACCATTGTAGATGTTGTCAGAAATTCAGCAAATCATACCATACTTGAGTCATTACTTGATTTGTCTGGATTTTCAGATCCACTAGAAGGTTACGGTCCATTTACACTTTTTGCACCGACTGATGCTGCTATTAGCGCACTAGGCTTAGAAGTTATTAACGAATTATTAGACAATGAAGGATTACTTGAAGAAGTATTAACATACCATTTAGTTGGTGGTTTAGCTCTCTCTTCAAGCCTGAGCGATGGTCAATTGATTAATACACTTTTAGAAGAAAATATTCGAGTAACTATCAATGCTGATGGAGTATTTATTAACAACGCGAAAGTTATTGTAGCAGATATTGTCACTGATAATGGTGTAGTGCACGTGATCGATGCAGTATTAACACCATTAGAAGAGACCAATACGGTGGTTGATATCATCGTTAACTCACCCGACCACAATACACTTGAAGCAGCTGTATTAGCAGCAGGTCTTGCAGAGACACTTTCAGGTCAAGGTCCATTTACAGTTTTTGCTCCAACAGATGAAGCTTTTGCAGCTTTGACTCCAGGTACTTTAGAAGCACTTCTAGAAGATATACCTACATTGACATCTATTCTTACATATCACGTAGTAGGAGGCTCAGCATTATCTACGGACCTTTCTGATGGACAAGTTTTGACCACTGTAAATGGAGAAGATGTAATAGTGACTATAAACGCTGATGGTGTATTTATTAATGATGCGAAGGTGACTGTAGCAGATATCATTGCTGACAATGGTGTAGTACATGTAATTGATGCGGTGTTGTTACCACCAGTTGCACCAAACACAATAGTAGATATCATAGTAAACTCACCAGACCACACCATCTTAGAGACAGCAGTAATAGCAGCAGGCCTTAATGTGCCCCTATCTGGAGAAGGGCCATTTACGGTATTTGCACCCACAGATGCAGCTTTTGCCGCTTTACCTTCAGGTACAGTTGAAAATTTGTTGAATGATATACCTACGCTTACAGCTATTTTGACCTACCATGCAGTGAGTGGCGAAGCTTTGTCAACCGATCTATCTGACGGACAAAAAATCATTACACTTAACGGTGCAGAAGTGACTGTAACAATCAATAATAATGGTGTATTTATTAATAATGCTCAAGTAACCGTAGCAGACATTATTGCTGACAACGGTGTAGTCCATGTGATAAATGCAGTATTGTTACCGCCACCGAGTTCAAGTGTTGATCTAGAAGATAATCTATCTTTGAACATAACACCAAATCCTGCAATAGATAAAATCAAAATTGACATCACAAATTCAAATTCATTTGCAGATATTTTTGAAATAGTAGATATACAAGGAAGATCACTTGTTTCTCAAACAAATCTTTCATTAGACGAACAAATTGATGTTAGTCACTTACCTAATGGTATTTACTTTTTGAAAATAGGTACCAAAGATGGAAGCTCCGTAAAGAAGTTTGTTAAACAATAATAAGAAGTAAGTTCAGTTTTGAGGCCATGCTCTGTTTAATTACGGAGTGTGGTCTTTTTTTTTGTACATTTAAAATAAGTTCTTATGTTACTTATGAATATAATAATCGTCAAAATAAAATCTTAAATAATACATAAAACCAAAATCCAGACATTTTTAATATATTTGTGCGATTTTTTAATCATTACGAGATAAAACGATTCAGGGACATTGACCAAACCTTTTGAGAATATAAAAGATTTTGAAACAACTTATAGGGAATACTACAACCCTTTGGTCAATTTCGTGAATAAATATATCAATAATTTTGAAAATAGTAAAGAAGTTGTCCAATTTACTTTTGTCAAAATCTGGGAAAATAAAGATAAAATAGAAGTACATTCATCTCCAAAAAGTTATTTATTTCAAGTAACAAAAAATTCAATGATTGATTATATCCGAAAGAATAAAAATCATTTGAGCAATACTGATTTAGATACCAACGATTTAAATATCTTGGATGACAATGGCAAACAATTAGATCCATATATAGTCCGTCAAGCAGTAGAAAATTGCCTGAAGGACAAAAAAGAAAAATCCCGAGAGATCTTTATATTGAATAAATTTGAAGGCCTTACTTACGAAGAAATAGCAGATTATCTCCGCATTTCTAAGAGAAGCGTAGAAGATAATATAAGCAAAATTTTAATACACTTAAAAAAAGAATTAAGAAATCATCCAGATTTTTTTGATTAATATTGTGACATAAATTTTATAATGCGTCTTTAAAACAAATTAAAAATCATAAACAAATAATAATAACAAAATAATAATTGAAAAAATTAGATTCCATATTGAAACAAAATAAAGAAATTGAAGATTTTAAAGTCTTCGATGTGGATTCTGAATGGAATTTATTCTTAGAAAAAGTTGGTGAATCTCAACCACTTATGCAAGATAAGAGTAATAATGTTAAAAAATCTCCATTGTCAGTAATTTTTAGGAAACCAATTATTTACGTTATTACCATAGCAGCTTCTTTTATATTGATACTAGGATCTTTGTTTATGTTTAAAAATAATGACCCATACAGAACTACCGTCATTACTACAAACAATATAGAAAAAATAAATATGATTGATGGTTCTAAAATTGAACTGAGTCAAAATTCTAAAATTGAATATCCACTGCACTTAGATGACGCAATCGACAGAAAAATTATCCTAACAGGAACTGCTACTTTTAGTGTCAAAAAAAATGACAAATTGCCTTTCAGGGTATTTTATGGTGATGTATTGGTAGAAGTATTAGGAACTGAGTTTGTTATTAATAAAAAAGATGGCATGACCATCATCCAAAATATATCTGGCAAAATAGCTGTATCACAAGTACTCAACAGAAACAACAAACGGATTCTAGAGAAAGGAGAAACATTGTTATTTAAATTTGGCAATTTTTTTGTACCTCAAGATACCATAAAAACCGTAGTAGAAGAGTCCAAAAATACTAATTTAGAACCACTTCAAAAAGGTACTCCAAAAACCAAATCACAAAAGGAAAAAACTTCTACACCTGAAGTAAAAGGTTCCACATTCAAACTTGATAACGTAATTAAAGGCTTTTTACTTAAGTTTCATAAGAAAAAAATAAAAGTAGAGAGAGGTACGAAATTTGACAAAAATACGAATGTAAAAATAGATATTAATAAAACATATCAAGAAATATTACTCGACTTAAAAACACAAGGTCACATTGATTTCAAGCCTGGCGATTGTGACGATTGTTTTATAATCACATCTCCAGCTAAGAAGCAATAAAGACTAAATACTTCGTAGGTAAGAGTACACTTTACATGATTTATCCATACCTTTACATCGTTTACTGACAAGTATATGATAACAAATACGATATACCAACAATTTTTAGATGCCAAAAATAATGGCGAAAAAAAATTTGTTGTCCTAATTGATCCCGATAAAGTACGTTTAGGTAAAATCCAAAAAGTATTGGAAATGTCTGTGGAGGCAGGTGTAGACTATTTTTTTATTGGAGGAAGTTTGGTTGTCAATGATATGTTGGATTATGTACTTAAATCTATGAAAGAAATGTGTCATATTCCTATGATACTTTTCCCAGGTAATTCCTTTCAATTAAGTTATAAAGCAGATGGTTTGTTATTTCTTTCACTAATCTCGGGAAGAAATGCTGATTTATTAATTGGAAAACACGTGATTACAGCCCCTTTCCTGAAAATGAGTCCACTTGAGATTATATCTACTGGATACATGCTCATAGATGGTGGCATCATGACAAGTGTACAATATATGAGTAATACAAGTCCTATACCAGCAAATAAAGACGACATTGCACTTTGCACAGCAATGGCTGGAGAGTTACTAGGCCTAAAACAAATATACATGGATGCGGGAAGCGGAGCCAAAAATCCTATATCTGAGTCCATGATTAATACCGTGAGTAGCGCCATCAATATTCCACTCATCGTAGGTGGAGGGATATCAACTCCGGAAAAAGCTGCTGCAAACGCCAAAGCAGGAGCAGATGTCATTGTGGTAGGCAATGCAATAGAAAAAGATCCACAACTAATCATTGATATATCAAAAGCTATTCACGAACAGTCATCATCTAAAAAATCCACACAACTCCAATGAAAGGTATCGTAGTAAAATCTACTGGTAGTTGGTACAGTGTAAATGCCGAAAATGGCATAAATTATAAATGTAGAATTGCGGGCAAAATAAAGCTTGATGACCTCAAACTTACCAATCCAATTGCAGTAGGAGATGAAGTCACTATAGAATTAGAAAAAGAAGATGCTGATGCTTTTAGAGCAATAATTAGAGCAATATCACCACGTAAAAACTATGTCGTAAGACAATCACCACGCAAAAAACATCAATTGCACTTTTTGGCAAGTAATGTAGATCAAGTGATGATCATAGTCACGATTAAAGAACCAAATTTGAAAATTGGGTTTATTGATAGGTTTTTGATCATGACAGAACCATACTCCATCCCTGCCATCATTGTATTCAATAAATCGGACATTAACAATAAAGAAGATATGGATATGTTCCATCATCTTCATGAAGTATATACCAAAATTGGCTACAAAGTAATGCTCACTTCTTCTGTAAATGGCACTGGAATAGATGAAATACGTTCTTTACTGAAAGACAAAACAACACTAATAAGCGGACAATCAGGCGTAGGAAAATCAACTTTAGTCAATGCTATAGAGCCAAATCTCAATCTTAGGACTGAAGAAATATCAGATTTTTCAGGTAAAGGCCAACATACGACCACATTTGCAGAGATGTTTCAGTTATCATTTGGTGGTGCCATCATTGATACGCCAGGTATAAAGACACTTGCTTTCTCGCACTTAGAAGTAAAAGATATTTCGCACAACTTCAAAGAATTTTTTGAACTATCAGATCAATGCAAGTTTGCCAATTGCACCCATAGAAATGAACCAAAATGTGCTATTAAAAACGCAGTGGTACAAGGTTACATTAGTGAACTAAGGTATCAAAACTACTTAAATCTGTGCGAAGAAGTGGAAGACCAAAACTATTGGGAAAGGCATAGTGACGTCTAAATAACTAAACTTTAATATCTTTAAATACACTTTTACAGAAGTAATTAAAAGATAAAAACATAGAAATATTCTCAATTTTCAAAACATTATATTTTATTGTAATATATTTGACCCGTCAAACAAACAAAAAATCAGATTTATGTCAAACCAAGCATTCAGAGTACAAGGAAACGCTAAGTTATCCGGTGAAATACAGCCACAAGGTGCAAAAAATGAAGCCCTCCAAATCATAAGTGCTGTACTACTGACAGACAAAAAAGTCACAATTAAAAATATACCAGATATCCTTGACATCAGAAAGCAAATAGAACTGCTCAAAGGTCTCGGAGTGAAAATAGAAAAAATAAATACAAACGACTTTACTTTTCAAGCAGACGACATTGATACAGATAAACTTTCTTCGACTGATTACCAAGAAAATGCAAAAAAAATAAGAGGATCTGTCATGCTGCTCGGTCCGCTTTTGGCTAGATATAAAAAAGCTTATTTACCAAAGCCAGGTGGTGACAAGATAGGACGTAGAAGACTCGATACACACTTCTTGGGTTTTGAAAAATTAGGTGCCAATTTTAATTATGATGAGCATGGTGACCAGTTTTACATTGGAGCTGAAAAGCTTAAAGGTAGTTATATTTTGATGGATGAAATATCAGTCACAGGTACTGCAAATGTGCTAATGGCAGCTGTGCTTGCAGAAGGCATCACCCAAATTTACAATGCTGCTTGTGAGCCTTACTTACAACAACTCTCTAAAATGCTCAATAATATGGGCGCTCGAATATCAGGTGTTGGATCTAATTTACTAACTATTCATGGTGTAGAAAGTTTGGGTGGCACAGAGCATACTATTCTTCCTGATATGATTGAGATAGGAAGTTTCATAGGGATGGCTGCAATGACACAATCTAGTTTGACCATAAAAAATGTTTCCGTACCAAACTTAGGAATCATTCCAAATACATTCGAAAAACTAGGTATCCAGATAGACGTACAAGGGGACGACCTATACATTCCAGCACAAGATGTATATGAAATTCAAAGTTTCATAGACGGATCTATCATGACGATTTACGATAGTCCGTGGCCAGGGTTTACGCCAGATTTGCTTAGTATTATCCTAGTGGTAGCTACACAAGCTAGAGGTAGCATCCTTATTCATCAAAAAATGTTTGAAAGTCGTTTGTTTTTTGTAGACAAACTCATAGATATGGGTGCTCAAATCATACTTTGTGACCCACACCGTGCCACTGTAATAGGTATGGAGCGCAAGTCACAGCTTAGAGGTATTCATATGAGTTCGCCAGACATTAGAGCTGGAGTATCATTATTGATCGCAGCACTTTCTGCCAAAAGCGAGAGTATGATCTTCAATATCAGTCAAATAGATAGGGGATATCAGAACATTGATGGTCGTCTGAATGCACTTGGAGCGCAGATAGAAAGAGTGGACGAGTAATTGATCTAGAAGGTCATCAGGTTCAAAAATTCCATTTTAGTAATGTAATAAAGTGCTCAATCTGTCACTTTAATGTTAATCTTATGTCAATTGATGTAAGTTAATACCTATTCAAGCAACATTATATTTTATTTTACGTCTTATTTGTATATACAAAACAAATAAAATTTGTCATGGACATTCAGAATATACTTAGCATTGGTTTAATACTCTTTTCTGTCATAGACATTGTGGGCAATATTCCTGTGATTATCGACTTAAAGAACAAAGGTGTTGTTGTGGATTCACTACAGGCAGCTTTAGTTTCGTTGGGTCTAATGATAGCTTTTCTTTTTGTAGGTGAAGGCATTCTAGGACTTTTTGGACTAGACGTTCAGTCTTTTGCCGTGGCAGGGGCTATTATCCTATTTTTTTTAGGCTTAGAAATGATACTTGGCGTAAGATTTTTTAGAGAAGGACAAGGAACATCATCCGTGGGCACAGTAGTTCCTATTGCCTTTCCACTGATAGCGGGAGCTGGTACGATGACTACCATTATTTCATTGAAATCTAAATATGAATCAATAGATATATTAGTAGCCATAATATTAAATATTATACTTGTATTTGCAGTGTTACACTATTCAACTTGGATAAAAGAAAAACTTGGTGAAGCTGGAGCAGCAGTTTTGCGTAAAGTATTCGGTATCATACTACTTGCAATCGCCATTAAATTATTTAAAGAAAACTTCCATCTCGTGATCACTCCAGATCAAAAATTGGGTTTTCTTAAAAGTACATAGGTAATATTAAAAGCAATCTTCCTACTTTTAGCAAAACAGCCTTACCTTTGACATTCAATTAGCATTATGAATGTCTCACAACGATCTGCCCTTATTAAAGAAAAAGCCACGGAGCTAGGTTTCTTTTTGTGTGGCACATCAAAGGCTGAATTCATGGAAGAAGAAGCAAAAAACTTAGAAAACTGGCTCAATCAAAATCATCATGGTGAAATGTCTTACATGGCAAATCACTTTGACAAAAGGGTGGATCCTACACTGTTAGTTCCGGGTGCAAAAAGTGTTATTTCATTAGCATACAACTATTATTCTGAAGAAAAACAAGAGGATGTAGATGCACCCAAAATTTCTATATATGCATATGGTAAAGATTACCATAAGATTGTCAAAAAGAAGTTGCTTTCTCTTTTTGAATGGATAAAAGCTACTTTTGGCGATGTAGATGGAAGGGTATTTGTAGACTCTGCTCCTGTATTGGAGCGTGATTGGGCAAAAAGGAGTGGTATAGGTTGGATAGGAAAAAATACGCTATTGATCAATCCTAGAAAAGGAAGCTATTTTTTCCTTGCAGAAATAATCATTGATCTAGACTTACACTATGATGACCCGATCACAGATTATTGTGGCACTTGCACTCGATGTATAGATGCCTGTCCGACAGAAGCCATCAGCCCTAATGGATATTTTATGGATGGCAGTAAGTGTATTTCCTACCTAACAATAGAACTGAAGGATGCCATACCTACCGAGTTCAGTGATAAGATGGCAAACTATATGTTCGGATGTGATATTTGCCAAAAAGTTTGTCCCTGGAATCGATTTTCGACACCACATAATGAAGAAGCTTTTTTGCCAAAAGCAGAATTACTTTCTATGACCAAAGCTGATTGGTACGAACTGACTATTCCAGTTTTTGATACACTATTTGAAGGTAGTGCCGTAAAAAGAACCAAATATCAAGGATTAAAAAGGAATATTGATTTCCTAAAAATCAGCTCAAAAGCTCCTTAACTGTTGCTGCGATTGCCTTGCCTTCAGCTTTTCCTGCTAGTCTCTGATTAGCTAGGCCTATCACTTTACCCATTTCTTTGATAGATGTCGCACCAGATTCAGCGATAAGCTCAGTAATTGCTGCTTTTAGTTCATCATCAGTAAGCTGTGCTGGAAGGTATTTCTGGATAACAGCGATTTCTTCTCTTTCTGTGACCGCAAGATCTTCTCTTCCTTGTTTGGTATAAATATCTAGTGAATCTTGTCTTTGTTTGACCAATTTTTGAAGGAGTTTTATCTCTTTGTCCGTATCTAATACATCACCACTACCATCTGTTTTAAATAGTAGTACTGCAGCTTTAATGGCGCGTATAGACCTAAGAGCTACTTGGTCTTTGGCTTTCATAGCTTCTTTCAGATCGTTTGTAATTAATGACTCTAAACTCATATTATTCTGGTATTATTTGATTTTTTAATTTATTGGTAATTTCTACAAATTCTGCCACGCCTAGCTGTTCTGGACGTTGTGTAAAAAAAGGATCTTCGAGTATGGATGGATCTTGCACCAATGGTTTCAAGGTATTGCGCAACATTTTACGCCTCGAATTAAAACTTGTTTTTACTACTGTTCTAAACAATCGATCATCGCAAGGAAGTTCAAAATTTTCCTTTCTTTTTAATCTGATCACGCTAGAGTTAACCTTTGGTGGTGGACTAAATGATCCTGGAGCTACATCAATTATTGTTTTCCCTTCATAATAGGCTTGAACAAGGACACTTATAACACCATATGTTTTTGAACCCGGTGGAGACACAACTCTATCGGCTACTTCTTTTTGAAACATTCCCACCATCTCAGGAACCAACTCCTTGGAATTGATCATTTTGAATAAGATCTGTGATGAGATATTATATGGATAATTGCCTATCAAGTAAAATTGTTCTCCATCAAAAACTTTGGATAAATTCAACTTTAAGAAATCTAAAAAAGTGATCTGATCCGGATTCAACACATTGTTTCGAGTAAGGAAAGCCACCATATCTTGATCTGCTTCCACTACTTTCAGATTAGTGTCATGTTTGGATAAGTACTTTGTAAGAACTCCTTTTCCAGGACCAATTTCAAGGACATTTCTGATTCCTTCAGTTTTTAGAAGACTGTTAGCAATTTTTTCTGCCACATGTTCATTCACCAAAAAATGCTGTCCAAATGATTTTTTTGCTTTCATATTTATCGAAGATAGCACAAAGGTACGAATTTATTTTCTGTCTGTCGAGTTTATTAAAACCTACTATCCTATAGCAATTTTATAACTTTAAAGTCTAAAATCCTGAATAGAATGATTATAATCTTAGATGAGAATTAGATATATTGGACTGTTTTTCGGAATGATTGTCTTATCTTTGTGGTCTTTTTTATATAAATGTACAATAATGGCAAGTTTAGATCATACTCTTTTACAGGAATTTATCATTGATGCACTTCACGAAGATATTCATGAAGGAGATCACACTTCATTAGCATGCATCCCTACTGATGACCGAAGTAATGCAAAACTTCTTGTAAAATCTGAAGGTGTGATTGCAGGAGTAGCAATAGCTGAAGCCATTTTCAAAAATGTAGACCCTACAGCTACCCTTGACATTAAAATCCAAGATGGAGAAGATGTAAAATATGGTGATGTCGCTTTTTATGTGGAATGTAATTCACAAGCGTTACTGAAAGCTGAGAGATTAATTCTCAATACGATGCAACGACTAAGTGGTATTGCGACTTTGAGCAGTCGTTTTGCATTCGAAGTAGAAGGACTTCCTGTCAAAATTTTGGATACGAGAAAAACAACACCTTTAATAAGATTTCTTGAAAAATGGGCGGTAAAAGTTGGAGGTTGTGAGAACTATCGCATTGGACTTTATGATTGGATTATGATCAAAGATAACCATGTGGATGCTTGTGGTTCGCACACTGAAGCCATTACAAAAGTTCATGAATATTTAAAAAATAATAACTTAGATCTTGGTATAACGGTAGAAGTTAGAAATTTGGTAGAACTTCAAGAAGTTCTCAATAAAGGCGGCGTGACAAGAATCATGTTTGATAATTTCGAATTACCAATTTTGGCAGAAGCCGTTGCGCATGTAGATGGACGATTTGAAACGGAAGCTTCAGGTGGTATCACTTTGCAATCTGTGCGTAAAGTAGCAATGACCGGTGTTGACTATATTTCGGCAGGGGCATTGACCCACTCAGCTGGATGTCTAGATTTGAGTCTTAAAGTGATTAAAGATTAGGGCCACTCCGAAAATAAAAAACATGAAAATCAACAGTTTTTTACCCTGAACCCTAAAGGGAAACGGTTGATTTTCAATTCAGTAGAAAAACATTTATTCTCAATATTATTCCATAGACTTTTCGAAGCAAACTCAAGATTAGTAGTTTTTTATGAGCAAATTAGACAAGATTCTCCATTATTTTCCAGAAACAGAGTTGCCAATTATCGTTTCGGAAGATTATCTTAATGATTACGAAACCAATGCTGATCCATTTCCACAAGTGTTTATTGATGAAGTATTACTCGAATGGGAAAAAGATGCAGACGAATTTACAGAATTTATTCCTTGCTTTAGGTTGCCGAAGGAAGAAAAATTTAATACCGTGGTGTATTGGAAAGGTGCACTTCTTAGATATGACTTTATTATGGTCACCCTTGACAAAAATGGCGAACTTATTAATAAAAAATCTATCGCAAGTACCATCGTAAACGATAATGTCATCAAAAAATCTGTAGCTTCTATCGAGCCAGATCTTATCATCAATATCATTGCAGGTCAAACCCTAGATGGTGAAGAATATGATGCATCGATGTCCAAAGCTTTTGCAATGGAAGTATTGCCTACTGGTGAGATTATATTTGCATTGGATACATTGAATTGAGATGTAAATTTGTAATCAATATTTTCAAAATACTTAGTCTTTGGTGGTCTAAAACTGACAGACATTCTGTGAGTTTACAGTAATTTAATGTACATTTTCTGAACTTAATGCACATTTTATTGGTTAACTACTGATGTTAAACAAACAAAATGATTAGAAAACCAAGACAATTAAAAGACGCAGAACTACTTAATCAAATAGAAAAGCTCCTCTCTAAGAATCCAAAAACTCGCTTCACAGTTACCCAAATTTCTAGAAAAATAAATGTAGCCAATCCTCCTGATGCCATCCACAAAGCACTAGACAAATTGGCAAAGGATAAAAAAGTAGTGAAATTTTCTGAAGATCGCTATAAATGGGAAATTTTTACACCCGAAAGAGCACAAAGATCCAATAGAAAATCAGAAGATACCATTCTCTATACGGGAACGGTAGATATGACACGATCTGGAGCAGCATATATTATCCATACAGAATCCGTAGAAGACATTTACGTCCACTCAAAAAATCTGAAAGGTGCGCTTCACAAAGACCAAGTCACCGTCGCTGTCACCGAAAGTAGATCTCGCAGAAGACCTGAAGGCAGAATAGTTTCTATAGAAAAAAGAGCACTTGCACGTGTCATTGGACATATCAAATATTTTGACAAGTATGCGATTGTATTCCCTGAAAATACCAAAATTTTTCCTGAAGTGATGGTTCATCATGACCAAACTTTAGCAAGTAAAGATGATGATCGGGTCGTAGTGGAGATTACAGAATGGGGAAAAGGACAAAATAAATCCATTTGGGGAAAAGTCATAAGCATCCTCGAGAATCTGACAGACCATGAGATGAATATGCAATCTATCTTATTATCCAATGGTTTTGATCCTGAATTTTCGGAAGAAGTACTTTCTGAAGCAGCTTCTCTTCATGGTGACATTACAGATGATGAGATAGCTAGAAGAAGAGATTTCCGCCAAGTCTTCACAAGTACGATTGATCCATTGACTGCCAAAGACTTTGATGATGCTTTATCTTACAAAATCTTAGACAATGGAAATATAGAAGTTGGTATCCACATAGCTGACGTGACGCATTACTTAAAAGAAGATACGGCTTTGGACAAAGAAGCATTCAGACGTTCCACTTCAGTTTATCTGGTAGATCGAGTTTGTCCTATGTTGCCAGAGGAGCTGAGTAATGATCTTTGTTCCCTAAATCCACATGAAGACAAATATACTTTTGGAGCAGTTTTCGAATTTGACGATAAGTATAATATTGTCAAAGAATGGTTCGGAAAGACAATTATCCATTCTGATAGGCGTTTTACTTACGAAGAAGCACAAGAACGAATAGAAACCAAAGAAGGCGATTTCGCAGTGGAGATAAATGCATTAAATGCCATTGCACTCAAGCTACGAGCAGATAGGTATAAAGAAGGTTCAATAAGTTTTGAATCTGAAGAAGTCCAATTTATCTTAGATGAAAACAACCTTCCTGTAGGTATGTATGTGCGTGAGCGCAAGGATGCACACATGTTGGTAGAAGATTTTATGCTATTGGCAAATAAAAAAGTGGCTAGCTATGTTTACCACAAAGCCAAACCTGAAATTCCTTTTGTATATCGAGTGCACGACCTTCCAAATCCCGACAAACTAGCTGACTTTGCATTGTTTGCAGCAGAATTGGGTTTTAAATTTAAGATGGACAAACCACAACAAATAGCCGAATCTTTCAATAAACTCGCGGAAGCTTCCAAAGAAAATCAGCAACTAAAAATGCTGGAACCATTGGCTATTCGTACCATGGCAAAAGCTGAATATACAACCAATAATATAGGCCACTATGGTCTAGGCTTTGAATATTATACGCATTTCACATCACCGATAAGAAGATATTCTGATGTTTTAGTTCATAGAACTTTATTCAAAAACCTAGAAAACAATATCGTACGTGAAGACAAGGAAGCCATGGAAAAAAAGGCAAAACATATATCCGAAATGGAACGAAAAGCAAATGATGCAGAACGTGAATCCGTAAAATATATGCAAACGGTCTATATATCGAAGTTTATTGGTCAGGTATTTGAAGGCATTATTTCTGGGATTATCGAAAAAGGAATATTTGTAGAATTATTAGAAAGCAAAGTAGAAGGTCTAGTGACATTCGATAGTCTAGGCGAGATATACACGGTACCTACGAGTAGACTGAAAGCAAAATCAAGAATCTCTGGGGACGAATTTAGCATGGGGCAAACTGTAAAAGTAAGAATAACAGCTGCTGATCCTGAAACCAAAAGAACGGATATGGAGCTTGTGAGAGAAGATTAACAAATTGGTTAGTCGTAACATCTTCGCTACGATTCAGTATCAAGCGGATTCCAGCCGCAGTAACTTAAATTTTAAAAACAATTGAAATTTTAAGGACTTACTTTTGCAACTGCAGTATCAAGTTTACATAAAATGTACGTCCCCAATGTAAGTTTTGTTGGTTACTAGCTTCGATATGTATACCGTTATTATTGTTAGCTTGCAATTCCCTAATGTTAAATAAATTTTTTACGCCAGTGTTGATTCTAATTCTTTTATTCAGTAAGTGTGTAGTAAGTCCTGAATTCAACATATTGTAACTATTTGTCGTGCCTTGTTCTGTTTTTCCATCTTGGTTATAGAAAAATGGTGTTTTACCAGTAAGTTTTTGCCAAATATTCCAGCTCAATTTACCATCCAAAAATGTAAAAGTCATGTCATTAGTCCAATCATTAGACCAAAGCAAATCAGAAGTCCCATTATTTTCAATATTCGAATTATGAAATCCTGTTGATATGACATCTGACTGAAATCTCAGCCATTTGCCGACATTAGCATTCACCCTAAAACTAGCACCTTTTGTTTTCCAAGTTTCCACATTACGGTATTCATAGTGAACAGGCCCTAGTGCCGTTAGTATGATTCTGTCATTTACTTTATTATAAAAACCAGTAGCTGTGAGTGTGATATCTACTTTATTAAAATTAAATGTTTTCCAAGTGATTTCACCCCGAAGGTTTAGCGATCTTTCAGGATTCAAATTACTATTTCCTATGACAAAATGATTGACATCTATAAAGTTAAAAAACAACTCTTTTAGCGAAGGGGATCTAAATCCATATGCGTATGAAAATCTCGTTTGGAATGGTAACTTAGGCTGCCACAATAACCAAGTAGAAGGTGTTACCGCTGAACCATAACGCATATTAATGGTCCATCTTGCCCCTGTTTGAAGAGTTAATTGATTACTAACCCTAACTTTTCCACTAGCAAACAATCCTAAATCATTGGTAATTGCTTCACCAGGATTTGTCGAAGTAGTATCAATGAGTCTAGTTCCGGTAGCCGTTTCGAAATAGTTTTCAAGGCCGAAAAGGTAATTCCATTTTCTAGCTTTATTGTCAATGGCATAAGTAAATCTAGAAAGATATCCTGTGGCAGATGATGTATCTTGCATGCCATCTAACAACAATTGAGTATCTTGTTCAAAATCCATTCTGTAGGAATTTTTGATCCGCTGAAAACCATTATATCCTAGTGTTGCTTGAAAAAGATTTTTTGACTTTGTCCATCTATCCATATGAAAACTGATATCTTGTCTATCAGTCAAATAATAATCATCAAAGGCATATGGTCTGAAATTTGGTCGTTTTAAATCTCCAAGATTATCTACTTTTTCGCTCAAAATATTGGCAGAAAGCCTGAAATCCATACTTTCAGAAGGTGTGAATCTTACAAATGCGCGACCAGACTGTTGTCTTTTTGGGTTCCAAATTTGATCTCTTCCTTTACTTGTATCTATAGCAGGAATGAAGTTTTGCAAACTTCCAGTCGCTTGTACGATCCATTTATTTTTTGAATAACCTACTCTAGCTGTCAAATTTCTGAACCCATTTGTTTCATATTGACTATTAAGTTCCGTATCAAATTTTGCTAATTGACTCTTTTTTGTAATCAAATTGATGACGCCACCCGAAGCTTCAGAACCATAAAGAAGCGATTGCGCTCCTTCTATAATCTCCACTCTTTCTATGGAACTTAACGGAATCTGTCCTGCATCGATATTTCCATTAAGCCTTCCTACTATTGGCACACCATCTATCAGTATTTTAAGATTTTCACCTTTGAGACCATTGACACTTACATCACTACCTAAGATGGCGTCTTGTGTGATACGAATGTTTGGCTCGGTCTGCAGTAATTCTTGAAGATTGACCACGGATCTTTGTTCTATGGTCTTACGATTAATAACACGTACAGAATTGACCGTTTCACGTGTATCAGTGGGTGTAAACTGAGCAGTTATCACTACTTGATCTATTTTATCTTCCATGATCGTATCCCTTTGCTGTTGTGCACAAAGTGTTGATATCGAACCAATAAAAAGAATACAAATAGTGATAAACTGCTTCATTTATAATTAAAATTTATAACTTAACTACTTTTTTGGTTACCACGTTAAGGCCACCACTTGTCAATCTTACCAAATACATACCTTTTGTCCACATTGAAGTATTTACATCATACATCTTAAAACCTGAAAAACGATCTAATGACTGATTCATGATTACTTGACCATTTACATCTGTCACCTGAAGCACAAGGTTGTTTCCTGTCAATTCTTTTGCATCTAATCCTATAAATAGTTGGTCTTGAACCGGATTAGGGAAGATACCTGCTTCGATATTTTGAACATCATTTGACGATGAAAAAATACCTAAGTCTGTTTTTTCAAAGACTGCGTTTCCTGTTGGACTACCTTCGAAATCAAAGAAATGAAGTTTCCATACTTTACTATCAGCCGTTTTTACAAAAAACACCTTATCGTCATCAAGCGACCAAGAAGTACCTACTAATGTTTTCCAGTCAAAACCGATAATATCTGTACGACCACTAAAGTCATTTACATATGCCGCATAAGTTACTGTTGCAGGATCCACACCATCAGCTTCTGCTACTTGGACACCTGGACCTGTCAAAACTCCTGTCACATTATATAATTGCTGAATTGTTCCATTCGGATCAGTAGCGATAGAAATATATCGTCCATACATAAAGTCATAACCTCCCGCAGGAAGTACATCCACTGTTTCGTTTGTTGTAAATGAAAAGAATATTAACTTCTGACCTTTGTTGTCTACTACTTTATTCAAAGTTTTTACGACTTCATTACTTCCATCTAGATTAGCATATTTGAAAGTGTAGGTAGTTCCTATTAGTGATTCAATTTTTATTTTTTTGAATTCACCATTCCTCAATTTTAATACATAAACCTTATCACCAACTACAGATTGTGCCATGGGATTATAACTTCCCCAGCCATAATCAAAAGGACTTAAAGTATCTCTCGTTTCATTAAAAGCACCATAATTCCACGACACTTCACTATTGATATATTTGGTAGCTGTGATTTCACTCAGATTAATTTCCACTCCGAAATTGGAAGTATTAGCGTAATAAAGTTCTGTTTGTGGCAGGTTTTGTCCCATTGTACTACCTGATGATTCATTTATAAATATACCAGCATCCTGAAATCCGAACGCTGTGAATGCCAAATCCCAAGCATCATTATTGACTTGTTTTTCTGTGCCATCGCTTAGTCTCACATAACTTTGTTTGTTATATCCTGCGCCACATGATATCAATTGGGGCGTTTGGGCAAATAGTATAGAAGATGTGATCGTTAATAATAATAGTGTAAAATATTTTTGCATTATTTGGATGTTAATGAGTTAATTAAAATATGCCACAAAGATACTAGGACATACGATGACCTAGGATTTTCAGATGTCAAAGGATTGTCATAAATAAAACAAGGACTATCAGATATAATATTGTATAGATCAAACATGATTTATATGGCGTAAAATTTCGTTTCAACACCAAAATTTTATGCTTAAAAACAAGCAAAGAGCTTTATTTTCATTTACAATTTCAAGAAATACACTTTCTTTAATGCATTATTTTTAGTCATTTGTAAATTATTGTAAAAAGCTATTATCTTTGATCTAAATCAATCAAAGCCAATATGACACCTACATATATTTTAGCGATGGATCAAGGGACTACAAGTAGCCGGGCTATAATTTTTGACAAAAAGGGACAAATTATCTCAATAGCTCAAAAAGAATTTACACAAATTTTTCCACAGTCTGGCTGGGTAGAACATGACCCAAACGAAATTTGGTCTACTCAGATAGGTGTAGCTGCTGAAGCTATAACAAAAGCTGGACTAACTATCCAACAAATTGCCGCAATAGGTATTACCAATCAAAGAGAAACTACTGTAATTTGGGATAGAAATAGTGGACAGCCCATTTATAATGCAATAGTATGGCAAGACAGACGTACCGCAGATTTTTGTGACAAGCTGAAAAAAGATGGTAAAGATGACCTTATCCAACAAAAAACAGGACTTATTATAGATGCATACTTTAGTGCTACTAAAGCAAAGTGGATCTTAGACAATGTGGATGGTGCGCGAGAAAAAGCTTCAAAAGGTGAATTATGTTTTGGCACTATAGATACATGGTTGATATGGAAACTTACAAATGGTCAGATACATGCTACTGATGTAACGAATGCGTCTCGTACCATGTTATGTAATATTCATACATTACAGTGGGATGGGGAACTTCAAGATATTTTTGATATTCCTGGCAATATGCTACCACAAATCCGCAGTAGCAGTGAAGTCTATGGCCACACACAAAATGTACTCACAGCCACAAATATACCTATAGCAGGAATAGCTGGAGATCAGCAGGCAGCACTTTTTGGTCAGATGTGTATTCATCCTGGAATGGTTAAAAACACATATGGCACAGGTTGTTTTATGCTCATGAATACTGGATCAAAAGCAGTCATTAGTCAGAATAAATTATTAACTACAGTTGCCTGGAAAATAGGTGATGATACCCAATATGCTCTTGAAGGGAGTGTATTTATAGCCGGCGCCGTTGTGCAATGGTTAAGGGATGAAATGCAAATAATAAGGAGTTCGTCCGAAATTGAAAATTTAGCAACCGAAGTTAATGATACAGATGGTGTATATATAGTGCCTGCATTTGCTGGTTTGGGTGCTCCTTATTGGAATCAATATGCACGCGGTACCATCACAGGAATAAGTAGAGGCACCACAAAAGCACATATTGCAAGAGCAGCATTAGAAAGTATTGCCTATCAAACTGTAGATGTTCTTAAAGCAATGGAAGCAGATGCTGGAATATCTATTAAAGAATTGCGAGTAGATGGCGGGGCAACCGTCAATGACTTCCTTATGCAGTTCCAAAGCGACGTCTTAAACTGCAAAGTAGTAAGGCCAGAAATTACAGAAACCACTGCTCTAGGCGCTGCATATTTAGCTGGATTGGCAGTTGGGTATTGGGAAAGCATTGATGACATTAAGAATCAATGGAGTATCGAGAAAACCTTTTCGCCAGATATATCAGATGATAATAGAGACTCCTTATATATAGGTTGGTTGAAAGCTGTTAATGCTTCGGTATCATTAACAAAATAGCAAAAAATTCTATGAATAGAAATGATCAATTAATAACAATAGAAACCACACATCTTTGGGACATCGTGATCATAGGAGGTGGTGCCACAGGTCTCGGATCGGCGCTCGATGCTGCAAGCCGCGGATTCAAAACACTTTGTATTGAGAAAACTGATTTTTCTAAGGGAACCTCTAGCCGATCTACTAAACTGATCCATGGAGGAGTGAGATATTTAGAACAAGGTAATTTTGCCATGGTAAAAAGTGCATTGCACGAAAGATGGTTTATGCTCAAAAATGCACCCATCTCCACCAAAAAAATTCCTTTTATACTGCCAGTTTATAGTTGGTGGCGATATTACTATTATGGTTTTGGACTGATGTTATATGATTTTTTGTCTGGAAAATTTAGTATTGGCAAAACCAGTTTTTTAAGTAAAAATGACGTCATCGAAAAAATTCCTGAAATCAAAGAAAAGTCACTAAAAGGTGGTATTCTTTACTATGATGGTCAGTTTGATGATAGCCAAATATGTATTTCATTGGCCAAAACAGCTATCTCTAAGGGTGCAACAGTCATAAACCACATGGCGTTTGATTCATTTATTTATGAAAACGGAAAGATCATAGGTATCAATGCTTGGGATACTATTGATCATAAAAAATTAGTAATAAAAACAAAAGTAGTCATAAATGCTACAGGTGTATTTGCAGATGATATTATGCAAAAAGATAGTGAAAAACATATTCCTATTGTGTCACCTTCGCAAGGAATCCATCTTGTCGTAGATAAAAAGCATTATAATGCAAATGATGCCATGCTGATTCCAAAGACTACAGATGGACGGATACTTTTTGCAGTACCGTGGCTCAATAAAGTGGTAATAGGTACGACTGATATCAAAACAAGTCATATTGTTGAAGAACCTATCGCTACTGAAGAAGAAATCATGTTTGTATTAGAAAATTTCAACTCATATACAAATCAAAAGCTGACAACCCAAGATATTAAATCGGTTTTTGCGGGATTGCGCCCACTTGTAAAAATGAAAAATATACAATCTACAGCAGATTTGATAAGAGACCATACCATTGTAGTTTCACCATCAGGTCTAGTCACCGTGACAGGTGGCAAATGGACTACATATCGTAAAATGGCTCGCGATGCTGTAAACAAAGCCTTAAGATCAAGTACACTTCCTTTCAGAAGATGTAAAACTCGGAGAATAAAGCTATTGACCATAAACCCAATGATGACGGAAATAAATAATGCAAAACTTCATCAAGATTTTGAATACACAATAAATGATGTGTATAATGCCATTCATAACGAAATGGCATGTACTTTAGAAGATATGCTCGCTAGAAGGATTAGGTTATTATTTCTTGATGTTAAAGTAGCTTTGGAAGTAGCGCCAACAGTCTGCAGTATTTTACAGCAAGAATTAAAAAAAGATGATAATTGGTATCATCAACAAATAGATTCCTTTGCAAAACTTGCTCAAGGATATCTCCCTAAATGAAATAGTTATTTTTAAAATTTTAAAACGTAAAACCAAAATTATGTCACCATTTGTCAGCGAATTTATTGGAACAGCCATTTTGATTATTTTTGGAAATGGTGTAGTGGCTAATGTTGTATTAAATAAAACTAAGGGACAACAAAGCGGATGGATTGTAATCACTTTTGGATGGGCAATGGCGGTATTTATTGCTGTTTATATCGCAGCTAAAGGAAGTGGAGCACATCTTAATCCAGCAGTAAGTTTATCATTGGCAATGATGGGCAAGATGGAATGGACACAGCTTCCTATCTATATTATTGCACAAATATCAGGGGCAATGATGGGACAGGTTTTCGTTTGGCTAGCATATCGAGACCATTTTAATGTAACAGAAAATAAGGACCTCATACTTGCGACATTCAGTACTTCGCCAGCCATACCGAATAAATTTAACAATTTTATATCCGAATTAATAGGCACATTTATTTTTATCCTTGGTGTTTTATTTATTCTCGCTCCTTCCACATCTTTGGGATCTTTAGACGCCTTACCTGTTGCATTACTTGTTTTTGGAATTGGCTTAAGTTTAGGAGGTACTACGGGATATGCCATAAACCCAGCTAGAGATCTTGGTCCTCGAATTATCCACGCCATAATTTCCATACCACATAAAGGAAGTAGCGAATGGCATTACAGTTGGGTACCTATTTTAGCTCCATTGGCTGGCAGTGCATTAGGAACATTAGTATTTCAATTATTGAATTTGTAAGATATTGGTTATAAGCCAATAAATACTCAAACATCGCATCCTAGGCAAGGCAAAGCCATCTCTAATTTTGTCAGTTTATTGTAATTATTTTTTTCCAAATTGGCTATTATCAAAGGTAAATAGCAGTAAATGCTACGTTCATACCTACCATAAATAAAAATAACTAATTATTTAAAAATATTTGTTTAACTTATTGTTGCATATTGTTAAACAAAACCATACCTTTGTGACAACAAATAAAGAATCGTATGTCAACAATAGAATTTAATCAAAATTTTCACTTCCTAACGGAGTCGTTAAATGCTTTTGCGTACAGTCTTACTAAAAACTCTGAAGATGCAAAAGACCTTTATCAGGAAACTGCATTCAGGGCAATCAATAATAGGGACAAGTTCAGACCTGAAACAAACTTTAAGGCTTGGACTTTTACCATTATGAAAAACATTTTTATCAATAATTATAGAAAGAAGATAAAAGCAAATACCATCTTAGATTCGACTGATAATAATTTCTTCATTGATAGTGGAAGCAATGTAATCACCAATGATGGAGGAAGGAATATTTTAATGAATGAGTTGCAAGAAATGATAACATCTCTAGAAGATAACATCAGGATTCCATTCATTATGCATCATGAAGGATTTAAGTACAATGAGATCGCAGAGAAATTTGATCTGCCACTCGGTACAGTAAAAAGTAGAATATTTTTTGCAAGAAAAGCACTGAAGGACATGATTAAGAGAAGTTATGGTGATTTTGATCTGATCAGATCTCTTTCTGCATAATAAATGTTTTTTCTGTTTTGTTTGTCGTAAACCATTGTAGAATAGCGTTTCTTCAGCAAATTTAGCTAATTTGTGATTTGATAAAAAGTTGTCAAAATAAAAGATTAGTATTTTCTTAACAATATTCTAAGCATCAAAACTTGATTATTGTTTAATATCGATGTACATTTGTTGCAACAAAAATAATTATCATGTCAACATTGGAATTTGATAAAAAATTTGAAGTTCTGACAGATTCGCTTAATGCATTTGCATACAATCTTACTAAAAATACAGAAGACGCTAGAGATTTATATCAAGAGACAGCTATTAGAGCTATCACGAACAGAGATAAATTCAGGCCTGACACTAATTTTAAAGCATGGACTTTTACGATAATGAAAAACATTTTCATTAATAATTATCGTAAGAAAGCAAAGTCAAATACGATAATCGATTCTACGGATAATCTTTATTTCATTAATTCAGGAAGTGCTCTAATAGAAAACGATGCAAATCGAAATATATTAATGGACGAATTAAATGGAATGATAGACTCTTTGGAAGACAATATCCGTATTCCTTTTGTTATGCATTATGAAGGTTACAAATACCAAGAGATCGCTGACGAGTTTGATCTACCGCTTGGTACTGTTAAAAGTAGAATCTTTTTTGCAAGAAAAGCATTAAAAGCAATGATTTTAGAAAGTTATGGAGATTACACTTTAGTAAGATCACTTTCAGCTTAATGGTTAAGAAATTTTAAGTTTTTTCACAAGAATATCAGAAGGTCGTAAAACAAATTACGGCCTTTTTTATTTTTAATGGTATAATGCAGACCTTTTGATTACCAAATTTATATTATTTCTCAATGAATAATTACACTTTCGCGATTGAACTCGTTAGGTGGTGGGAAGCTAACAAAAGAGATTTGCCATGGAAAAACACAAAAGACCCTTACAAAATTTGGATTTCTGAGATCATTCTTCAGCAAACAAGAGTAGAACAAGGTAAGCCATATTTTGACGCATTTATTAGAAAATTTCCAAATATTACTACACTTGCGAATGCAAAAGAAGATCAAGTGCTCAAACTCTGGGAAGGTCTAGGATACTACAGCCGAGCTAGAAATCTCCATTACACAGCTAAGTATGTTTCTGATAGTCTTGGTGGAATATTCCCTTCTAGCTACCAAGATTTAATTAGGCTCAAAGGTGTGGGACCATATACCGCAGCCGCCATCGCTTCATTTGCGTATGACCTTCCCCATGCAGTAGTTGATGGCAATGTGATACGATTGGTATCTCGCATATTAGGAATATCAGAACCCGTGGATAATCCAAAAGTACACAAAGACATAAATAATTTTGTTTCCAATTCTATAGAATATACATCTCCATCTTCCTTCAATCAAGCTTTGATGGATTTCGGATCAATGGTTTGTAAGCCAAATAACCCAGATTGTAAGACATGTATTTTTCAGTCCTTTTGCGAAGCAAATATCAAAAACTTGGTTTCACAAATACCAATTAAAAGTAAAAAAGCACCAAGAAAAGAACGTTATTTCCATTTCATTGATCTTCGTATAAATAACGAAGATACGACCATCATCGTTCAAAGATCTGATACTGATATTTGGAAAAAACTGTACGAACTACCAATGTTAGAGACTTTAGAGCTTCGTCCAGTAATCAAACTAGAATTCAGTAACAAACTGCAAGAAATATTCGAAATTAAAGATCTCAATTTTGAAATTTCATTTTCAAAAAGAAAGCTAACCCAGATTTTGACCCATCAAAAAATACATGGTTTTTTTTACGAAGTCAAGGTAAACAATAAGTTAGAAAAAATAAATCCACCTTATTATTTGGTAAAACGCAAAAAAGTATCAAACTTTGCATTTCCAAAGATTATAAACGATTACATCAGAACGGCATATAATAGTTAGCATTTTTATTATCTGATGGTTTAATTTTTTTTCGAAACGGCACATAAATTAATAAATACAAGTTTATCATATGGTTAATAAAGTTACACTCGTCGGACATTTAGGTAGAGATCCAGAAGTAAGAACACTAGAAAATGGTACAAAAGTGGGTTCATTTTCACTTGCTACTACTGAAAGTTATAAAGACAAAAATGATACTTGGCAAAACCTTACTGAATGGCACAATATAGTAGTTTGGAGAGGATTGGCAGAAAGAGCAGAAAGAGATTTAAAAAAAGGTAGTCTAGCATATGTAGAGGGAAAAATCACCCACAGAAAATATCAAGATAAGGAAGGTCAAGAACGAACTACCACTGAGATAGTAGCATCAACAGTCAACTCATTAGAACGAAGAGAAAAACAAAATACTGGAATACCAGGTGGTTTCCCATCAGTGGAAGATGATCCATTCAACAGATCTTTACCTTCAACTAATCAAGGAACTAGCAATAATACACCAGCAGCTGAAGATGACGACCTACCATTTTAATAAAAGTGGTAAGATTTTTTCATAAAAACAAACATTTTGGATCCTGAACCGCCCAATCTAGAATATTTTATCTTTCAGACTGTCGTACCGACTAGTACGGGTGACTTGTTGTTTCCACTAATACTCTTCATTCTATTACTGATATGTTCAGGACTCGTATCTGCGTCAGAAGTAGCTTACTTTTCTTTGGGTTTAAAAGATGTAAAAACACTAGAAGAAGAAAATACGGAAAGTTCCAATCGTGCCCTTCAGTTAAAACAAAAACCAAGAAACTTACTTGCTACAATATTAATAGCAAATAATTTTGTGAATATTGCCATAGTAATTGTTGCAGATCAGATTTTAAGAATATTATTAGGTCAGGACAATTTATTGTTAATTGGCCATTGGTTATACGCAAATCTTTATGGCATCTCATCGCCAGAAGCATTGGCAGATATTTTTAATTTTTTAATCACAGTAGTAGGTGTTACATTTATCTTAGTCTTATTTGGTGAAGCAATGCCAAAAATATATGCTACTTTAAATAAGCTCAGGATAGTGCATCTCATGTCTGGTCCGCTTACAATGTTGTCTTATATATTTAGCCCGCTAAGTAGTATTTTGGTAGGATGGTCAAATGCTATGGAAAAAAGACTAGGCAACAACCACCAAAATATGACATCCAAGGAAGATATTGATACAGCTATTGATCTTACAGTGACTAATGTATCAGAATCTTCTGTTCAAGAAGCAGATATCTTGAAAGGTATTGTCAATTTCGGAGATATCGCTGCCCGTCAAATTATGCACCCGCGTATGGACATCGTCGCCATAGAGGAGTCAGAAACATTTAAAGATTTAATGAAAATTGTCAAAGATTCTGGTTACTCGAGATTACCAGTTTATAAAGATGATTTGGACAACATCATAGGCATTTTGTATGTTAAAGACTTGCTCGCTTTTACAGAAGCTCCTGAGTCATTCGAATGGCAAAAACTCATCAGAAACTCAGTTTTATTTGTACCAGAATCCAAAAAAATTGATGAACTACTAAGAGAATTCCAACTCAAAAGAACTCATATGGCAGTGATTGTGGATGAGTATGGAGGTACCGCTGGAATTGCTACATTAGAAGACATCATGGAAGAGGTAGTGGGTGATATCAAATACGAATTTGATCAAGATGAAGATATAGATTATATAAAGATTTCGGATAATAATTATATATTTGAAGGAAAAACCTTGCTCAAAGATGTTTGTAGAGTCATTGGTGAAAACACCAATTATTTTGATGAAAATAGAGGGGAAGCCGACTCATTGGCAGGGCTTATTCTGGAAGTCGTAGGACATATACCTACATCAGAAAAAGAGATTACGATAGGTCACATAGTCCTAAAAGTAGTCACAGTCACAAAACGTAGAATAGAAAAAATAAGCCTAATCTTACATGGGAAATAGTAAATATATCTGGGTAATAGCCATCGCTTTTAATGTGATGTCTCTATTTTCATGTAGCGAAAATGGTGTCTCAACACCTAAACCAAGGATGTACCCACGAGTTATTTATCCCGCTAAAAATTATATTAACTTCGACACCACCTTATGTAGCTTTGGATTTAGGTATGCTGATTTTAACAAAATAGTAAAGGATAGTTTCGTATTTGAAGGGAAGCCTGCTGATCCATGTTGGTTTGATCTTCGATCTAAAGACTTAAACACCAGCTTACATTGTAGCTACTATAATATTAATGATAAAAAAGACCTCAGCAGTCTGATAGATGATGCCTTTAACCTAGCTGGAAAACATAATGTAAAAGCCAATTATAGAAAAGAAACCATCATTGAAAATAAATATGGAGTAAAGGGAATTTTATTTGATATCGAAGGTCCTGTAGCTTCACCTACTCAATTTTATCTTACTGACGAAAAAAACCACTTCTTTAGGGCTTCACTGTATTTTAATAGTAAAGTAAATCCTGACTCGACGGCCCCAATTCTTACATTTGTAAAACAGGACATCGATACGCTCATTGCTACATTCAGGTGGAAGTAGGTTTAAACAGCTAAATAGACTTCTTTATATTTGGTATTTCCAAAATTCTATTTATATTTGATCCTATACCAATACATTATTTATGAAGCCATTCGTCACTGTTTGTTTTACTATTTTTGTAGTATGCTATGGGGTTTCCCAAAATATAAAAACGGATCTTAATATACAAGCATATGGAAATGTACTTATCCAATCAAAAAAACAATACATAAATATTGATTCTATTATTCATGAAATTTTGGTTGTTCAAAACATTTCAGAAACACGATATGCAGAAATTATAAAATCTGAATTTGAAGGCAAAAAACTTACACTAAACCAACAAGAAAAATTAACAATCGAAAAAATAGCCCAAGCGTCAAATAAGCTTAAGAATGACAAACAAGAAAATATCATAAGACTATGTAATCAAAATGGAATTACCATAGATCAATATCGCGAAATAGAAAATATGGTGACAAAAGACCCAGAAATTCGTCAGCAATTGGTACAATATTTTGAACAAAAATCATTAGAGTGATGAAAAACATTATAAGCTTATTAATAGGTGTGTTTTTGTACAGTAATGTTTTTACTCAACCTCCAATCGATAGATATAATTCAAACTTATTTTCTACTATTTCAGAATCAACCAATATTCTTTTTAGTAGTAATGTTCCACAACCCGTACCAGGTGGAGGCTTTTATGAATCAATTACTGGTTATCCGCTCAATGTTGATGAATTTAGCACAACTCCAGTAAACTTGTACATGAATATTTTCCAACCTACAGGAGACACCCTGAGTAAAAGACCATTGATCATGATTTGTTTTGGTGGTGGATTTGTGACAGGAAGCAAGGATCATTGGAGTATAAGATTACTGGCACAAGAACTCGCCAAAAGAGGCTATGTCACAGCTGTAATTGATTACAGATTGGGTATGAATATCTTTGATGCTGAGTTGTCAAAACGAGCTGTTTATAGGGGCGTACAAGATGGAAGATCTGCTGTTAGATTTTTTAAAGCTGATGCAGCTAATGCAAATTCATATCGAGTAGATCCTGATCAAATATATATTGGCGGACACAGTGCTGGTGCTTTTGTTGCTACCCATAATGCATATTTAGATACAGAAGTGGAGAGACCTGCTTCTACCTACGTATGGCAACAAGGCTGCGGTTTTTTGGATTGGAATACTTGTTGGTGTCCTGATCAAGGTTGTCTTGACTGTGCAGGAGACAACCAATCGTACAGCGGACACGCCAAAGCTATTTTTTCATTAGCAGGAGCAGTGGGCGACACTACCTATATGGAAGGAAATGAAGATCCGAAAGTAGTAATGTTTCATAGTGAAGATGACGAAACAGTACCTTATGTGTCTGGAGAACCATTTGGGAGTCTTTTGTGGGCTGTGGTAGGTTCAGATTTGCCTGTAGTGTATGGTTCTTCTCCTATGTCATATAGAGCCGAAAATATTGGTTTGCCAAAGGATTTTAATACATATACGAATCGAGGTCATGACGTCCATGAACAAACATCGAGTACTTTATATACTGACATTGTTCCTGGCATTTCTGACTGGTTTTTTGATGAGTTATTAAAACCAAATCAACATATAATGAATGGCAAAACCTTTGTTTGTAACTCCACACCAGAACAAATATATGAAGTTACGCCAGATTTAGCTAGCTATTATGATTGGAAAATAATAGGTGGAAGCTTTGTTAATATGTCAAACTGGAATAACCAAGTTACTGTAATATGGGATATAAACGCCCCAAACAAATCTATCTCAATGACACCATATAGCTCATTAGATGCCAAAGGTGACGAAGTAGTATTAAATATTACATCAGCTTCTACCTTCCAAAATACTTGGATACTCGGATCAAATACTTGGTCAAATGATGAAGGCTGGACATTGGGTCAATTACCTGAATCTTGCCATCATGTCGTCATTCCTAATCAAACATCTGAAATCAATATCAATGTACATCAAAACATATCTACTACTATCAAATCACTGTATATAGGAACAAATGCCACACTTACTGTACAAAACCCTTCGCAGATTACAGTGCAAGATTAATCAAGGGATTTTAATCACCTTTTGTGTTTTGATCGTTTTATTGCTTTCAGATTGAACAGATATCAAATACAAACCTGCAGGAATATTTGAAAAATCAATATTTGCAATCTCAGAACCTAGTACTTGCCTTTGAGTTACAACTTGTCCTTGATTATTTGTTATCACGATTGACTCATTTCCGCTAAGTCCTTCTATCATTAGTAAGTCTGATACTGGATTTGGATAAATATTTATAGTAGTGACATCATTAGTTTCCTTGACACTAGATGTAATCTTTTGTAAACTCAAGAAAAACAATACCGTATTTGTGATTGCAGGAGTTACACATTGACCATGATTTGAACTTGGGCTTACATCTGTAACCATTAAGTTTGGTGCTCCATTTACTGACATCGTATCTTTAGCAACAATACTATTCAAATATGGGACTTGATCATCTGCCTTACAATAAAATATTCTAGTCGGTATCTGTGGTGCCCAATCAAATACATCGTTTTCTTTTAGAATTAGATTGGCAGGATGGAGTGGATTATTCTTGATTTCTTCTTTCACATCATCACGTATCATTCGTCCACCTACAGATGCACCAGTATTCGACTGCAAAAGTTGAATAAGCTTAATATTCAAAGATGTGAGCGAAATAACGCCATCGTAGTATCTTTTGATATCAGCAACATATTCGGCTTTAAAAAACTCATTCAAATCGCTAAATAAATTTCCATTGACTTCATTAAATCCTAAAACAGTATTTGGCACATATGCAGGGTAAAAGTACGGCACATCACCCAAAATCAAATCACGCATGACTCCTGACAAACTATATGGACCTGATAAGTGTGCTGCTGCCGTTATCGAAATTGGACCTTGGGTCTCTTCTAAATATTTGTGCAAAGCCATGGATGCATACCCACCTTGCGAATAACCCGTCACAAAAAGTTGATCATTCGTAAAAACGCTATTTGTTGCTGACCACTCAGCACAAGCAGTTAACATATCCACGGATGCAGAAACTGTCGTAGCTCCATGGACGTATGTCTGAAACCCTCTACCATCTCCCATCCCAACATAATCCGGTAAAATAGTTACAAATCCAAGACCCGCAAATAACAAACCCAACTGACCTTCTTCGCCACCATTACTTCCATACCTAGACGGAACACAAGTTTTACAATCTGAAGTTCCGTGCTGATACACAAGTCTTGGAAATTCAAAAGATAAATCATCCGGAACAACCATAAGTCCTGATAACGTATCTTGATTACCTTTTGCATCTGGAGATATATAATTGACAGCATAATATTTAGCCCCGTATTTTACGAATTGAAGGCCAAACATGGTAGTGATTTGCTGTTTTGTTCTTGTTCCTTTGTAAGTTACAGAAACAAGTTTTTGGCTAACAATTGTTCCGAAAAACATAAAAAAGCACACGAATGGAAGTACAAATTGTTTCATGACTAAGATAGGGTTTAAATATTCTCCAAAAATAAACTAATCTCTTGATATTTTAACACTTTAATGCCGAAATTAATCGTTTTTACTTTATATTTGATACTTTGTATAAAAAATAATATAACTTGAATCATTAATAACCAATCAAAAAATAGTTTCAAAAATGAAGATTATTGTCGCCCTTAGTTTCCTCTTTATGTTTACATCTTGTCAACCCAAAGATTTACCTACCGTATTTACTCAATCAGAAGGATATGCAATCATGAAAATATCCCACGAAACTACAAAGACTGAGCTAGAACAAATGTCCGTAAAACTAGCTAAACAAGGTATTAAAATCGTTTTTTCTTCATCAGAATTTTTTGAAGATGGAAAAATAAGAAATTTGAAACTTGGCGTCGAAACTCCTGATGGTAACAGAGGTTCTACATCAGCAGACTTTGTTGTTTTGCAATTTAAATATTATGGCTTTATTTACCAAAAAGATGGAAATCCTGTTTTTCAGATAGGTAATATTTAATGGTTTGGGATAAATTTTTGACTATAAACATCTACCTTCGCACTACCTAATCAAATAATAAAAATCATGCAATTACATAATTACGCTCTCGGAAAATGGATAGAAGGCTCAGGCGAAGGTCAAAAACTCTATGATGCTAGTACAGGCGCAGAAGTGGCCACAGCTAGTAGCAATGGACTTGATTTTGAAGAAATGCTGGATTATGGTCGAAGGATAGGCAACAAAAACCTGCGAAAAATGACCTTCCAAGAAAGAGGCAGAATGCTCAAAGCATTGGCTCTATATCTAATGGATCGAAAGGAAAAATATTATGAAGTAAGTTATAAAACAGGCGCAACACGTATCGACTCATGGATAGATATAGAAGGAGGAATCGGTAATCTTTTCGCTAATGCAAGCCTGAGACGTAAATTTCCTGATCTGCCATACTATACGGAAGGCGATCCCGTAGGCCTCAGTAAAGGTGGTACATTTATGGGTCATCACATTTTGGTACCCAAAGAAGGAGTAGCTGTACATATCAATGCTTTTAATTTTCCCGTTTGGGGAATGCTCGAAAAATGTGCTGTCAACTGGCTCGCAGGTATGCCTGCAATTGTAAAGCCTGCAACGTTGACATCCTTTGTGACCGAATCAGTAGTGAAGGATATCATTGCTTCAGGAATTTTGCCAGAAGGAGCACTCCAACTTATATGTGGTAGTGCAAGAACCATTCTTGATCACGTGAATTATCAAGATGTAGTCACTTTTACTGGATCTGCTAGTACGGGTATCATGCTTAAATCCAATCCAAATATCATCCGTGAAGCTGTACCATTTAATATGGAAGCAGACTCGCTCAATGGTATAATTTTAGGTCAAGATGCATCACCAGGCACCGCAGAATTTGATCTTTTCATCAAAGAAGTCAGAAAAGAAATGACCATCAAATGTGGTCAAAAATGTACTGCAGTTCGAAGGATCATCGTGCCTGCTGACTATATGGAAGACGTACAAATCGCTATTGGCAAAGCGCTAACTGGACTTGTTATCGGCGATCCTCGAACAGAAGGCGTACGTATGGGTGCACTCGCAGGTCAAGAGCAAGTAAAGGAAGTAAAAGAGAAACTTGGTGAGTTGATGTCATTTTCTCAGCTGGTTTATGGAGATTTGGAAAGTTTTGAAGTCACACATGGAACCAAAGACAAAGGAGCGTACATGGCACCTATTTTATTGAGGAATGATAAGCCTTTCGAACAAATAGGCACCCATGAAATAGAAGCTTTTGGACCTGTATCTACGATGATGCCATATCACGACCTAGACGAAGCGATAGAGTTGGCTAGAAAAGGAAAAGGTTCGTTGTGCAGCTCCATCGTCACTTTTGATGACAAATTAGCTCGTGAATATGTGGTCAATGCCGCAACACATCATGGTAGAATTTTAGTACTTAATAGAGAATCAGCCAAAGAAAGCACTGGACATGGTTCTCCTATGCCATTGCTAGTTCATGGTGGTCCTGGCCGTGCTGGTGGTGGGGAAGAAATGGGTGGAATGCGTGGTGTAAAACACTATATGCAGCGATGTGCGATCCAAGGTACACCAACGACGCTATCCCATATCACCCAACAATATCAATATGGTGGAAAGTATATTGAAGATGTCAAACATCCATTTAAAAAATACTTCGAAGAGCTTGAAATAGGCGAAACACTTATCACACACAAACGTACAGTCACTGATGCAGATATCGTCAATTTTGCAAATGTATCTTGGGATCATTTCTATGCACACACAGATGCAACATCATTAGAAGGCACACCATTTACACAGAGAGTGGCACATGGTTATTTCGTATTATCAGCTGCCGCAGGTCTATTTGTAGATGCTGCCAAAGGTCCCGTTATGCTGAATTATGGGCTAGAAGAATGTCGTTTTACTAAGCCAGTCTATCCAGGTATGACCATAGGTGTGCGACTTACCGTCAAAGAGAAGGTAGCTCAAGAAAAAAGAGAAGACGAAGATTATACAAAAGGTATTGTCAAATGGCTCGTGGATGTTTATGATGAGACTGGAGAGACGGTAGCGATTGCCACGATACTGACGATGGTGAAGATGAAAGGAGCGTAATATTCTTAAAAATCTTGATATGGAAAAATATGTAGAACAGTTACTTGAAGAGTTAGAAAAGTTAAAAGCCAATAAACCAGACAAGCCGAATGTTCATGTCTTGTACCCCGATCATCCTGCTTTGGATTATGGTTTGGATTACATAGCAGAATGGGAGTGTGCGCCTATTGTACCTATGTCTGAACTAATGGGATTTGCTCAAGAAAACCTGCCAGTGGTAGAAAAATTGACAGAAATACAAGCTGCTGCCATTTCAGATAAAATCCTGGATGTGTGGCGAGAATTTAATTTTTATGCTGATTTTCCTGATGAGCTGCCTGAACTCACTAAATATAAAATACTAAGGAAAAGATGGGGAGAAGATGTCCAATATGTATCAGAAGGTATGATGCATTTTGAGTTTTGTGACTACGAACCAGACAGTTGTCCTTTTGGTATCGAATATTGTAGCTGCAAGGATATTGAATCATTCCATATGGATGTCATAAAACCTCTGGAAGAAGGGGAACTACCTTTTTGATTTAAGAATTAATTAAATTAATCAGTTCTGTCATTAGAATTTTTACTTCCCCTTTCGCTGACTAAACAACCATGGCAACAACTCAGGCTCTCTAATGGCAGCCTCCCAAATTCCATGATTTCCTTCGGGATACTCTGTATATCTTGGATATTTACCCAATTCCTTCAGTTTTGCGACCAAGTCTCTGGAAAGCTCAGGTTTTACCACATCATCCTTGGCACCGTGGAAGATCCAAAGTGGCACATCTTTATAATTTTTAACCTTCTCCAAGTCTGATCCACCACAAATAGGTACAGCAGCAGCTATGATTTCTGGTCTCCTACTAAGTAAATCTAAGGTGCCAAATCCACCCATTGACAAGCCGCCTACATATACTCTTTCTGTATCAATATTCTGGTCGAGCATCAACTTATCAAGCAACTGTATCACGAGATGCATCGGTGGCGTCACTGCTCCACCATTGACAATACTCCATTCAAATCTTTTGACTGGTGCCCAATATCCTTCTTTAGGGCATTGCGGCACAACGATGACAGCTGGAAACTTCGCTTGTACATCAGGAGAAATCAAATAAGGCACGACATTCTTTAGTTGTGCTTTATTGTCATTTCCCCTTTCGCCTGCACCGTGCAACCATATGAATAAAGGTACTTTTTCACCTTTTTTACCATAAGAAGTCGGATAGAAAATATTATATGGTAAAGTATCCTTACTAGCTGTCGTAAAGTTTAATGGAATAGTAACACCTTTTTTTACCGTATTACAACCATAAAACCCTATAAAACCTAATATAAATAACAAAATGATTCGGTTCA
>JBGSOH010000203.1:0-3478 GCA_041739205.1 Saprospiraceae bacterium
AATCCATCCAAAGGATATTCTGTCGAAATAAATACCATCGTAGGTAGTAAAAAAATTCTACCTAACGTGACCATTACCCAATTGGAAGGATTTGAAAATAGTTACGACACACTGAAACTTGTATCTCTCCAAGCAGATATAGATCTAAATGCAGCCTATTATATACCTGTCAAAAATTGGGCAGCAATTAAGTTTGGCGTTACAGCAGGCATTCGTTACAACCAAAATCAGATACAAACCAATGAGTTGCTTAGGGTAGGAGGGAATAAACTTTTGCGTGGTTTTGATGAGGAAAGCATTTTGACAGATTTTTATGCATTTAGCACTGTGGAATTTCGATTTTTGTTTGATCAGAATTCCTATATGAGTCTGCCATTTGTAGACTATGGCGTCACAAGAGTGATGGATGCCAATGGGCAGATGGTCATGGACAATGTCATGGGTGTAGGCATGGGCCTTAATTTCGGTACTACAGCAGGTATCTTTAATCTTTCATTTGCAGCAGGTAGAAATCTGGGCAACCCATGGGATTTTGGAAAGATGAAAATCCACTTTGGGTATGTCAATTTGTTTTAGAATGGATTTAAGAATCAAAAAAATGACAATGTCTATTATGTTTATGCAAAGTATAATTATTTTTAAAAATGAATATTAATAACAATGGGGATGTATTTTTCCATGCCGACAATTTCACATAAATCAATTTATAAGTTTATGAAAAATATTATTTTTTTAATGTCATTACTTTATACACTTACTTCTTCTGGGCAAGATGTGCTATTTGTGGTAGATAGGGTAAATGAAATAAATAGTAGCAATATTGAATCATTCAGCTATGACATCAAAGTAGAAAATGTAGAAGGAGCTGATACGGTACTATTGGATAGTGGTAAGTTGATTGTCAATAATACTCAAGAGAAATATGATGACTTCTTGTACATAAGCCATCAACAAAAAGATACCTTTTGTTTTGTAAAAGATACGCTTCTAAGATTGAAATTGGGGGAAATAAGAAAAGATTATACTCCTGGTGCTTTAAATATTAGACTTGGCACTACCCAAATGTTTTTTCGGAGTTTTAGTAGCTGTTTTAGAAATGAAGTAAATATCATAAATGCTTCAAGATGGGACAGCTTGAGTCTTGATTCGACCGACACTCAATATTATTATTTAACACTAAAAGATACGATGATAGAGTTTGATGTTGTCCAAAAAAGATCAGCTCATATCATGGTTGATAAAAAGAAATTTCAAATCATAAAATATAATTATAAGTCGGAATCTCGTGGTTCTTTATTAAATAATGTATTTACATTTAGCAATTGGGCATCATCATCAGAGGTGGATGATGATGTCCAAATAATTTTTGAAAAAATTAGACAACGATCTAATAGTCCTGAATATCTATTAAAGTTTCCATCAAAAAAAATGTTGACAGATCAAAACAAAGCTTTGTCCCTTGATGAGGTTTCCATAATCGATAGTTCTGATGTCAATTATAAGATTGGTGAAATCAAAAAAAGATATGTAGTGTTGTATTTTTGGTTTAAAGGATGCGTACATTGCAAACATGTAGGTCCTGTAATTGAAAAATTTCACAAATCAAATACAAGAAGAGATATTGTTTACATCGGAGTAGATACACAGTCAAAAAACAAAAAATCATTTTTAGAATCAATCAAAAGCCAACACTACGATTTCCCAAATTACAGATACAATGAATGAGTGAAAGATTTGACCGTAAATGGAGCGCCTATTGTTATTATTTATGACAACTTTTACAACAAGGTTTTAGAACAATTGTTAGGCGGAAGTCCAGATTATGAATCAAAATTTTCAAAGGTAATTGATAATCTCCCTGCTGAATAATAAATAAATTTCCGATTAATTCATGTATAAAAGCAAGTTATAAATCCTTACTTCTTTACCGCTTTTACTTGATCTACCGTCACCATCTTTCCGTAGTCATTTCCCCATGAATGATTGAAATAATTCATAACATCGGCTACTTCTTCATCATCTAGCCCTGGCGCTGGCATCATACCATTATAGTCAGTACCATTGACAGTGATTTTGCCTTTTTGACCATATTTGATGGCGTAAATGCTTTCGATTTGTTGATTTTTTAGGTAATCTGATTTCGCTAGCGGTGGAAATATTTTTGCCGTACCTTCACCGTTTACTCTATGGCAAGTCACACAAAAGTCTATATAAATTTCTTTACCTCGCGCCTTGCTTTTTTCTAAATCACTATTTTGATCTGCTACAAAACTGCTCAAAATTAAAATGCTCCAGCAAAAAATGATACCTATTTTCATTTGATTGGTGTTATTTTGTAAATACCTTTTCCCTCTACTCCTACATAAATATATCCATCAGGACCCATTTTGACATTTCTTATACGACCCATGTCAGCCACTATTTTTTCTCTATATTCGACTTTGTCATTTTTTAGTACAAGTCTTTCTAGATATTGAAATTTAAGGGAACCGATAAGCAAATTGTTTTTCCAATCTGGATAAATATCAGAATCGACAAAGGCCATGCCACTAGGTGCAATAGAAGGTACATAATAATATAGTGGTTGTTCCATACCATCCATTTCAGTTTTGTCGGTCAGTTGACTGCCATCATAATTGATACCATAACATATCACAGGCCAACCATAATTTGCACCTTTACGCACGATATTGATCTCGTCTCCACCTTGTGGTCCATGTTCATTAGTCCATATGGCACCTGTTTTTGGATGTTTTGCCATACCTTGTGGATTTCTATGTCCATAACTATATATAGCTTGTTTTGCACCTTTATGGTTGTAAAATGGATTATCTGTAGGGATGCTTCCATCATCTTTGAGACGATATACTTTACCACCATCGAGCATAATGTCTTGTGGATTTATGTCGTGTTCGCCTCGGTCTCCTAAACTGAAATACACATAACCATCATTGTCAAAAGCTATTCTTGATCCAAAATGATAAGGTTTGTTTGTATTAGGACTTCCTTTGTAGAGAACTTGTTTTTCTACAAGGCTGCCGTCTTTTAGTTTGGCGCGCATTAATGCAGTATTTCCACCTTTTTCTTCTCCTTCTGGCGATGAATAAGTTATGTAGATCCAACCGTTACTCTTATATTTTGGGTGTACCATGATATCGAGTAGGCCGCCTTGTCCACGTGCGTACACTTCAGGTACATTGGCTATTTCTGTTTTTATTCCATTTTTTATATGAAATAACTTCCCTTTTATTTCTGTAACCAATAAACTACCATCTGGTAAAAAATCCATTCCCCATGGTATATCTATCTCAGAAGCAACGAGTTCGGTCGTATAATTGATCTTTTCAGGTGTCTGAATGGTAGTATCTTTTTGGGTGTAACAAGCATTTGCCCAAAACAGCATGGAAAGTATAGATATGTATTTGATCATAAAACGGTATTCTAGATTTTGTTGGTGAAGTAAAGGTAACAAAAAAAA
>JBGSOH010000470.1:0-4365 GCA_041739205.1 Saprospiraceae bacterium
TCATAAAGCAATCCTGCTAATTCTTCTTGTGTCATATGTGCTGCTTTCTGCGCTAAATCTGGACGACCTACATCTCCTAGGAATAAAGTATCACCACTGAATAATGCTACATCTTTTCCAGAAGCATCTTTTAATAAGTAACAAGTACTTTCCATCGTATGACCTGGTGTATGCAATACTTTGAACGTGATGTCACCTACTATAAACTCTTGGTTATCAGTAGCAATGATGGCATCGAACTCAGGTGCTGCGGTAGGTCCATAGACGATACTTGCGCCGGTTGCTTTAGCAAGATCTACGTGACCAGAAACGAAATCAGCATGAAAGTGTGTTTCGAAAATGTATTTGATTTTTACACCATCTTTTTCAGCTCTCTCTAAGTAAGGATTTATTTCTCTCAATGGATCGATGATAACTGCCTCACCGTTTGATGTGATGTAATATGCTCCTTGTGCAAGACATCCTGTGTATATTTGTTCTATGTTCATATTTAAAATTTTTTGTTTATTTATTAATGATGATACAAAAGTAAGGGGTAATGATTCGGCATTAGGTTACAAATGTTACATTCCCCTTTTTTCTGATATTTTTAATGTTTTATTAACGTTTGGGTGGCAAAATCTACTGCTTCATTCTTTATTTCATTAGAAGCTAATTCATACGCTGAGAGCACAGAAACAAAACAATGCTCTTTGCCGATCATAGATATAATACCACCTTTGGTCAGGGTATCCCTCACTGGTCCTATCATGTTAGCAATCATAAAATGTACACCTGACAATCTTAAATCTCCGATCAAGTCATGCAACATATGCAATGCACTAGAATCTACGGTACTGATAGCACTTGCATCAAGTATAAAATGCGTCGCTTGTTTTCGTTTTTTGACAAGGTCAGTCACTTTATCTCTAAAAAAATTGACATTGGCAAAATACAATTGTGCGTCAAATCGCATAATAACAATATGATCATCAATCTTGGCTTCTGCAAATCTTGCTGTATTCCTAAATGTCGTGCCATTCCCTATCCTGCCCAACTCAGCTACATGTGGATAAGAAACCCTATATATCAATATAATCATAGATAACAACACGCCCAATAAGATTCCTTCTTCGATACCCAAAATCAAGGTACCAATAGCCGCAGCTATGAATAAATAAAAATCTGTTTTGTCTGTATGCCAAAGATGTTTTGCTTCTTTAAAATCTATCAATCCATACACCGCAACCAAAATAATGGCAGCTAATACAGCATTCGGTAGGTAATAAAAGTAAGTTGTCAAAAATAGTAAGGTCAAGATGATCAACAAGGCACTTATGATAGATGCAAGTCCTGTTTTGGCACCTGCTTGGTCATTGACTGCTGTTCTTGAAAATCCTCCTGTTACAGGGAATGATTTAAAAAACGATCCTACAATATTCGCAAGTCCAAGGCTGATGAGTTCTTGATTGGCATCAAGTTTATAATCTTTATGACGTGCGTGAATGGCTTTGGCAACAGCAATAGACTCCATAAATCCTACAAAAGCTATAGTAAATGCTGTAGGAAGAAGTTTTTGCATGGTACTGAAATCAAAATTAGGCATACTGAATGATGGCAAACCTTGTGGAATGGTACCTACAATTTTGATCCCTTGCTCGTGTAATCCACCTAGATAAACACTTAATATACCAAGTACGACGACGACTAAAGGTGCAGGTATTTTTTTATGGATCTTTTTGACAATGATCAAAATCAAAATAGCTGAAACACCAATGACAAAAGTCATCATGTGAATAGCAGACAATTGTTGCCATAATTGGGCGATGATACCTAGTATTTTTTCGCCATCTGTCTTTACACCGAGTAAGTGTTTCATTTGACTAAAACCAATGATTATGGCTGCTGCGGAAGTAAATCCTGCAATAACGGGATGGGAAAGGAAATTGACCAAAAAGCCTAATTTAAAAATCCCCATCACAAACTGTATCAAACCCACAAGAAGTGCAAGCAAGATAGCCAACATGATATAATCATCTGATCCTGAAGCTGCTAAACCTCCTACACCACTCGCTATCAACAAACTAACCATAGCCACAGGACCAACAGCAAGTTGCCGAGAAGTACCTAATAATGCATAAATAATAAGCGGAATAGTCACTGCATATAAGCCATAAATAGGTGGTAATCCTGCAAGCATAGAATAAGCCATTCCTTGCGGGATGAGCATGACACCTACAGTAAGACCCGCAGAAATGTCTCCACCAAACCAGTTTCTATTATAATTTTTTATCCAATCTAAGGAAGGAATATATTTCATGTGTTTTAAGAACTAATTGTTTTAAAAGATTGAAATCAAAACTGCAATGTCAAAAGTAATACATTATTTATAGCTAAAGTAAAAACTTTTGAATTCATTGAAAGAAAATGATTTCTTATGGTTATCAATGCGAGTGCAAAGTTAACGAGATACAACAAGAGCTTAAGCAACAATAGTTACACAATCAAAAACTTACAATAATGTGATCTTATTTCTGCCAAGTTTCACTACGCCTGAATCTTCTAGTTGCTTTAGTAATCTAGAAATAACCACACGTGCAGTAGCCAATTCATTTGCAAGCTGTTCGTGGGTAACTTCCAAAGTCTTGCTGCCTGTTAGTTCCACTTTTTTGTGCAGCAAACTCATTAGTCTTTCGTCTACTTTTTTGAAAGCAACTTCATTGACCACTTCTAATAATTCTTCAAATCGTTTGTGGTATAATCTAAAGATGTAGTCCAACCATTGTGGATATTCTTTGATAAGAATTCTTACTTTTTCTATGGGAAGAAAAAGGATTTCTGTGTTTTCTTCAGCTACCGCTTTTATCTTGCTTCGTTCGTTGTGTAGACCACCTAAAAATGACATGATACAACTTTCGCCCGCTTTGATGTAGTACAACATGATCTCTTTGTCTGCATCATCCGTTCTGATCACTTGTAGACTTCCGCTGATGACAATAGGAATGGATCTAATATAAGAATCTTCACTCATCAATACTTCTGCTTTCTTGAGTGTTTTGAGTGTGCTCAAAGAAAACAATTTCGCTCTCAAATCGGGTGACGAACGAAATTCTACGATATTATCCAATAAATCCATTGCTATTAAACTGTTATGTACTGTAATAAAGGAATGTAGGCCAAAAAAGTTTAAATATATAAAGATGAGTTCACTCCGAAAAGTCCTTTACTCAAATAAACTAAAAATTATGTTTTCTAACTTTGATAATCAAACGTTTGCCTTTAGCGGTAGGGTAAAAAACGGTTGATTATCAACCAATTTGTATTTTCGGAGTAGACACAGAGATACACATAAAAAAAGGGCAGGAGGTTCCGACGCCCCGCTGCCCTTGGATAAATTTTATTTTCACTACTGTAAGTGAACCTAAAAATTTGAGAAAACTATTTAAAAAATAAGGTGAACTATGTCATTCCTATTTTTATATCTTTAATGTATATATAACTACTAACAAATAAAATATGAATTACGTTTATTATTCATATATAACGCAAATGTAAATATTTTAAAATTATGTTCGTGTAAAATATACCAATTTATTTTAAAATATTTTGCAATAATACACTTTCCGCCAAATTAACAGCGTATTCTGTCTACTTTATCATTGTAAATCAATAAATTATATTATTTGACATCAATTGTAAACTTAAGTGGTATTTATGTAAATTAAGGCTTAAGTTATTACTTTTAGCTATTAAATTTGAAGCTTAAAGAAAATCGGATTAAGTATATTGCCCTTTCTCACCAAGATATTTTTATTATTTTAGAACCATACTAAGCTAATTATTGATTTACACAAGGATGTAACTTATTATATGAGTGTAAATAACAGATAGATTTGAATAACAAGTCCAATAATTCCTCCGTAAAAAATAAAGTTGCCGTTTCTTCGACTTCGTTCATCGTACACAAAGTACTTTTGTCCAAACATGTCTGTACTTTTTCCAAAGGAATAATAATAACCCATAGCAATACCTGCGACAATAAAAATTGTTCCAAGATATAAGCCCAAAAAAATTGCCAAGAAATAGCCTATCTGAACAATACTAGATGCTTGCTTACCTTGTCTAATTCCCTCATTTCTTTCTTCTTTTAATGCCAAAATTTCGTCGTCTGTAATTTGAACACCTCTACTTTCCAAGATACATTTGGAAGCTACTACACTTTCAATGGACCATTCATCTGATTTATTAATTATCTCCAATAATTCTTCATTAGTAAAATCATTAAAATGGGTAAAATCATTGTGAAGATCAAAGTTATCAGAGATGTTTTTTTCTAACAATATATTTGCCTTCTGAAAATCTTCTTCTTTCAGTTTTATAGTAAAC
>JBGSOH010000471.1:0-2678 GCA_041739205.1 Saprospiraceae bacterium
AATGTCATATTATTGCGTGTCACTTTGTGCAAAGTATTGATATATAATTAATTGTGATGTTTTTAATTCCATTTGTGTACTACAAATGATATTATTGAATCCATCAATTCATTCACAAAGTATCCCAAAAACAAAAAGACACCAATACTTAGCTAAATATTGATGCCTTTTATTTTATAAACTTGATAAAACTTGTCTTACAAACTATATCTCATCCCCACATATACATTGGCACCCATGATAGGTCCCCAAGCTAATGAACTATCAAAATATGGTCCAAAGGGTTGGTCGGCAGCGATGATCGGGTCGTGCAATTTGTAATCAAAGATGTTTTCACCACCTATATATACTTCAAATCCATTTGCCCAAGCTTTGTTGATCTGGGTGTTGCTCAGGAAATAAGACGGAGATTGCTTTTCCCATTGGTAAACTGATGGATTACTTGCAGTAGATGGTATTCTTACAGAATTCAACCAATTGATCGTATAATCAAACGTCCATCCACGTCCAAACTTGAAAGCGGTATTGGCAAAAGCACGCTGTGGCGATACGAGTGGTTTCTGAAGCAATTGCTCTCCATAGGTGGTTTTTACATCATTATACCTATATGCTAATCTGATATCTAACCATTTTGCGGCATCTATTTCAAATTGTATTTGGGCACTATTTGAATATGACTCACCCTTTAGATTGTAAAAAACTACCTGCTGTGGACTTCTGTCAAGATCCATGACAATCTGATTTTCAAAATCAATACGGTTTACGTCCACAGAGATCAAAAGATTTCTTGATCCTAATGCTATTTCCCTTGTAAGACTAAGTCCAAAGTTCCAAGCAACTTCTGCATCAAGTCCGTAAGGATTGTTCGGGTTTTGTACTTCTACGATGATCTCTCTATTAGAAGCAAATAATCCGATATTCTCTGCAAAGATCGACTGCGTACGTTGTCCTCTACCACCTGCAAGTCTAAACACTGTTTTCTGGTTTGGTGCATACCTTACATTAAGTCTAGGTGTGAAAAACAAACCAAAATTATTGTGATAATCAGCCCTGCCACCTACTAAGACACTGAACTTTTCAGAACCTTTGTAAGTATATTCACCAAAGACACCTGGCACCCATTCGTTTCTATGATACTTGGTAGTGCCCACCGTCTCATGAAATTCATCCCATTGAAAACTAGTACCCATTCTCACTTGATGGTCCGTATTGTCTATGATACTTTGATAGATCATATTAAAATATCCTGACTTCTGGGTAGCATCATATACTCTTGTACCGAACATCGCATCTTGGATGTGGTACACAGCAGAAGCTTGAAAACCTAGTGTTTTATATGGCGTCTTGAGATTAACAAAACCACGTTTTGCCCATATTTCAGCCCTAGTTGTATTCATATCTGCGCCCCATACCTTTGTTCTGTCCGACTCATTAAGACGAAAAGTAGTCTGTCCACTGACATTGTCCATAAAAGATATTTTTGCACCTATCTGACCTTCTTGACCTTCTCCATTGGTCCACTTCCATCTATTAATAAATCCAAATTGTTTGCCTAATGGCATGTCCAAAAACCCATCATCATTGTGGTCACGTCTTTGATTTCTAGACGATACATGTAGCAAGGTGGCAGTACTCCAATTTTCATTTATTTCCTGCTTAGCAAAATGATTCAACTCCAATCTTGCCGCTTGACTAGCATAAGCATTTAAGTGAAATTTCTCAGAATGGCATGGTTTTCTGAGTTCCACATTTATTTGTCCCGTGATGCTCTCAAAACCATTGACCACCGAACCTGCTCCCATATTTAATTGCATACCTTCTACCCACGCTCCTGGTGTAAAAGATAGTCCTTGCAATGCTGCCAATCCACGTACATCTGGAATATTCTCCCTAGTGATCTGAACATATGGTCCTGCTAGACCCAACATTTCGATTTTACGTGTGCCAGTGATGGCGTCCGTCATAGAAGCATCAACAGCAGGCGTTGTGTCAAAACTTTCTGCTAGATTACAACACGCTGCTTTTAGCAATTCTTTGGAAGAAATATTATGAACTTTTACCGTTTCGATATAGGAAATCTCTGTAGTTCGCTTTTTAGACGTAATGGTCACCGCATCTAGAAGATTAGGTGCAGAAATAACAATATTTACAAATCCTGGTTTTTCTACCACAAGTGTATCAGGACTGTAACCTACGTAAGATACAATAAGACTCTTTGATTTTTTGGAAAAAGGAATATCAAAATTTCCTTTCATATCAGAAATAGTGCCACCTGTCTCACCAAGCCAAACGATATTTGCTCCAATAATAGGTTGCATAGCACCAGATTCTAATTTTTCAAAGACAACGCCTTTTAGAGTTTCGTCAGCTTTACCATGGTCATGACCATCATGTTCTGAATGATCGTGACCTTCATGATCGTCGTGATCGTGTCCATCGCTTTCTGAATGTTCATGTCCATCATCTTCCGTATGCACTTCATCACGGTATTTGCAACAACTATGAAGATTGTCATAAATATCATCTGATGCTTTTTTTCCATCAGCATCATGACCTACAGCTAGTAATGCATTGACCAGATCAGATTTTTGGAAGATATTTTGTGTTTCGACAGTTAAGCTTTGTTTCTCTAAATCATATTTTGCATTGACCACTCCCACTACATTTTTAGCAGTCGT
>JBGSOH010000473.1:0-3856 GCA_041739205.1 Saprospiraceae bacterium
GGCGGAAATTTTTATGAAAATAATGTTCAGCTTGGTCGTCAAGATGGAGATTTTGGCGGTATTTTAATAAATAAAGGAAATGGAGATTTTGATTTTACACCACACGATGGCGACAAAATTAAAGGCCAAATCAGAAAAGTAGTGCCACTTCGTAAAGGAACGGAAACCTTATTTATAATAGGACGAAATAATGAGCCCATAACTGTTATTGAATGTAAATCTGAATAAATAATTTAAAACGGATCCTGCGAAGACGCTTGCTGTGGCTTTAATACACCCAGTCTAAACAAAATTCCCAACATTCTACACAAATTCTATACCTTTGCACCATGGAGTCTTATACTATTAAAATCCAACAATTCGAAGGTCCCTTTGACCTGCTGCTTTTTTTTATTGAGCGAGATGAGCTTGATATCAATGATATTCCTATTGCCAAAATCACAAATGACTTTCTTGATTATATAAAACATCTTGAAAAGTTAAATATTGATGTGGCTAGCGAATTTATCCTTGTTGCTGCCACACTAATGCGCATCAAAGCCAAAATGCTTATACCACGTAAGGAAATCGATGAAGAAGGAAATGAAATAGACCCACGTGTAGAACTCACTCAAAAACTCCTTGAATACAAGAAGTACAAGTCTATCCTTGATGAAATGGGTGCTTTGGAAGAGAATAGACATTTCAGATTCGAACGAGGAAATGCTGCAGCTGAACTAAAACAAATAGCAGAGAAAGCACTCATCGATGTAGAACTTGAGTCGCTGAGTTTGTTCAAATTATTACAAGCTTTCCAACAAGTCATCAAAAGGTATGAAGACGATCTCAATAAACCTAAACATCAGATTGTCAAGTTTGGATATACGATAGAGGATCAGCAAAGTTTTATCTTATCTAGAATTCCCAAAGGTCAAAAAGTGAAGTTTGATCATATCTTTTTTGCACTCGAAAACAGAATTCATGCCATCGTTACATTCATTGCATTGTTAGAATTGCTCAATCTTGAGACCGTAGTACTAGTACAAGGAGAAGGTGTCAATAATTTTTGGTTGAGTAGTAATGAATAACAAGAAGTAAAAAATCATTACTTTTGCGCCAAATTTTCATAATACGATGTTAGACAAACTCGAAGACATACAGGACCGATATTATTATTTGGAAGAAAAACTTTCAGATCCAGATGTGCTATCTGATATGAAACAGTTTGCCAAAATCAATAAAGAGTATAAAGACTTATCAGAAATTGTCGATACATTCAAAGAGTATAAACTAACAGCTGCCAATATCGAAAGTGCACGTGAAATGCTCAAAGACACAGATCCTGAGATGAAGGAAATGGCACAATTGGAGTTAGAAACCTTACAACCTACACTAACAGAACTCGATGAAAAAATAAAATACCTACTCATACCAAAAGATCCTGAAGATAGCAAAGATGTTATTTTTGAAATTAGATCAGGTACAGGAGGTGACGAGGCGAGTATTTTTGCAGGAGATTTATATAGAATGTACAATAAATACTTCGAAACCCAAGGGTGGAAAACAGAAGTACTCGATGAAAATCCTGGTTCTGTAGGTGGATATAACAAAATTGTCCTAGAAGTTTATGGTGCAGATGTTTATGGAAAACTGAAGTTTGAATCAGGCGCACATCGGGTACAGCGTGTCCCTAAAACGGAAGCTCAAGGTCGTGTGCACACATCAGCAGCTACGGTTGTGGTAATGCCAAAATTTGAAGAAGAAGAAATAGATATCCGAAAAGACGAACTACGTACGGACACCTTCAGAGCGCAAGGAGCAGGTGGACAGCACGTAAACAAGACTGAGTCAGGTGTACGTTTTACACACTTACCTACAGGAATAGTTGCTGAGAGTACAGACTCTAGATCCCAACACAAGAACAGGGAGATCGCCCTTCAAAGATTGTATGTAAAAATTAAAGAAGCAGCTAGAGAAAAATCATATTTAGAGCAAAAAGACAAAAGAAAATCACTCGTAGGGTCAGGTGATAGGTCTGATAAAATCAGAACATACAACTATCCACAAAATAGACTTACAGATCATCGTATCAATCTTACGCTTTACAGTTTAGATAGAGTTGTAGAAGGAGATCTCGAAGAAATCGTGCAGTCGCTCCAAAGAGCTGAAAATGCCGAAAAGATGAAGGGAAGTGATGAATAAAGAGATGGGTAGAAAATTCATTTTGTCACCTTTAGGGTCAGGGTAAAACAAAAGGAATTTTAAACTTTGTGTATTTTTGGGCTACACCCAATTTTTTATATGTCTGATGGTATTGAACTAGCCTTCATTTGAATGCATTTATTCTATTGCTCATCCACCAAAAAACACAAAACTGCATCTGTATAGATATAGCACAATACAGAATTTTATCGAAGCTTCTTATGTCCTGCCTTTGTGTTGCAAATTGATTTATCACACAAAACTGGGTGAATTCCATTTTTTCGCGGAAATTAATTTAAAGTTCATTTTGTCTCCTTTAGGGTCAGGGTAAAACAAAAGGAATTTTAAACTAAGTGCAATTTTGGGATACATCTACAAAAATAATATCAACATGGCAACAAGACATCGTCCAAATAATGAAATCAATGCCGGTTCAATGGCAGATATTGCGTTTTTATTGCTCATATTCTTTTTAGTCACTACCACCATTTCGGAGGATAAAGGGATTTTAGTGAAGCTTCCACCTTGGACGCCAGATCAACCAGAACCTACAGATGTAAAGCAACGAAATGTCTATTCTGTACTTATAAATGCAAACAATGAGTTGCTAGTCAGAAAGGTACAGATGGACATAAAAGATTTAAAATCGAATGTCAAAAATTTTATACTCAATCCAAATCAAGACATTTCACTTTCGGAAGATCCGACCAAGGCTGTCATTTCACTAAAAAATGATCGAGGGACACAATATAAAACATATATTGAAGTGTATAATGAACTCAAAACAGCCTACAACGAACTGTGGGAAGAGACGGCATTATCACGATTCGGAAAGTCGTTGCAAGAGCTATCTGTAGCACAACAAAAGCAAATCAAAGATGATATTCCACTTGTGATCTCAGAAGCGGAGCAGACAGCTTTTGGGGAGGATGATTGATGCTGATTTGTAATATTGTTTGACGTGAGTTATTAAAACTAAAAGTTTTATCTAGTAATTGGAGACTAAAAAAATTAAAGCTGATAACATGTTATTGAAGATATTTTATACGCACAATATGGGTTCATAAAGCTTCTGAATAGTTAATATTTTTATAAAAAATTAAACATAAGACACTTAATATCCGTTTGTCCGTTGTAATTACTAACTTTACACTTTAATTTTAAAAGAATATATGAGTTCATTTAATTCGGATGTGGAAGCGGTTGATGCAATGGCACAATCGTTCAAGGACCTTAGAGCAGAAATAGGGAAAGTGATCGTAGGTCAGGACGATGTCGTAAAATCGGTGATTATATCATTATTTAGTAATGGTCATAGTTTGCTTGTAGGTGTACCTGGTCTAGCAAAGACTTTGTTGGTAAGTACGATTGCAGATGTCTTGGACCTTGATTTTAAAAGGATACAGTTTACGCCCGATTTGATGCCATCAGATATTACGGGTTCAGAAATATTGGATGAAAATAGACACTTTAAATTTAATAAAGGACCTCTATTCACAAATATCCTACTCGCAGATGAGATCAATAGGACGCCACCAAAAACTCAGGCAGCACTTTTAGAAGCTATGCAAGAGAGATCAGCAACTGTAGCAGGTGTAAAACACAATTTGCCAAAACCATTTTTTGTACTTGCTACGCAAAACCCGATAGAACAAGAAGGAACATATCCATTGCC
>JBGSOH010000188.1:0-3376 GCA_041739205.1 Saprospiraceae bacterium
CATCAAGCATTCATCGCCGACCCAATCCTTTGTTGTTTTAGTGCTTTATCTCGTTTCTGGCGGCATTTGATTTCATTTTAATGTTCTAGTTTGTACTAGGTGTTTTTGTTGCTTTAATCAAGTTCTATTAAGTCGTGTTGCTAGTTTGACTAAGTATTAAACTTTCGATTAATAAATTTTCCAATTATGCAAAATAAAATATTTGTATTTTATTGATTTATAAACATTAATTTCAAAATTTACAACACCTTGGGTGTTTATATTCTGTTTCCTATAAAATTCGATTTTTTTTTCATACAACGTTTCTAACTAAGTACTTAATAACTAATGATATATAAATTACAAATTAAAAAATGTATTAAAAAATGCTAAAATAAATCAACCACCTTGGTTGTACATTGGGTGTTTGACATTTAGCAACTCCTGACCTTTGTCCCGTAACAATAAGTTTTACCATGCCAGCAAACATTATTACCGCGGACGATCTCAGAGAGTTTAAGATTGAACTTATCCAGGAGATTAAGCATTTGCTTTCTAACCCAAATTTTGCTCTGAACCCTGACAGCAAAAGATTCCTTAAGTCATCAGAAGTTCAGGAACTTCTAAATCTCTCACCCACATCTCTGCAAAACTTAAGGAATGCGCGAGTACTACCCTACTCTAAAGTAAATGGTACTTTTTTTTATGATTGGAACGATATCATTGAGCTGATCGCGACTAACAAAAAGGAAATTAAACCTAAACGCAAATAATCTTAATCCTGTACTGATGTCAAAACAAATTAATCAGGTAAACTATATACGGCATTTGGAGAGTTTCCTTTCCATTGTAAATACTGGAGATTTCCTCCATTTTGGACATGTGGCACTTTATGTTTCCTTGTTTCGTATTTGGAATATCAATTACTTTACAAATCCATTTTGTCCATCTAGGGGCGAAATAATGTCCCATGCAGGCATCAAATCTAAAGATGCTTTTTACCGTAATTTGAAGGAGTTAAATGCCTTAGATTTGATTCGATACTACCCATCTAAATCAAGATATGAACACAGTTATTATTGTCTTTCCACCATAGAACAATTAGAATTTGGATTTAAGATGGATGTATGGGGTCTAAGTAATCACGTTACATTAAATAACACTTTACAATCCAAACTTGATTTTCATGATGGGAATAATTCAGCAAGCAATAAAGTAATTGATATTAACACAAAAGCTAAATTATTCAATGGCAAAGGAGTTTTGATTTTGGAAAAATCTCTTACAATCGACCACAATGGTAATATCAACTCCCAGGAGTTAAAGGAAGCCTACAACCCACTAACGGATCCCAAATACGCATCCCACCTTGACAATCGTATTTCTTCACCTTCAAATAACAGCAATTATGCAAACCATCAGAATTCACAATCAAGAAATTCCAATCTCCGTCCTTCAGGAATACAAATCGATCCAGAAGCTGATTACTCAATCAGACTTTAGTTACGAAAATTTTGCAAGACTCATGGAAATCCATGGCCAAGTCATATATGGTTTACACTTCAAACTTTTCAAAGAAGATAAAGATGTGATATTACAGCTATATGCTTACTTCACTGGAGATATAAATCTATGTAAACATTATAGTATCGACCTGAGAAAAGGTTTGTTTTTATCGGGCAAAACTGGTGTAGGTAAGACCGTTCATATGAAAATTCTCAGACAGTTTATGGGTTACAAAGAAAGATTCAAAATGAAGTCCTGTACACAATTGGCTTTAGAATATATGGACCAGGGCTCCCAGATCCTGACTAAATACGGGCGTAATTATGTCGATCATGTGGACCTACACACGATCAACCAATCCTACTGTCTTGATGACATAGGCACGGAAGATGAAGTCAAACATTATGGTACTCAGATCAATGTATTGGGACAGATCATCCTGATGCGTTATGAGCTCTTTCAGGAGCGCCATGTACTCACACACTTCACCAGTAACCTTACTGCACCGCAAATAGAAAAATTTTATGGCGAAAGGGTTAGAAGTCGACTTAGAGAAATGTGCAATTGGATAGAATACAAAAGTACATCAGTTGATAAAAGAAAATAATCAGATATCAGAAGCATGGTTTTTTAGTATTGGGTTTTCGTCGCAGTCCTGACGCCGGTCAGGACTGCATTTTACAACCCAATTAAATAATAATTCTCTGGGCATTTGTTGTTTTTCATATCCATAATCAAGCAGAAAGCTGCATGAGAAGAGTTGCTGCGTTGACGCCCAGCATTCACAGCTCTCTTTTTTATACACAGCATTCCGTTCAAAAAACAAGCGATAGTGAATGAAGAATCAAAAGTGCGTCTATCGCCTTTGTAGAATAGTAAAAATCTAATGCTAAAAATCAAGGCGATAGAAAAAGCATTTTGATTCGAGAATGATCGGTGCTTCGCAATCGCCTTTTTTTGAACTAGCGTTTTTGGATACTTTTTGAGCAATGTAAAAAGTATCTGCCTTGCCGGCATTAGGCAATGACTAATTGAAATTCGAATCTGTTAAATCATCACAAATATCAAAAATGAAACATAAAGTTCTAATCTCAACCTTAATCTCATTCTTAACCTTACCATCATCCCTACACCCCCAAGAAATCATCTTCCCTGGTCTACATAGAGATTCACTTATAACCGAACTCAAAAAATTCTATACGCCCAAAAAAGTCCTCCCATACGACCAAGCTCGAACCAAATTGTACAATGAAATCTTCATGCAAAATGATTCGCTAGAATGTTTCTATTCAGGATATAAAATACAAGTTCCATCAGGTACCAATATTTTAGCTTGGACTGCCAAGTATGGCATCCAAACAGAACATCTTTATCCAAGATCGCTCGGTGCAGCTGCAATGCCGGCACTAGGTGATCTGCATCACCTGGTGCCTTCCAAATCCAATATCAACATAATGAGAAAAAATGCACCTTTCAGCGACATTCCCGATGACAAAACCAAATACTAGTTGCTTGATGACAAAGTATTAACGCGGCCTGATCAGAAGCTTATCGACCAATATTCAGAATCCAGCTCTAATATGTTAGAACCAAGAGAATCTAAGAAAGGTGATATCGCCAGAGCCCTATTCTATTTTTATGCAATTTATGGAGCCACCCTCTCAAAGAAATCAAAAACCTTTTTTACATCGATGCTACCTGACATCTGCAGATGGCATCGAACCGACAAAGTAGATTCCACAGAAATCTTACGATCCTTGGCCATCGCCCGCATTCAGTCCAATGTCAATCCTTTCATCTTCGATCCATCACTCGTTGAGCGATGTTTCTGCAAAACCCATACAGACATCCCACCCAAAATTCATATCGTTAACATTTTCCCTAATCCTTC
>JBGSOH010000209.1:0-7403 GCA_041739205.1 Saprospiraceae bacterium
ACTCGTGATAGCAGGGATAGGATGGGTCACTTACAGATATATCAGACCTTTAATATTGAGACTAGTGCTCTGACTAGATAAAGAACTTAATGAAATGTTGTTATTTTTCCGAATATCTGCGTTAAAAATACTCGCCGTAGCTACTGCTACGTCTGCGTTTTTCGCCTTGATCTTCAAAAAAATAACGGCCATTATAATTTAACTTTTTATCTTGACAGAGCACTAGGGAATTGGAATTAGAATAAAAAAGTATATTTACATAGTTTAGTTATTTTGCATCTTTTTGCTTTTGTATTGTTTTAGTTAAAAAAAATATATGGAGGAAGTAATCATAATCGGAGCAGGTTTAAGTGGCCTGTCAACAGCTTATCAACTTAAGAAAGCAGGAATTAGCTTTAAGATTATAGAAGCACAAGACCGTTTGGGCGGACGTATAGAAACCATCTATGGCCATGATGATACACCTATGGAAATGGGTGCCACTTGGTTTGGTAAAGAACATATTAACCTTATAGGTTTATTGTCAGAACTCAATATTGGTTATTTTGAACAACATACAGAAGGCATTGCTTTATTTGAAACAATGTCTTTTGAGCCACCACAGCAATTCTATGTGCCAGCCAATAGTCATTCAGCTTATAGAATTCAGGGCGGTACTTACAGTATTATTGATGCATTATATCGACATATTGGCAAAGAAAGTATGGTATTAAATTCCAAAATTATAGAGATTGCAGCAGAGGATAATAAACTTATACTTACAGATAGTCTGAAAAATAATTTTTTCTGTAAATACGTAATTGTTGCCCTACCACCCAAATTAGCCATTCATTCAATCAATTTTTTTCCAGAATTACCACAAGCTCTCATCCAAGTGATGCAGAAAACACAAACTTGGATGAGTGGTTCCATAAAATTTTCTGTGGAGTACAAAAAAGCATTTTGGAAAGACAAAGGTTTTTCAGGAAGTATCTATAGTCAATCAGGACTAGCTTCTGAAATATATGATCATAGCAATTATGAAAACACAAAATTTGCACTGAAAGGATTTTTAAATGGTTCCGCTTCGCATTATACTTTTGATGAACGAAAGGAAAAAATTATTGACCAATTGAAACGCTATTTTGGAAATGAAGCTAGGGAATACATAAGTTATAACGATAAAATTTGGAATGATACATACATCCAACCCAACAATGATACTTTTTTGCCGCCACATTTTAATAATGGTCATGCTGTATTTGATGAAAGTTATATGAGTAACAAACTTTTCTTTACTGGAACAGAAACCGCAAAAACATTTAGTGGTTATATGGATGGAGCTATTAAGGCTTCAAACTCAATTGCAGATAGGATTTCAAAAATATTTAAAACTAAGTGAAAAGCTTTTGATGACATTAATGATATGTATGCGCACTCAGGTCCAATTATCTTGATATAGATATAAATGATTATCAATTGTTTTTGTGAATTTCAACATACCCAAAAATAATAAAGTGTTAGAAAATCAACTCTTCTAACACTTTACAATATTTTTACTTGATTCTACACTGCAATTAAATTGATAATCAAACGTTTCCCTTCAGGGTCAGGGTAAAAAACGTTTGATTATCTCTCAATTTACATTTTTGGTTTAGATTTATTAATCAATACTATTTTGCTGGTTCCTCAGACTTTAGTCTTGATTTTTTTACTTGAATGGTTTGTGGACCCGCCACTATCTTAAATTCTGTACGTCTATTGAGCTGATGCTCATCTTCGCTACACTTGACGCCGTCTTTACATCTATTCAATAATTGCTTCTCACCATAACCCACGGTTTTGATGCGATCACCTTGGATACCTTCAGCGACCAACCATTTTTTTGCAGAATCTGCTCTTCTTTGAGAAAGCTTTTGGTTATACGCGCCTACTCCCCTACTATCTGTGTGTGATGACAACTCAATCACCATATCAGGATATTGATCCATCAATTCTATCAAATAAGTCAAATCTTTTTCTGCAGCTGGCAAAATCTTATCATCATCAAGATCATAATAGATATTGTTCAGTCTGATCGGCTCGTTTATAGCATATGTTTCTGTATCAGATTCGAATGGTTTAGGTTTTAGGACTACCGTTTTCTTTACAGTGTAATCATCAAAAATCCCATTAGTGTTGAATGTAATAGTATCTGGATAATAACCTTCTCTTGTCACATAAGCAATATAGGACTTATCAGCATCTAGAAGAAAACCAAAGTTATTTGATGTGAAATTGGTTTTTGAGTCTGTTGGTACTTTTTTACCTTTCTCAAATAATTCTACAGTAGCTCCTTCTAAAGGCCCTTTATCATTGGTCACCAATGTTTGTAAATCTATCACTAAATCTCTGATTTGGATCAGATAGATATCGTCACAACAAGTTTCGTTGCCTTTAAAATTCTTTTTGTCTTTGTGTATTCTATTCGAAACAACAAAACCTGCATTTCCACTTGCATTAAACCTTAAGAAAGTATCGTCATAAGATGAATTATAATTATAACCCATATTGGTAGGTTCTTCCCATTTTGAGCCATTCCACGATGAAAAGAAATTATCCATTCCACCCATACTTGGATGACCTGCAGAACTGAAATATAAAGTACCGTCTTTATAGAAAGGTGATTCTTCGTTTTTAGATGTATTGATGACAGGTCCAAGATTGATAGGATTACCATATTTATCACCTGTAATTGGAGAATAATAAATATCATACCCACCTAATCCACCAGGCATGTCAGACACATAGTATAATACCTTACTACCGAAAAGCTCACCTTCGTATGGATGACGTGATCTAAATTCGCTATTCACAACGTCCAAAGCATATGGAGTTCCCCATTTATCTCCCACTCTATTTGATAAGAAAATTTCTGATGTGGACAATCCGTTATTAAGTGGTTTAGCTCTAGTAAAATACATTCTTTGTCCATCCGCAGAAAAAGAAACGCCGCCTATATGATACTCTACCCTATTGATGGACTCTTCTAACGCAGTTGCTTTTGCAAAGTCACCTTGTGGTGTTCTTGCAGCATTATATAATTTGGCGTGATAATCTCCTTCTTGACCATCAATGACCGTTGTTGTTTTTGAATTTAAACTAGAAAAATAAAGTGTACCATCAGAATACATAGCAGGTGCTGACTCAGCAGAAGGAGAGTTGATACTTTCATTGGCAAAACTGACAGCTGCTTCGATGTTTTCAGGATATTTCTCAAGACCTAAAATACCTTTTAATTCTAACTTAGCTTCATTTCTAAGAGAATCGCTATCTATGATGGATATAAACTCATTTAATGCATCCAAAGCAAGTTTGTATTTACCTTGGAATTTTAATGAACGTGCATAGTCCAATTTGATATCTGTAAACTCTTCTGTTCTATCTTTTTTTAAGATTCTGTCATAACCACGTTCCGCTTTTGGATAGTCACGTAGCAACATGTAAAGATCGGAAATAGCAATCTGCAAGTATGGGTCTTTACTTTCTTTATAGGCTTTATCAAACCACTCAATAGCATTCTGGTAATCGTAATTAGCGGCTGCAGTTTCAGCAGTTTCGATCATGGTTTCATAGCTAGTTGCCGTTACGGGTTGTGCATAGGACACAACATTTAGCATAAACAAACTACACAAAAATATAATAAATCTTAATGTCATCTTTTGAGAAATTATTCAGTTCTTTATTTATCTAATAAAATATTTTACAGTCTAGGACAGAAGATCACAGGTTTTGGCTTTGGCTTTTTGTATATCTTACCCATGTAACTAGCACAGAGTTCGAAACCACCTACATTATTAGATCCTAATACTGCTGTGGATATATCCATGTCAAAAGCAAAGCCAACTTTAATATCTTTTATGATCGCCCCAGCGTAAAAAATAATAGCTCTAAGATTTCTAGTACCTAGACCTGCTGTCAGCTTTAGGTCCTTTTCTGGATCTAACTGGTATGTAGCATGAGTATTCACATTAAACGCAGTTGCTGGACCAAGGTTATAATAGTAAAATCCAGGGATGATATTTACCCTTTTGTTGATGGTCATATCATACTCACCGTGGAAATTTATACCTCGATATTTATTCTCTGTTGAGTCAACAGTCTTGACAAAACTAACCACTGGAGCAAAAAGACCTTCTAGTGCGATACCTAATTTTAGATCTGAGTTTTTTCTTCTAGCATTAAACAAAATGCCTGAACTCCAGTCTTTCAGACCTATAGATATTCTTTCATTCGGATCGGTTCCAGAGCCGCCACCTTGACCTTGATTACTGTTAAACTCTTCTATATCTTTATCTATCACCATAGCTTGAGGAAATACCCTTGCATCATTTTGAGTAAGCATATTATAACCTCTATTTCCACTCGAATATTGAATACCAAGTGTCAAAATATTCGTTTGTTTTTTGTCTAACGATAAGTGGTAGGCTAAACCTGCTTTTATAAAAGTCATGCTTTGTACCGCACTTGGATTTATTGTATTTCCGTTAGGAGGAGTAAGACTCCCACCAGAACTCCCAATGATATCAGCTTGTACGCCTACGCCTATCCAGTCCTGCTTTCTTATTCCCCTAATGATAGGAGCATCCGCAGATACTGTAAGTGTTCTAAAAGGACGGGGTGTGATGGCAGCTTGTTTATCTGAAAAAATACCACTGACCCTATATGATCCTGAAAATGCACCTGCATTTGCTGGATTTACATTGAGTGGCGTAAATTGATAGTAAGAAAAATGGAGATCTTGACCTATCAAATATACATTCAAACAACTGATTAACAATACTATATGTAAAATTTTAAACCGCATATTACCGGATATTTTATTTGTTTAGACCACGAAAGATAAGGCAATTTTTTAATATCAAACAAAAAACACCCATTTTAACAGTATTTTTTAGCAGAATAGTCTCTTAGCCGCCACATTTTTGCATTTTTATTGTAATGTTAAAGCTAACCAACTTTAAATCACAGCTTTTCTTGATTTGTTAAGATCTGAAAACTATAACTTACTTATCTTTTTTAGCCAATCCTGTGTACGATGCTCCCAGTTCAATTCCGCTTTGAATGTTTGAGAATTGGTCATTAGATGTTTTGTTTATATCATAGGCAAGACTTAAGTTTACACCCCTAAAGACGCCTCCTGCGTAGATGATTGTCCTCTTGATATCCGTGATCCCCAATCCTAGATATACTTTAGACATTTTTTCTTTATTTACCCAATAGGAAACATTGGTATTGAAATTCAATAACTTTGAAAACTCAAAATTTGAATAAAAGAATCCTGGCGTGATGCTTATATTTTTGTAAATTTCAATATCATACGATCCGTGAATATTCAAACCATAACGGTTTAATTTTTTTGTATTAGGAAGATAAGGTAAAATGCTATTTAACCAATAAGTGGCAATTCCAAATGATTTTACTTTATGGCCAATGCTAGATTTATATAATAAGCCGATTGATAAATTGCTTCTATTAGGACTATTGTAAACAAAATCTTCTGGATAAACACCCAAGTTATAACGACTTTCAACAAAATACCTTGAATCCGAATTATATTGCATTCCAAATGACAAAAAGTCTGAAGCAGCAGCATTTAGACTATAATGATACGCTGCTCCAAAGGAGTAATTAGTACCATTTGGAATAGGAAATACAAAAGAATTAGTCCTAGCAAACCGTATCAAATCAACACTCAACCCAATTCCAAATTTATCATTATCTTTAAATCCACCTATAAAGGTATATTCGGTAGAAAAATTAATTTGCCGCGAAGGCAATCTATAAACATCATTAAATTTATCACCAATCACAGATGACAACCTAAACAATCCATCTGAGCCCGCAAGTGCAGGATTAACCACTAAAGGGGTAAACTGATAATTTGAATATTGAAAGTTTTGATTGTCGTTTATTGTAACAGGAGGTAATATCTGAGCGCCTACTTCAGACATCTGAAAAAAAGCAACAACTAAACCAAATGTGATTCGTAATAAGTTTATATTTTTCATGTGTTTATTTTAATCGTATTTTAATTGTCACATGGAATTCGCATGAAAAATAATCATCAAGGTTGTGTGCCACAAAGATGGTTCATGCTCATTTCATGATAAGATTTATTCTGTTGTTTAAGATACAAAAGTAATTAAAAAATTAATATACGCCCACACTGATTGTTTAAAAATGTCCACACTGTCTTCCTTACACGTATTTTAACCTTAAAATGACATTGATTTAAGGTTGATTGAATACCTTTGTGAAAACTTTTAATTTGAAAAGCAAGTATTGTTTACTTACCATTTCATTTATACTAATGATACAAATGTTAGGAAAGACTCAATCTTTTCTGATACCTTCTGACACTTTGCATAAAAAGCGATACAATACTGCACTAATTTTTACAGCTACCACATACACAGCATTTTCCATAGGCCTTTACAACACATGGTATAAAAAATTTGACCAAGAACCTTTTCACCTTTTTAATGATTGGGGAGAATGGGGACATATGGACAAATTAGGTCATATCCATACTGCCTACCTCCAAGGTGTGCTTTGTTTCCAAGGAGCACGATGGACTGGATTAAGCAAAAAAAAGAGCTTACTCACAGGTATGGTTTGTGGCACATTATTTCAGTCTACAATAGAAGTCATGGATGGTTTCTCGTCAAAATGGGGCTTTTCTATTCCTGATATGGCTGCCAACCTGACAGGAACTAGCATTTTTGCACTTCAACAACATTATTGGGACGAACAGCGCATTTCCATCAAAGTTTCTTCTATACCAAAATCCTATTCGAGAGAACTATTTAGTGCAAACAATGGTAAGGCAGCAACATCTGCATTTGAACGAGCAAATGATTTATTTGGTGCCAATTTTTTCGAGAGATTCCTTAAGGATTATAATGCACAGACCTATTGGGCATCTGTCAATGTACACTCTTTTCTGCACGAAGGAAATAAATGGCCTAAATGGCTCAATCTCGCCGTCGGTCATAGTGCTGAAAACATGTATGGTGGATACAGTGATACTTGGGAAAAAGATGGTTTTACCTTTTCTTTGGATGATAAATACCCAAGGTATCATCAGTTTTATCTAGGATTTGATGTGGATCTACCCAAATTAAACCCCAAAAATCCTTTTTTAAAAACTATCTGTTCGGTGTTTAATATCTTTAAAATACCGTCTCCTGCATTAGAAATAAATACGCAAGGTCATATCAAGTTCCATTTATTGAGGTAAAGATTGAGATTAAGGTTAAGATTGAGATTAAGGTTAAGATTGAGATTAAGATTGAGATTGAGATTAAGATTGAGATTGAGATTGAGATTGAGATTGAGATTGAGATTGAGATTGAGATTGAGATTGAGATTGAGATTGAGAT
>JBGSOH010000280.1:0-27438 GCA_041739205.1 Saprospiraceae bacterium
AGCTCAAATCTTTATCTTTTAAAACTTTATATTGTTGCATCATCTTTTCTGAATAAAGGACTTTACATTGAAGTTCAAAAACTATATAAAGTGGCAGTGTAGCAGCTTCACATAATTCATATTTACCCATACGCTGCATATATGTATGAATGACAAAGTTTTGCATCAATTCTTCACATACACCTATTTTGGATGAAGCAGGTATAAAAGTTTTGATTATTTCTATGTCTTTAATTAACGCAGCCTCCCTACGCGCTTTACCAAAATTCTGAAAAGTCATCGCCATAGTATAAATTAGCACAACCAAAAATAAACTATTGAAATACAATGACTTGGATTTAAAATATGGCGTTTCAAACAAAGACCTAACAATAGGTAAAGTCAATATAGCAAAAGCGATAGAAAACATAGGAATACCAGGCAATAAATAGATTCCACTTTGTTTTGTACTCAATAATATGGGCAAAGTCGCTGAAAATCCTATTAATATAAAAAGCCAAACATTTTTATCAATATCTACTCCCATTAATGCAATTTTTCTTATCTTGATGTAAATGTATAAAATAACAGCTAAAACTACAGATGGAGTTAATTCGATGAATAATTGTTGCAAAATATATAATCTATTCCAACCTGAAAGAGCCATATCATTTCTACTTCCAACGATGACAGCTTTTAATCTCTGATCCCAATATTCACTGAAAAAATATTTTGCTTCAGGTACGGTGATTAAAAGTAAGATAAATAATAAACTAGTCAAAAAAGCTATCAACAAACTAATGTAAAACGTACGGCTGAATGAAGGTCGTCTCCATACTAACCAATAGATAAACGGAAGTGCCAATGGATATAAAGCTACGGGACCTTTGGTAAGTATTCCTCCAAAAACAAAAACACTACCTATAATAAAATCTGAATAGCTAAACTCCATTTTCTGGATCCCTCGAATAAAAAAACTCAATGCACCCAAACAAAAAGACAATAATAAATTGTCCATCATATTATTAACATTGCCCCACACAACTACAGGAATGCAGTACCACCAAAAAATTGAAAGATACCAGTATTTTTTGTTTTGTTGATCTTTCCTAAAAATACTCAACCACAAAAATCTAAACAGGAAAACATTGAGTGCTAAGACGAGTAAACTAAACATTTTTTCTATCCACCAATGATCACCCAAAATGTAAAATAAAATAGATTCCAACCAAAGCATTAGTGGTGGATTTTCAAAATATGTATCAGGAATATTTTCTAGCCAGTATGAAGAAGAAAAAAAAGGGCTCCAAAACGTACCTCTTCCTTCAGCCATATTTCTGGCAATAGACGCATAAAGTAATCCATCGCCAAACATCCCTTTTTTTACAAGTCTAGGAAGAAACCATAAACAAAGAAATGCAAAAACAAAAAACTTGCCTGGACTTATAGTTTTTAAAAACTTCATTTTGTCAGATTTAGATCTAAAAAATTTAAATTTATGTGGAATTAAATTCATTTTTATGTCAACGTTCCAAATAACTAGGTCAAAAGTACCATCTTAATTCATATTAGATCAAAATTTTAATAAATTTCTATTCGCAACTATTGAATATATAAAAAAACTTAGGTTTTTATAGAAAATAGCTTTTCATAACTCAAAAGAGCAATATATATTATCAACAGAGCAATATATATTATATGAACACACAAGAAGAAGAATTATGCATCATTTCCTTAACCAGTTTTTAACCAAAATCATCATTTCTTTACATTTTCTTTAACCATCTTGAGATTTCATTTAACGTCTTAACTTCATATTTGACAAAGAGAATTTCAAATAAAACACTTTATTAAATCATAACGTAAAACATTAAATCATGAGAGGTATTAAATTCGTAGCACTTGTTTTTGTTTCTTTTATGTTTACTTACAAACTGAACGCTCAGATTTCAGTTGGTGTAAAAATCGGAGCCAACTTTGCAGATACTAGAGTCAATGGTGTCTTAGGTACATTTGCACCTGAACAAAAAGTTTATACAGGGTTTACTTCAGGAATAATGGCAGAAATTCCGATGACATCAGCTATATCATTTAGACCAGAATTGAATTTCATTCAAAAGGGCTTTCAGATCAGAGAAACTTTTGATGTAAGCGTATTGGGATTGGATCTCCCACTTGGTGGATCAGCAAGGACAAGGCTAAATTATATAGAAATGCCTTTACTAATTAAGTATAGTGTAGGTAGTGAACAAGCTAAATTTTATGCGATTGCAGGACCAAATGTGGCTTATGCTGCAAATGCAGAACTTAGACCAAGAGCAACCTTCATTCTAGATTTTAATTTGCCACACATTCCTATCAATCTTGATAATGATGTTTATAATAGATGGGAAGTTTCAGGTGTAATTGGTATTGGAGGAGAAGTTAAAGCTGGTCATGGCAAAATATTCATGGACGGTAGATATAATTTGGGATTCACGAGTATGTTGAAAAATCCAATAGTCAATTTAGATATAAAAAATCAAGGATTCAATATATCCGCAGGATACGCTTATACTTTTTAGCCTTATAAAAAATCATTTTTAGATGGTCTGAGATTAATTTCATCAGGCCATTTTCTTTTCCATCAAATACAGTCTTTTTTTTCAAACTTTTGGTAATTGCAAAATTATGGGTACATTTTTATTTATTGCAAAAAGTTTTGTAAACAAAATATTTTGCCTAGTTTTGTTGCGTTCTTGAATTTTATTCTTAATTAATTTTTAAAAATCACAAAATGAAGAATTTCACAATTACATTATTACTTTCATTTTTTATTTTAATCAATTATGGATTTTCCCAAACTGAAAAAGGAACAGTGCTTTTGGGAGGTAGTGCGTCTTATTTATCCGTTGATGATGAATCATTGATAAATATTAATCCTAATATAGGCTACTTTTTAGCAAATAAGTTTGTATTGGGACTTAATGCCAATTACATCAATAGTGATGGGGCAGACATCCTAGGTTTGGGGCCTTATGTTAGAGGATATTTTTTGACAAATGAAAATGGTAGTATTTTTGCACAAGGTGGATACAATTATATTAGAGTAGGTGATAATAATAGTTCACAGTCAGAAAATGGATATTCTTTAGGATTTGGTTATGCTGTGTTTTTGAATAGTAGTATTGCATTAGAGTTTAGTGGCAATTATGCGAAGTATGAATTTTCTAAAAGTTCGGACTTATTCTCTTTCAGCGATTCAGGAATACTTTCATTTAATGTAGGCTTTCAGATACATTTTAAAAAAGAATAAAATAATTCATTTAAAATCAGTAACAGAATAATATTTCAGTATACTGTAACACGCGGCGAAAGTAAAAAAACAAGACCTGATAGATTATTCCTATTAGGTTTTTGTTTTTCTAGATTTTTTTTGATATTTGAGCAATCCAATTAAATTTTAATATATTGTTTTAGGCGTTTTTTTGATTTATAAATTTATAAAAACTATATGAATGTATCATAAATTTCTAACTCAATTTCGCCCAAAATTCTAGATCAATAAATCTACCATTAATATACTCGCACTCCTTTTTGATACCTTCTAATTCAAAGCCCATCTTACGTAAGATTCTTGAACTAGGAGCATTTTCAGTTTCTACTTCAGCTTCGATTCTGTGTAAAGCCATGTTTTCAAATCCATGAGTTATCATAGCGCCGATAGCTTCTGCTGCTAATCCCCTACCCTGGTATTCTGGTAATATCCAATATCCTAGCTCAGCCTTTCTGTGCAGATGCTCCCACTTATGAAATCCACCATTTCCGATCATTTTCCCATCCTCCTTCAAACAAATGCCCCACCAAATACCACTTTCTTCTGCTAAAAGACTGCTGTACCAGTCCAATTGAGTTTGAATTTCTTCCATGCTATGATAGGCCACAGACATAAATTCATTTACCCGTTTATCACTGTAACCGGCTAAAACTACAGAAGCATCTCCTTGAGTAACCTGTCGGAGAACCAACCGATCAGTTTGTAATACTGGGAATGGATTATTATTCATATATCAAACACTAAAAATCGTCATCAGATAATTTTAACAATTTAATAAATACTTTTTTTGAAATATTGAAAAAATCCCATAGAAATATTAACAGATGTATTAGAATTTACTGAATGATCTAAAATCTTTAATATTGATTTCTAAGTAAATTTTTGATTTCATCAATGCTTCTATTTGGCCTGGCTTAAGCTCAAAGGACTCAACATCTATGCTGCCTATCTTTACTTTCATTTCAAGATCATGCTTTTTGTTAAAATCGGCCATTTGAGTATTTATATTCTCCTGAATGCCTGCAATATTGTCTTTGATGGAAAACTTAAGCATCGATTCTAATTCTTTCCTTATTTTCCCTTCGCCTATCCATGCAGCAGCTTTGTGAAGTACATTTTTTGTCCTAAGTTGGATGTCGACATTATCCATATAAAATCCATTTGCAATGGCATCATATTTGGGTTTACCTTTTATGATTAATGTCCCGTTAACACTACCTGCCACATCTGTTACTACACGAAAAAATTCATAATCACAATTAGCCACAATATTGCTCAATGTTATAGATTTATCACCAGCTGTAAAAGTTCGACCATCGAGATTCGTTTTTATTAACCCATTGATATCCATCATTTTAATATCGGCAATCAGTCGAAAAGTACTGCTATCCGGAATAGCTTCATTCCAATACACTTTCGGTAGTGGTCTTGAGCTTGTTTTGGCCTGTGGTTTATAAGTTGAAAAAGTATTTAACATTTTCATGGCTATTTTACCTTCCGACAAGAAGCGACTGTTTTGCACTCTATTCAACTGCATTTGTTCAGGTTTCACATCCAACCACCCGCTATTACTAACATCCATCTGCATTGGTTGATCAAAAATAGCCATTGTTTCTTTCATCTTTTGTTTCAATGTAAAACTCTCCTTAACAGATGCGTCAATTGACTGCTCTATTTGCTTTTTTATATTTTTAATGACAAGATTTGAAATGGTTTCAATAGGTAAATTTAAACCCGCTATTGAGAGTTTGGGCTTCTCTGACCATTTATGTGTTGAAAGGCTTGTCTTGGTAGTCAGATTCCAAATGGTATCTACATCCACGTTGGTTACAAAAGTTAATTCTAAGACACCTTTGGCTTTTAGATTTGCTAGAAAAGTATTTTTTTCTACCTGAATTGCTAAAGGCAAGACCACTAAAATATTTTTGCCCTCAATTTCGACTGTAGCATCCTTCTGTTTGGATAATGCTAATTTAATATCATATTCAGGAATGTCAAAATTTGCTTTGAGAACATCATCTATTGCATGGTTAAAAGTATCTCTAATGCCTGATTTATCAAGTTTATAGTTAATCACGATATCCGAATAAAGATCTCTTTTTACATTCGGTGGTGGAGCTACCACAACTTCTTTTTTCGTTCCACAGGAATGCATGATCATAATGCAACACAAAAAAATGGATAAAACAATGACATTCTTTGACATAAGATTCTCTAAAATTTTACAACAAAGGTAATTGTATTTTTTGGATAGATGAAAGTTTGAAATGACTCATTTCCGTAAATATTTAATTATCAGAAAGAAATAAGTATATTTTTTTTAATCTATATATTGCAAATATTAATAATCATCGTATATTTGTTTTTTATATGTATTTTTACCAAAACAAAAACAGAATGAAAAACGTATTTTTAATACTAATAAGTATTTTTATTTCCCTAAGTGCTTATTCGCAAAATAATGTTTGCAAAGCTATGTGTACTACTGATCCCATTGTAGTGGAAGAAGAAACGATTCATTACATTTTCACTGGGTCAGACACTACTGGATTAAATGTGAAATCTACAAAAATAACAATTATGGAAGGTCGTAAAGAACTTGTAAAGAGAAGAAAGTCAGCAGATTGTTTATCTCCTAATCCTGCAGATTGTATGGTTGAAGTGTTGGAAGAAATTCCACCTGTATCAATGAATCTTTACACTCTACCAAATAATGAGAAAACCACGGAATACGATATTAGAAAAGAAAAAATAAAAGTCGTAAAAAGTGAAGGTGGTCAAATTGAAGTTGCAATAGTTTGTCCTAAAAACAGGTCAGCAAAATTGATAAAAAGAGTACAAGCAGCTCTTATAAAAGCAGGGTATCCAATCATGGAAAACGGTACATTGGATCAAGCAACACAACTTTCTATCACTGATTATCAAAAGTCTAAAGGTCTACCATATGGAGATTTGACATTGTCTACTTTAGCAGCCTTAGGAATAAAATAAATACTTTTACCCCGTGGTTCTACCATAACCACGGGGTTTATTCTCTTCTATTTTAACACTGAATCTAATTAAAACAGTAAATGAAAAATCATTACATCATTTCACAAAATATCATTGCAAATAAAGGACTGCGCTTTGGAAATTATCTAATTGATGTAGTTGTTATTTTGTTATCAATATTTGCATTATCCACCGTATTTCTCCTAATGGCTGATGTCATTGGATACGATGCAGAGCCAATAATGACATACATTGACAAGATGAATAAGCTTGAAGAACACATATTTGGTCTTTTATTTACCATTCCATACTATATTTTTATGGAAGTAATGACAGGAAGAACTATAGGAAAATATATAACTGGAACTATTGTTGTAGACAACAATGGTAATAAACCAAATTTAGAAACAATCATAAAGAGATCTTTCAGTCGCGCCATTCCATTTAATGGGCTTTCATTTTTAGGAGAAAAATCAAGAGGGTGGCATGATTCAATTTCAGAAACATATGTGGTGATCGCTAAGGATCTAGAAAAGGAAAAACAAAACTACATAGATTTCAATGAAATTGGTAAAAAAGAGTCAGAGATTGAAAACGACTACCATATTTAACAAAATAAGTTAAAGCACTAATAAACAATATACAATATAGTTATAATTTACCATAATTATAATCTACTTAGAACTTTAGATTATAATTATGGTTTTAATACACGACAAATCGAGAATAACAACATTTAATAGCATAATTTCACATTTCAAATCTGGCACCTTATATTTTGGAAATTAATTGGTTTGATCACATATTTTTAGTTTTGATTGGGATCGTCATTCCAGTTATGTCATTGATATCGGGTAGTATGTCAGATGATAAATCCTATCAATTGCCACCAAAAAAGCACTTATATTTCTCAAATGGCTTGGTCCTTATAATAGGCGCCCTTTTAGTCCTTTCGTCATGGAATATAGGTAAGAAACCTTGGGAAGTCTTAGGTTTTGTTTTACCAGAGATCAATCCAACGGTTATATGGTCCACTGCTGTTCTGGTCTTTTTGTACCTTGGTGATAGTTTTTTAAGTTTAAGATCATTGAAAAAAAACCAAGAAGATTTCCAAAACATGTCACATATTGTACCACTCAGTTGGAAGGAATATCTTCCGTATGTGTTTTTAGCTTTTTCAGCAGGAATTTGTGAAGAGATCATTTACCGAGGATTCCTAATTCCTTATATCTCTTATTATTTGCCAGTTTGGGAGTTTTCATATTTGATTGCGATCATCATACCTGGAATTATTTTTGCTGTTAGTCATTATTATCAAGGGACATGGAGTGTGGTTAAAATATTTTTTATTTCCATCTTATTTGGATTGATATTTTTCCATTCTGGTTCCCTACTTATTGTGGTAATCATTCACATTCTGATTGATTTGATATCAGGAATCATGGGTATCTTAGCGTTTAAAAGCTTAGAAAAAGGAAAGATACAGCAAAATAAAGATAACTTATTGTAACAAAATACCTTAAAATTTCACAACTTTGGTCATCGGATGTTTATCCATCCAAGTCATCACTATTTGATTACACTCAGGATTGGGTGACATGTATTTTATGGCTTCTTTCCACTCTTCTACACCTTGGTTCAAATCATCCAAACTTAAGTAGCCATAACCACGATAATGGCCATCTTCTATTAGGATGATGGCTTTTTCTTCTTTGGATTTGCCTTCTGTGATCAAGAAAAAATTATCTGTAAAACTCCTTTGTAGATATTCTATGGCTTCTGTGGCACGTTCATTGTAAGATTCAGGCGTTTCTATATGTTGACATGCGCCACTACAAGCACCGGTTTGATAATAAAAACAACTGCCTACTGACTCGTACAGTCCCGTAAGACCTGAGCAAAGTCCCAACTGTTCTGTAATCATCATCAAATGTCCACGTGCAGAACCCTTTGATCCATAATGGTTTAGTATAGTTTTATTTTGCCGAGACTTCACACTAGACTTGTCCCAATCAAAGCGTATGTAGCCTTTAGTATCCACAAAGTGATGGATAAAATAAGGATAATCCTTCGTCCGTTGTGCTTTATTTATTTCTGGTTGTAATGCTTTAATTTCACTAGATTCTAGCAACATAGCTACGAGTTCATTGCCAGTTTCTTCGTATGTAATGTCTGCTACTTTTTTAATAAATTTGTCAGTCTTGTCATCCATATTACCAAAGTGCTGCATGATGCGCTTTCTGATATTGATACTTTTACCTACGTAAATGACATGACCATATTCATTGTAAAAATAATATACACCAGCGCTTTCAGGCAAACTATGAATGCGCTCCATCGAAATATCTTTAGGAAGATGAGAAGCTTTGATGCCAGCATTGATGATTCTATCTACTTGATGTACGCCACCTTCTTGTGCGAGTATTCTACCCAAGACAATGACCGTAGCCAATACATCATCCATAGCTCTATGGCGATTTTCTACTTTGATATCGAAATGTCTGATGAGATTTCCCAAACTATAAGACCGTAAGCCAGGAAATGCTTTTCGACTCAGCACTACGGTACACAACTGTTTGCGTGTAAATGTAAAACCAAGTGCTGCAAATTCCTCTCTAATAAAACTATAGTCAAACCTTACATTATGGGCTACAAAAATGGCGCCTTCTGTCAGCTCTACCACTTTTTTGGCCACTTCATAAAATTTCGGTGCATTGGCAACCATACTATTGGTGATGCCTGTAATACGCGTAATTTCCGTAGGAATAGATCTTTCAGGATTGACCAATGACTGAAAGGAGTCAATTATTTTTTCACCATCATAAAGTGCAATAGCTATCTCGGTGATACGATCTCTACGAGCCATTCCACCTGTGGTCTCAATATCAACTACTGCATAAATTTTGGATTTCATGAAACTAAGCGTAAACAAATAAAAAAAAATAGCCACTCAGTACACTATGTATTTCACAAAAGATAATAACCTTCATGCTCTAAGTGCTACCTTAAGTGACCTAAGTGGTAAAAAATATCCTTACATCATCTTATCCAAAAAGTGCAAAAGTTCTTTTTCCATGATATTAAAATCTGCGTCAGCGTGAAATAAGTCTTTCATCTTATCGATCAACTCATTTTTTTGCTCAACAGTTGGGAAATAAACACCTTTGTATGACAAAATTGTTTCATACGCTTTGTAGTCGCTCATACTATCAAACTCCGCTACCATTTTATCAAAGGTTACCAAGCCGACATTCTTTTTTATCATGGCTTTTTCTTCTTCTGCAAATTCCATATCTACATGTGAAATATAGATCAGCAAAAAAGCTAAAAACTCATTGTAACTCCATTTTAATTCGCCCATTTTTTTGTTGTTTAAGGTGTATATTGTTTAAGGTTTAAAGTCTAAAGTTTAATGATATTTAATGTCTAAGGTTTACGGCTTTGAGCTGATTTCTGTCAGATATGCAGGTGTTGCTATCAGCCGCTCATTAGGATAAATCTCCTTGACTATCAATGTAAATACTACCTTTTCACCTTTCTTTTTGCACGTTTCAGGTAGATTACATGCCAAAAATCTGCTGTCCCCATCTTGCGAAAGTATTACATATTGATCTGCTACTTGTATGATTCTACCTTGTTTATTGCTCAATGTTTCTTGGTTTTTTCTATCGGCTAGACAATCTGTTAGCGAAAGTCCATCATGACCTGATTTACCCAAAAACGGTTTGCAACTTATCACCGATAAGAGACAAAAACAAACAAACACATTCCACACAAAACCTTTCATTTAAAATAAGATTGACTAAAGAATTTATAAAAATTTGTCAAACAAAAAAACTGTATCCTTCCTATACCCATCCTAAATCCTTCTCACGCAGAGCGTGACAGGCTCTTAAAAGGACTGTGTGACGCCATAGCGTTAAGGACTAAAGAATCCCTTCTATATGAATTTCATCTTTATTTAGTGTCCGCTAAAATTATTTCAAATATTCATCCAATCTTGACAATGCTTTGTCCAACCCACTTACTTCTGTTCCACCAGCCGTTGCAAAAAATGCCTGTCCGCCACCGCCACCATTGATCTCAGTTGCCAATGCTTTCACAATATTGCCTGCGTGCCATGACTTCGATTTGGTCAGCGCTTCAGATATAGTCAGCATGATAGTGGCTTTACCTTGATCTTCTAGTCCAAACAAGATGACAGAATCACCCAATTCCGCTTGGATATTATGCGCCAAAGTTTTCGCAGATTTACTGTCCATGTCTTTGAGCTTTACAGCCAATACCTTAACTCCATCCATATTTTTAGCACTGCTGACAAGATTATCTTTTAAGGATGCTGCTTGGATAGCTCTCAATTTTTCTATCTCACACTGCAAATTTTTATTCTCATCTTGTAAGTCAGAGATGTTTTTTGCCGTATTGATGTTGTTTTTGAAAAATGACTTGATGGCTGTCAATTCATGCATTTGATTATTAATATATTCTTCAGCTTTTACAGCAGTCACAGCTTCTATCCTTCGCACACCTGCAGCAATACCACCTTCGGATGTTATCTTAAAAAATCCTAATTGACCAGTTGCTTTCACATGACAGCCACCACACAATTCGCGTGAGTAAGCGGGATCGAAAGTGATCATACGCACGGTATCTCCATATTTCTCACCAAAAAGCATCATGGCTCCAGATTTTTTGGCATCTTCTATAGGTAATGCTCTTGCTTCTTCTAGATGGATGTTTTCACGAATTTTTTCGTTAACTATTTTTTCTACTTGAGCGATCTCTTGGTCTGTGATTTTCTGAAAATGTGAAATATCAAATCTCAAATAATCTTCTTTGACCAATGATCCTTTTTGCTGTACGTGTGTACCGAGAACTTGTCTCAATGCTGCATGAAGCAAGTGCGTAGCAGAGTGATTATTTTCTGTGAGCATCCTTTTTGTCGCATCAACTTCTCCATAAATTTGTGAATCGATATTATCTGGAATTCGATCTACAAAATGGATGATAAGATCATTTTCCTTTTTAGTGTCCAATACTTTGACAAATTCGCCATCAAACATCAAAAAGCCCGTATCCCCTATTTGTCCACCACCTTCTGGATAAAAAGGCGTTGTGGTTAGAACCAATTGATACAATTCTTGGTCTTTTTGCTTGAGTACTCTGTATTTTATAGCTTTGGCTTCTTGCACGATCAATTCATCATATCCAGTAAAGGTAGTTTGACCTTCTTGACCTACGATCACCCAATCACCTGTCTCTCTTTTGGCATCAGCTCGAGACCTTTCTTTCTGAATTGTCAAAGCAGCTTTAAATCCTTCTTCATCCACTTTCCAACCACGTTCTTCTGCGATCAAACGAGTCAAATCGACAGGAAATCCATAAGTATCGTACAATTCAAAAACGTCATTTCCATCTACTTGATTATCTGTGACTTTCAGATCTTCTATCCTTCTTAGTCCACCTTCTAGTGTCTTTAAAAATGACTTCTCTTCTTCTCTGATTACTTTTTCTACAAAAGATTTCTGTAGGTATAATTCTGGAAATACATGTTCAAATTGTTTGGACAAAACAGGAATCAACTGGTACAATAACGGTTGTTTATAGTCCAAAAATGTATAATAATATCTCACTGCTCGTCTCAAAATACGTCGAATCACATATCCTGCGCCATTATTTGAAGGCAACTGGCCATCAGCTATTGTAAAAGCGATAGCACGAATATGGTCTGCCAATACTCGGAAAGAAATGTCTTGTTTTCCATCTCCATAAGTGTACGTTTTGCCAGTAATTTTTTCTACTTCAGCGATCGTACCTGTGAATACGTCGGTGTCATAATTGCTTTGTTTATTCTGAATAGCACGAACCAATCGCTCAAATCCCATTCCCGTATCTACGTGCATTGAAGGCAATTGCTCTAGGGATCCATCCGCTTTTCTGTTGTATTGGATGAATACATTATTCCATATTTCTATGACTTGTGGATGGTCATTATTAACCAAATCCTTCCCGGGGATCAATGCTCGCTCTTCGTCAGATCGCAAATCCACATGTATTTCACTACAAGGACCACATGGACCTGTATCGCCCATTTCCCAGAAATTGTCTTTTTTATTACCAAAGATGATATGCTCTTGTGGTACCAATTTGGACCATTCTTTGAGTGCAATCTGAGATGGTGGTAAATTTTCTTTCGGATCACCTTCGAAAACAGATACATAGAGTCTATCCTTAGGCAGTTTATATACTTCCGTCAATAACTCCCAGCTCCAAGCGATGGCTTCGGCCTTAAAATAATCACCAATACTCCAGTTGCCCAACATTTCAAACATGGTATGGTGGTAAGTATCTACACCTACTTCTTCGAGATCATTGTGTTTTCCACTGACTCTCAAGCACTTCTGCGTATCTGCTATCCTAGGATTGTCCGGTTTTCTATTGCCGAGGAAGTAGTCTTTGAACTGATTCATACCGGCATTAGTAAACATCAGGGTAGGATCATCTTTAACTACGATAGGCGCCGAACCTACTATTTTATGGTTTTTACTAGCAAAAAAATCTAGAAATTTCTGTCTTATTTCGTTGGATGTCATCTCGCGATCAACTATTTTAAAGTATAAATTAAAAATTTAGCTGCAAATATACGAGATAAAAGGAAGGTATAGAATTATTGTTTGGGAAAATAAAAATCGATTGTTTCTGTTTTGGGATTCCTTCAATTTCTTTTGAAAATATCCAACCACATGCACACCGTTGGTTTTACATCAATAGCTGCTCCACTAATCCCACTACTCCTTTTGTAGCAGGTTCTGCGATTACGTGAAGATTAGGTCTCCTTTTTAGTTCGTACGAAATATTAGGTTTTGGGTCGATGTAGTAGACTTGGCAACTTGGATTTGCATACTGGACCAAACCAGCTGCAGGATAAACTTGCATAGATGTACCTACGATCATAATGATATCTGCTGACGCACACTCAACTATAGCTGGCTCAAGCATAGGTACCATCTCTCCAAACCACACAATATGGGGTCTAAGTTGATACCCATTAGGACACAAATCACCTAGATGTAGATCTTCTGTCCAAATGGTGACATGCTCTGGATTCCTGGTACTTCTTACTTTATTTAGTTCTCCATGTAAGTGGATGATCTTTTTACTTCCACCACGTTCATGAAGGTCATCTACATTTTGGGTTACTACCACTACGTTAAATTTTTCTTCTAACTTTGCGATAGCTTGGTGTGCTGCATTAGGTTGGACTTCTTTGAGCTGTCTTCTGCGTTGGTTATAAAAATCTAGAACCAATGTTTGATCATTTTCCCAGCCTTGCGGAGATGCTACTGCCATCACATCATGTCCTTCCCAAAGTCCATCAGCATCTCTGAAAGTACTGATACCACTTTCAGCACTGATACCAGCTCCAGATAAAACTACTATTTTTTGCATTTTAATAATTTGAATTATTGGAGTATTTATGATTTGAAAAAATGATCTCCCAAAATACTACCTAGATTTTCGTACAAAAATAACATTTCTTTTATCAATAGAAAAGGACAATTGCGAATAGTTTATATAATAATTTTAGTCAAACGATTTGTAAGCTGTACCAATATAATCAATTATATCAGTGGCTATTAGACTCTCTTTACTTTGGTTGCCAAGAGCCAAGTCACCTGCTAATCCATGTAAGTAAACACCAAAAACAGCCGCTTCATGAGGTAAATATTGTTGAGCCAACAGGCCAGTGATCATACCTGTCAATACATCTCCTGATCCTGCAGTGGCCATACCACTATTCCCAGTACTATTTATATAAACATCACCATTGGGTGTACAAACTCTCGTGAATGCGCCTTTTAATACAATGGTCACTTGATAGCGAATTGCAAATTCTAACTGTTTGTCAAACATCTCTTGGCTATTATTTGATAAACCAAAAAGTCTGGAAAATTCTTTCAGATGAGGTGTCAGAATACTATTTTTTGGAATGATATCCCATAGAGTTTTATCTTTGGAAATGATATTAAGCGCATCTGCATCTAGCACTAAAGGTTTTTGTTGGGTAGTTAATAAATTTCTTAATGCTGTTGCAGTATTTGCTTCTTGACCTAAACCTGGACCACAACCTATTGTGTATTTATTTTCTCCAAAAATCAGTTCTTTTGTAAAGTTGATCTCTCCTGAACAGATTACCATTGCTTCTGGCAAAGATATTTGAAGAACATTGAAACCAATGTCTGGAACTGCTGCTGTAACTAGTCCTGCACCTACTTTTAGTGCTGCTTTGCAGGATAGCACTGCTGCACCTAAACTACCTTTTTGACCAGCAACAATTAAGGCATGTCCAAAATCACCTTTATGTTGAAAATCAGATCTTTTCTTATATAGTGATTGAATAAAAACCTTATCTACATATGTGAAAGGACTTGGTTCTGTAGCTAAAAATTCTTCGTGTAATCCAATATCTCCAACTACAAATTTCTTTATAAAAGGCGCATTTTCCTTATTAAAAAAACTAAGTTTTGGCACTTGAAAAGTAAAAACTTCATCTGCCTTAATGATATGGCCTGATCCAATTCCTTCTGCAGGTAATCCAGAAGGTAAGTCTACAGATATAATTTTATAGTTTTCAGATGTGTTTATTTTTTCAATGATATCACCTAATTCTTTATCTACAGGTTTATTCAAACCTACACCAAGAAGTGTATCAATAATAATTGTGGGCTGTATAGTTGGCATTTCACCTTCAAGAAACTGGATATGAACATCTTCTAACCTTACTAAACTTTCTAAATTTTGTGCGAAATCGGGAGAATCTTCTTTTGCTACCCTTTTAACAATGACATTTACCTTAAAGAACTTGTATCTTAGTAACATTGCGATTGCTAAACCGTCGCCACCATTGTTACCATTTCCACAGAATATGGTGACTGGATGATTAAAGTGAGTGGGATCTGAACAAAACCAATCTACAAAGGAAAGAGCTGCACGGTCCTTTAAATGCAAAGATGAGATAGGTTCACATTTGATTGTAAACCTATCCCATCTTTTTATTTGTGAAGCAGTAAAAAGCTTCATATTCTTTTAGTTTATTTTTGTGACATCTTCATTCGCAACTACCCAATTATTTCATCTTCGTCATCATCTAGATACATATCTTTGAAGTCATCTATTTCTCTTCTTTCTTTTTTGGTAGGTCTCCCTTCTCCTCTTTGTCTAAACTCTGCACCTGCTTTGCCGACAAACCATTCCTTGTACTTATTTATTTCTTCTAGTGGTGTCAAATCTTCAAAACATGGCGCTGCTAGTGTGGCAGAAACACGCTTCTCAATTATCTGCAAAACCTTGAATGTAAGATTAAAACCATTTTTTTTAACTTCAATCTCCTCACCTGATGTCACTAGGTAAGATGGTTTTACATTAGAATCTTTAATCTTGACTTTACCTGCTTTACATGCATCAGTAGCCATTGATCTGGACTTAAAAAGTCTCACACTCCACAGCCACTTATCTATTCTGACTTTATTTGGTACCGACATCAGTTCTGTCTAATATTGGTAATTGCGGATTCATAACTTCTAAAGTTTTTAAAACCACTTGAGCTATAAAATAATTTCTATACCATCTTTTATCGGCCGGCGCTATGTGCCAAGGTATACCACTCTCATTTAGAGCGTATTCGTAACATTTCATATATTCATTCCAATGGTCATTCTCATCCCAATCGGCTGCTTTATGTTTCCAATTTTTCGTGGTGTCATCTATCCTTTCTTGAAGCTTTTCTTGTTGCTTTTCTGGAGAGATGTGCATATAAAATTTTAATACTTTTGTATTCGCATCAAACTCCAACAATTCCTCAAATACATTGATGGCTTTCATTCTTTTTTCTGCCTTTTCTTCACTGATCCATTTGTGGACTCTTTGAATCAAGATATCTTCATAATGGGACCTATTAAATATCATAATATTACCCTTTCTTGGTGTTTTTTGGTGGATACGCCATAAAAAATCGTGTGCAAATTCTTCCTCCGATGGCTTTTTGAAAGCTACAACATCTATACCTGAAGGATTACAATCTGCAAAAACTGTTTTGACAGTGCCGTCTTTTCCACTTGCATCCATCCCTTGCAGGATGACTAATAAGCTCTGTTTGCCTTCTGCATATAATTTGTGTTGTAACTCTCCAATTTTTATAACTAGGTCAATAGTTTTTGCTTCTATTTTCTTTTTATTTAGTTCAGAAGGTGCCTTAGTTGATATTTTTGACAAATTTATTGACATACACTTTTATAATTTTATATTTTTTTAATGATTTGTTTTGTGAAAAGGTTTTTGTCTCTTTCAGACATAAGAAGTACATATTTTACACTACTTCATTTTCGTTCTTTTGACCAAATATGACTGTAATATTGGGACAAAACCTTCATTTATATCTGCTTCGATAAATTCTATTTTATATTGTAAACACTTCATTTTCAATGCTTCCGTATATGCGTTCACTTTTTCAACATAAAGTTCTTTGACTTGATTGTGCTGTAATTTTATCTCTTCACCAGATTCGATATCTACAAAAAGATAAGGCCTGTTTTCATATTCAAATTCTAATTCATGCTTTTTGTCAGTCACATGAAATAGTATCACTTCATGTTTGGCATATTTGAGATGTTGGAGTGCAGCAAACATATCTTCACTGTTTTCATCATTGTCAAACATATCGCTAAAAATCATGACTAAGGAACGTCTATGGATACTATCTGCTAGCTGATGTAAAGATTTTGCAGTTGAAGTCGTTTTTTGCTTGGCAGGATCCCTAATTAATCCATCCAAATATGTAAGAAGTAATCGATAGTGAGATGTAGATGATCTACATTTAGTATGGATCTTGACTTCAGAATCAAAAATGCTCAAGCCAAAAGCATCTCGTTGTTTTCTCAGAAGATTCATCATAGAAGCTGCAGCAAGCGCCGAAAACTGGAGTTTATTTAATGATTTAGCTCCGGCATCTTCTGGAAAATACATAGATGAAGATGTGTCAATAATTATTTGACATCTAAGATTGGTCTCTTCTTCAAATTTTTTTGAAAACATTTTATCAGACCGAGCATACACTTTCCAATCTATATCTTTGGTTGATTCTCCTGGATTATATAGGCGATGCTCAGCAAATTCAACTGAAAATCCATGAAAAGGACTTTTATGAAGACCAATGATAAATCCCTCCACTACCTGTTTTGCAAGTAACTCAATATTCTCAACTTGCCTAACATCAAAATTATCAAAAAAACTCATTCATTATGTTTTACAAAACAAAAGTAAAATAAAAACTCCTAAATCAAACGAATGAAATAGGAGTTTTATGTAATATTTCAAATTGATGTTCAAATTTTCTTCTTCTACCACATATTTTAAAATGAAACTTGTGAAAGACAATTTAATATCAAACAATCAAACTTTATGTTTTTTTATAAATGAGCTGCAATTTTTGCTGCCAAAGTCGCTTTAGTAGTAACTCCTACCTGCTTGTCCACAACTTCTCCGTCTTTTATGATAAGAATGGTAGGAATGCTTCTTACACCATACTTTAGGGATACTTCAGGATTATCATCTACATTGACTTTTCCAATTGTTGCCTTGCCTTCATATTCTTTTGCAAGATCTTCAATAATTGGTCCTATCAATCTACATGGTCCACACCATTCTGCCCAAAAATCAACAACAGAAACGCCACCTGCCAATGCAGATTCTTGGAAATTACTGTCTGTAAATACAAATGCCATATTATACTTCTTAATTAGTTTTGAAAAAATTTTATACGGCTATTATAACACAAGACCGTTTAGAATAGTTGCAACTAAAACTTTTAAATATTCTTAATAAAATGCTAATGTTTTTGTTAATTTACCCCAATACTACATATTAATGAAGGCAATAACTTTAATATTTATACCTTTTTTGAATCCAAAGATGTGAATTATAACGAGTTATTTCCTAACAGAACAAGTATTAATGCCAACTATAGAGTATAGTGGACAGAAACTTACCAAGCTTGTTAGTGCAAATATAATGGCAAATACGCCTAAAACAAGTGCTAGTGTACCACTGATGGTTCCTGTAAAATAAAGTGCTGCAACTACTGCTGCCAATGCTAATCTTATGATTTTGTCTGTTGTACCCATGTTCTTTGTCATGATCTTAAAATTTAATTGTTAAATGATAAATAAAATTATGATACAAAGATAAGTCAGTCATAACTACGGATCTTGTGACATTTATCACACTCATTACATTAATTACAAAATTTTTAATATTCCACCTGTCATTTCAAGTTTATTTTCATTTTCTAGTTTCTTTATGATTCTTGTGACAACTTCTCTTGTTGTAGCAAGGTCGGATGCGATTTCCTTGTGCGTGATCTTAAAAGAATTACTTTTATGTATCAGAGCTTTTTGTTTTAGGTACACCATAATTCTATCATCTAGGTGTTCAAAGACAAGATGCGTTAGTGTTTCAATCATATCTAAATATCTCAATTGATAGAATTTTAAATAAAATGTATTGAATTCAGGATATACCCTACCCCATTTGATAACTTCTGATGATGGCATTAAAAAAAGTATGGCAGGTGACTCTGTAATCGCATAAATCTGGCTAGCTTCATTATTTATACATGAGTTGTAAGACATGATACAACTCTCGTTTTCGCGTATGTAATACAGTAAAAACTCCTTGTCATCGTGGTAAGTATATACTTTGACCGTCCCTGATAATACGATTGGTATGAAACTAACAAATTGGCCTACTCTTAGAATCTTTTGATCTTTGGCAATTTCCATAATTTGTGACTTGATCCACATTTCATCAATGAGTTTTTCGTCGAAGATTGCAAATTTTTGTCTCAATAATTGCTTATTATATGCTACAAACATTTGAATTCTTTTATGGCCAACCACATAATGAAATAAATTTTATAAAGTCAATGATACAAATCTAAAACTAATTCCTATGCCAACTATATTTATGTCACAATTTTATAAAGATAATTGAAAATTTCATTTAAATAAGAAAATTATTAATTCAAAATAATGGATTTATAATATTGATTATCATATATTTAAACATTATAAAATAAATTCTGTAAAATTTATTTTGAATTTCAATAGTACAAATAAAAAAAAGCGTCCTTTCACATTTATAAAACATTTTATTCTTAATCTTTAAATTTTAATTCTTATGAAAATGTATCTTTTAAATTTTCGATGGTTATTTATCCTTGCTTTAGGATTGGGATTGGGTTCTTGTTCGGAGTCTTCAGATGTCGCTGATGAAGCAGCTGCAGAGACTTATGCTGAAGAAACCGTATTTAGAACGCAAGAATCTGCAAAATTAGGTAGATTTGGTTGTTATGAGCTTGTATTTCCTGTCGCAGTTAATTTTTCTGATGGCACAAGTGTTTCGGTTGATTCATATGAAACATTAAAAGCAGCGGTCAAAGAATGGAGAAAAAACAATCCACGTGTTAGAACTAGACCAACTCTAGCCTTCCCTTATGAAATTATCAATGATGAAGGTGAAATTATTTCTGTCACTGATGAAAATGTACAGAGAGCATTGAGACAAGCTTGTAGAAAAGATTTTTTTGACAATAATGGACCAAATGGCCACAACCATAGACCCAAAATTTGTTTCCACCCAGTCTTCCCTTTCAGTGTACTAATACCAGATGGTACTATCATTACACTAAATGCAAAAGAAGATCGCAAATTACTTCATGATGCCATAAAAGCTTGGAAATCAAGTAACCCAGATGCAACTGAAAGACCGGAATTAATCTTTCCTTTGGATGTGATACTAGAAGATGGCACAACAGTCACAGTAGCTTCAAAAGAAGAGTTGAAACTTCTAAAAGAATCTTGTAAATAAAAACGTTTTTCGATACTAATCATTGTGATCGATGTCCAAAGAGATGGTGCATATTTGATTATGCATCATCACTTTTTGTTTACAATCTCTAGAAACAAAAATGGTTTAATTTATTTCAGATTCTGGTGTAATTAGTTCGGATTTACCGTATTCATCTATGTAAATTCTCACTAAAACTATAAAAACAGATAACATCAATGGACCAAAAATAACTCCTAAAAAACCTAATAAATTTATACCTATGATGACACCTAATAAGGTTATGAGCGGATGTACATCAGCCATTTTTTTCTGAACCATAAATCTTGCAATATTATCTACAGACCCTATCACTATAAATCCCCATAAAGCTACGCCTATACCTTGCCAAGGACTAATAATAGCAAACTGATAGATCGCTAATGGTAAATAAACAACAAGAGTCCCTACGATAGGAACTACTGAAGCAATAGCAGTGATTATACCCATTAAAACAAATTCTTCTACGCCGAATATCCAATAACCAATCAAACCAGTGAAACCTTGAATAATGGCTACAATGGGAATTCCTAAGGCATTGGAGTATACTAAATTCCGAATTTCTGATATTAATTTTTTAACATTCGCAGTTTTTAATGGGATACTTGTTCTCAGCCATCTTTCTACTTCTTTGGTTTGAACTAATAAAAAATAAAGTATCAAATACATCAAAAACACATTACCAAGTGCAGAAAAAGTGCCACCAAGTGTTTTCTGTGCAAAAGGGATGAATTGACCGCTTATTTTTTCAACATTTTCGGCTTTAAGAAGATCAATCCCATAATTATTTACAAAATAGTCGTGTAGTTTAGTAAAAATATCATTTATTATGGCAGGATCTTGTACCAATGGCATAATGCGATCTACGGCTGTGGCTGTCATCCAAATCAACGGTATAACCATTATTACCAAAGATAAAAACATAAGAATCAAACATGCTATCCATGGCTTCCATTTTCTAATATGTACTAGATATTTCATAGGATCCATCAGTATCACATACAAAGTGATAGCCCCCAAAAATGCTCCTATCATGAAATATAATTCTCCAATGATCACATAACCTAAAGCAACTAAAATAGCTAAAAAGAATATTTGCCTTATGGTATTTGGATGGATTTGTTTGGCAGATGTTACAATTCTCTGATTCATATATTTACATTACTTTTTATAAAATATTCTTAAAAATAGATTTGGGAATACAGACAAAGGTAAACATAAAATACTACACGATTCTACATAAAAAAAGCCATTGCAAACTTTCATCTGCAATGGCTTAAACTATTTCAATCTAAACACAAATATAAAACACACTTTATTCTAATATAATCATCTTTTTGGTCTCAGTAAATTTACCACTTTCTATTTTGTACATCAAGACACCTGAAGTACCAAGTTCAGATTTGACAAATTCTACGGTATTCTCACCTTTAGAATAATCTCCCCTTACAACTTTTATGGTTTTTCCTGTTAAATCGAAAACTTTCAAAATGGCCTGTCCATTCTCTGGCAAACTGAATGTAATACTTGTTTTATCAGTAAAAGGATTTGGTTTGTTTTGCATCAAAGCATATCCACCTTCTTGGGCTACATTTCTTACATTCAATTTAGTTTGTAATACTTTTTGTTCGCCATCAAAAGCCATCGCAGGAGTCACATTCGAAACCATATTTAATACTTGATGATTGACAATATTTGCATTTGATTTAAACTTCAATGTAAATATTGGTTCATTAGATTTTACGGATACTGGTATTTCTTCATTCCAACTTGAAGTCAAAATACCTTCTGAAAGTCTATGCGTACCGAAATTAGATTCACCAATATTTAAAGAACCTGTTATGATATCCGTCAGTTCCATTTTTGATGCATCAAATGTCAAAGTATATTGGAAACCAAAGATATTTTCAAACTCATTTGCATAAACTGGAACTTCAAAATATTGACCCAATGTTGCTGTAACTGGTTCTATCTCAAATGCTAACACATTATTTGACCTTGACTCTACAGTTGTACCATCAATATTTGTTGTAGCCGATCCATTGATATCACCAATCTTAACACCTATGAAATTCTGATTGACTTTGAATGCGCTCAACTGGTTGTAAACATAACTTTCAGTGTATGGGAAAGGAGCAGTTGGATTGGTAAACACATGGTTTGATGTTACAAATCTCCATGATTTTTGATTATTAGGAAACTCTGTACTTATTCCAAGGATTACTTTTCTTAATGCCACTAAATCGGCAGCTGTGACTTTTGTATTGTTATCAATGTCTGCAGCAATAACTTTTAATGGATTATTAAATACATCCACACCCAAAATATGTCTTTGAGTCAACACTAAGTCTAATGTAGATACACCATTTAGGATGTTTCTATTATCACTCATGCTAACAGTGTATGTATTGTTTTTAGGTAATTGTGCAAAATTATAATTACCTGTTGCATCAGTTTTAGCTGTTTTTGATTGTTCTGGCACGCTACTAACTAGCTTGACATCACAACCATTCATACCCACTGTGTTACCTATGGCAGCTCTACCTGAGATGGCTATTTGGTTTCCATTAGAATCTGGACATACATTTGCATTATCCTGTAATACTAGTGTAACCGTACAATAATCTTGGTTTCCGTCATGATCTGTCACCCACATTTCTACAGATATTTCTTGAGATATACCATTTGGAATGTCTTCACAACCAAATACAATACCAGAAGTGTTATTTTGTGGAATCCAAATTTGAGCGTTACCTGCTTCATATTCTGATTTAGTCGATAGAATACCATCTCCTGTAAAATAATGCTCCACATTCAACAATGAATCAACAGGAGTAGCACCATAAAAAGTAAATAAAAGATCATCTACCAAAGTACAATTGTCATAACTGCCTAGGTCGTAATCAGCTGCCCATATTGCAATCTTGCCATTAGAATTCATAACTGCTGTAGTTATAGATGAGATACAATAAGGTGTCGGCTTCTTGAAATCAACTACATTAATATATTGTGTACAGAATGCTCTATTACCACATCTATCTTCTACTGTCCACTTGATCTTATGTCTACCATTTTTTACAATTCTGTTAAATCTATCAGAATTCACAACTGCATCTATGGTACCATTATCATCAAGGTCAAACTCATATTTCCATACTAAATTTGTATTATCTTCTGGACAATCATCTATCGCAGTCATGGTAAAATCTACCCTATCTTCGCAATTTCCGTAAGATCCAAATGTTCTATCTGTACAGCCATCTAACGTAGTACCACTAGGTCCTACAAATTGAGGTGGAATATCATTCTGAAGCTTTATGATTTGTACATGTTCATACCATCCTTGGCCATAGATAGGATTCAGGTCATTATATGTACACCAATCTATCACTGTCCATGTACGCAATATCTTTTCACAAGCTCCATCTACAAACTTGAATACTTGGTCTTTGTAATGAGAAGCTACCAAACTACAATTGTCATCATTAAACGTCGGCCTATCAAATCCTACAGGTAAATCAGAAGGTGTCAATAATGAATAACATTTTTTAGTTTCATAATTCTCTGGCCAAATAATATCATTTTTTGGATCATTAAGATTATTAACATTGTAGTAGAATGGGTCATCATTATATAAAGTGATCACTTGAACACAAGAATTTTTATAACCTTGTTTATCTTCTACAGTCCATGTACGTGTCACAGTACCTACACCACATGAATTTATATTCACTTGATCTTGGTGTTTGACACTGATAACTTCGCAATTATCTACATATTCTGGTTCACCTGTGACATCAAGGTCAGTATAATCGGCTTGGCAATCTAGGGTGATATCAGCCGGACATTTTGTGATATAAGGAGGTAATTTATCTTGAACTCTAATTTCCACCATACAAGTATTACTATTACCAGAAAGATCTGTTACTCTGAACTCAACCATAATGGATGTATTCACTTCTTCACAACAAAACTCAACAGTTGGAGTAAAAACAGTGGTTCCAAAATTGCACAAGTCTGTCATTTTTCTTGCATCAAATCTCAAAATATCACAGTTATCAAAACTTCCATCATCAAAAGTTGATGCATCCACCACTGCTCTACCATTACCAGTAATTGAAACTACAGAAAATAAGTCACAAACTGCAGTTGGTCTTACAAGATCTAATACATCCACATCAAAGTAACACTCTGATACATTACCACATTCATCCGTAACTGTCCATTTTACCCAATTTTCACCCAATGGCAATCCAGTAATAATACCAGTTAATTGGTTTACGCCATCCGTAATAAATGGTTCTTCAAAATCATTGACTGGGCTGTAAGAAAGGTGATAAATTAATTCATCTGAACATTCTTCTAAAATTATAGGTCTTGGCACTACATAAGTAGCACTACAAGCATAGTCATCCGCAGATATAGTAACATCTTTAGGACATTCCAACTCAGGTCCCTGATCATCTATTACTTTAATGATTTGGTTATGTATAATGACTTGACCACTACACCACTCTATGACCTTATGGGTTCTGATAAGTTTATATGAATTGCCGCATAAATCTATCTTTACATCCACTGGGGCTACGATCTGAACATTATAACATAAGTCTCCAAAAGGTCTTCCTGTGATACTATCTGATGGGATTTTATCACCATATTCTAAACATGAAAGTGGCAAATTATTACCTGGTAACCCATCATAGTTTAATGGGAACTGTAACGTAGACAATCCATTACGATATACATAAATAGTCTGACAGCAAGGATCACCTTGATTTCCTTTTGCGTCAGTACCTATCCAGCATCTTCTGATTATTTTTGAGTAGATACTATTACAATCTTCTTCTATGACTGTATCTGTATAACTTACAGTAGCAGCACTACAAGCATCTATACCATTTACTATATAAGTATTGTCAGCTACGTGTACAAATGTAACTGGATTTGGTGTTGGAAAAGGAATCGTTCCTCCTGTTTGTGAAAAAATGATGTCAACATTGTTTACAATTCCTGATTCTCCCGCTTCAAAATCATAAATATTGATTACCCATTCCCCTTCTAATGATGCGCCATCAAAAATGGATAAAGGATTAGCAGGTTTAAATACACCTGATAATGTAGGATCAGTAAGTTCGCATGTAGCTTGCAAATTATCATGAGAAGCAGCTGCTTCATCATCCAAGGTAATCATTAAATTTGCTCCATCACAAGCACTTGAGAAAAATAATGGCACTGTGATCCCATCAGGAGATGTAATATTGGCAGCAAGATCTGATATTCTTGGGTGCGTTATATCCAGAAATACATTAATATCTGTAATGGTTGTTCCTTGTAAATCAGCTACTGGGATAGAAATAGATTTAACCCCATTATCTGGAAGATTATTATCTAATATTCTTGCTGACACTGGTACACGTGGAGAAAGCAATGATCCTGGTCGTAAATCAGTGGAGCAAGTCGCATAAATATCTTCACAAATAAACTCTGGACCGAACTTATCTTCAACCAAAATCTCTCCCCAACAACTATTTCCAGCTGGAGAAATGATCTGAACTTTTAAAGTCTGACCAATATTAGATTTTGTCACTTTATTACCTAGATTAGTACCGTTTATGGCAGTTATTTGTACAGTATAGTCATCATAACAACCATATTCGTTTCCTTCTAGTAACATATCTGGTGTTACAATAGCTTCACAATCACCATCTAGCGACACATTTACTAAATCGTTACAAGCAATCGCTCCAGTTATATTATCAAATTCTAGAACATTTACATTAAATGCACAAGCCGTACTTGCATTGTTAGCATCTGTTACTATATAAGACATCACATGACTTCCAATAGGAAAAAAATCACCAGATTCGAAATTGCTATTAAGATTATCATAATAATAATCATCTGGTGTACCTACTACGCCAAAAACGATAGAGTTTGTCGCAGGTGTACCTATAGGCCCATCAACAATAAGATCACTAGGTGCACAATCAACTGAGATAATAGTAGCATCACTCGTAGTATTACCACTATTATTTCTTCCTATTTTAAATACACTCAAATATGGTGCATTTGCAACTATTTCCGTAATAAAAGTTGTTTGCCTAGGTATTTTTATTCCCGCTGGAATAGCTACACTATGCACTGCATTATCTAAATCTGGTATGATAGCTGTATAACCACCGTAAAGTACCAATCCTGTAGCATCATAAAAATTTATGGTCACTAAAGGATCATTTACTGATTCGAATACACCTAAATTAACACTTGTAATCGACAAATCCGTAGGACCTGTGTGATTGAATGTTCTTCTGTATTTGGTCTGTCCGGAATCACAAAATACAGTACCATCAATAGTGCCTTGATTATTATTTTGACTAAACAAAATGTTGCTAACGGTAATGTCAGGAAAAGTAAATTGAAAATCAACCTCTTGTCCGCACTCTCCAAAACCAAGTTGAACGTTAGTTTCCAAAGGACATGGCATCATAAAGGCTGAGTTAAACCCTTCCCAAGGCATCAGACTTTGCAATGAGACTCTCTTACTGAGTACATAACAGTCATCATACTGATGCAACCAAGACAGATGTCCTGACGACAGTGAAGCTCCACCGATAGCCTTCTGGTTTGGCAAAATGACCACCATCAGAAAGAAGGCAAAAATGGTAAAATAATTTTTCATTTTTTTGTGTTTTAAGAATGAACAAGATTGAAATGACATCACAATAAACTTTAATAAAAATTTTAATGTATTTTTTACTATATCGTAAATAACTGATTTTGAGCTATTTAATATTACATTCATTTTTATATCTGTATAAATTATTATGTGTATGTATGTATAGCAAACATTATACCAAATAGTAATATGTTTTATAACCAATTTGGGTTATGTTTATTTTTTTGTCAGTGGAGTTATATATTATTGAAAATTATATCCTTTATTTGTAATTGGTGATATTCCTTCATTTTGTACTTTTTAATTATTGAAGTGTAGTTAATTGATGGGCATCTAATGAGAAGTTCTTATAATATTTAGCTTCTATTTTGAGTTTTAATATCTCTTTACGAAAAGATACACTCCGGATTCTTAATAATTACAAATCCAAAAACTTTGATTTAATATCAAATGATAAATCAATGCAAAGAATATTATCTTAGTATCGATCATAATTATCAAGATTATATCTACCTTTGTTCAGTTATGCTAA
>JBGSOH010000286.1:0-4891 GCA_041739205.1 Saprospiraceae bacterium
TTCTCCAACTCTTTTGTATGCTACAAAAAAGTCGTCTGGGTGTTTCAAGTCTTTTCGTTTTACCGATAATGCTCCAATAACATAAATCAGTAAAGGGATTAGTATTAAAATTATTCCTGTTACCATCTTATTTTTGTTGTCAAAGTTAAACTTTTATTATTTTTTATTCTGTTCATTTTGTCTATTTTATTGTTCGTTGTTGTTTGTCGTGTCGCTCATAGAATGACAGATAACTTGTTAATAGACGAACAAAAAATCTAGCGACCTTCGGTTTTTTCAGTATAATCGTGTCCAATGTTGAAAAAGTTTCTAAAGTCATCTTGATATCTCTATTTGCCAGTACAAATCTATATCATCTTTCTCAATTGTCCAAATTATTTTTTACATTGGTAGGCAGGTCTCAATGTCTCGCTCCATAGAAAAGAGTATTTCTAAATTTATTTGTTACCGATGTTGCCAATATTGCTAATAAAATTTTGATCTTGTCTTCATCCATCCTTATTTACAAAATTTAATTATTCTATCCGTTAGTATTATTTTCGCTTCTGCTTTTCATCAATTTGTCCAGTGGACTTTCGATTTTTGATAAGCTGTGATTAGTCACATGTGTGTAAATCAAAGTCGTCTTGATGTCTGAGTGTCCGAGCAACTCTTGTATATACCTTACATCAGTACCGCCATCCATGAGATGCGTTGCGAAGCAATGACGCATGGTATGTGCTGTTGCCTTTTTATTAATGGCCGCTTTTTTTACAGCATTTTTCACCACTTTTTGTATGGATCTATCTGAGTAAGGCAGCTTTTTGTCTTGTCCTTCAAATAGCCAATAGATGGGTTTATAGGTGTCAAAATACAACTTCAATAGCTCCTTGAGTATCCCACTGAATGGTACAACTCTATCTTTGCTCCCCTTGCCATTTTTTATAAAAATCTGATTTCTTTCCCACCACATATCTTCTACCCTGAGGTTGAGTATTTCTCCCAGTCTTATGCCCGAACTATAGAAGGTGTACAATATCGTCGTATGTTTGAGATTGTGTAAGGCTCTTAATATTCTATCTACCTCCCCCAAACTAAGTATGGTAGGCAGACTATCATCTTTTTTGGGTCTCTTAGCTTCTTTTACCACTTTTTCGTTTTTTCGAAGCACATCTCTGTAGTAGAATATGATTGCATTGTAGGCATTATGCAATAAGCCGTCTGATACCTTTTGACTTGCTATCATAGACATGTATTTGTCTATATCTCGGCTAACAATGTGGTCGATATTGTCCACACCGATATGTTTTGCAAATTTTATAAATGGACCAAGATAGGTAGTCATCGTCTTTTTGCTTCTTTTGAATGCTATAAGTGTATCTAAGTATCTTTCTACTATCGGTTTCAGTTCCGTTTCAGTCTTAAGAAGATATCTACTCTTGAACTGTCCATAACTCTCTTCCTTTTTATGATAATCAAAGTCTTCTTGGGGCAATCTATTTATGACGGTGGCTCCGTCCTTGATGTAGTCAGCTATGAGTAAATCTATGATGACCTGATCATTAGGTATTGTCCATCTTTTTTCGTCTTTCTGATAGCACCTATTCGTCGTCCTTTTTATGATATTGGTGTTGGCTTTGTGGCCCGCGATTTCCACTATGACTATTTCTGTCATTTCAGGAGTACGATAAAGCGTTACCCAATATGGGCATTCTACGTTTAAGATGAGCGTATTTATTTTGTCATATGTGTGATGATCCCAAAACTCATATTTATTTTGTAAGGCAGAGACATTGTCTGATGTTGCCTTTACGATCCACTTCTTGATTTTACTTTGCCAATATCCTTTTAGACCTTTTAGATATCTTATGTCATCATCATTGTAATAGATCGTGATATAAAAATTTCCACCACTGTACTGTATAGATCTGCCACTCTTTGCTGAGTGTATGTCAGTGCCCTTACTATCACCATACGAAGGATGTACTGAATGCGCAACGTGATGTGTTGCTATGCTGGCAATGTCGCTCTCGATGGGTGAGGAAGCGGTCCCAGGTTGATCTGTTTGGTTTGATTGGATTTTTTGAGTTATCTCGTAAGAATCGAGTTTTGATTTTAGATGATTGGATTTTTGCCCACTACTTTCGTTTATGATATTACTATCATTTAGAGTATAATTTAAGTCTAAAGCTATGAAGTCTGCCCAAGCTTCTTTATTGTATGGAATATACCAAGATCCTAGGGTCTTGCTGTAGCGAAGGGTAGGTATGGTTTTGAGTGATCGGAGTAGTGCGTAATCTCGATCAAACGAACATAAAATCACAGTCTGTCCGTTATGGATGCCTTTAGATATATGGATTGCAGGGGTCTTGTTCGACTTATTTGACATCGATAAAAAAAATATTTGGACAAATATATTGACATAAAACCAAACTTAATACATTGAATGCTAGAATTATATGTTAAATAACGGATCTTAACCGTTAAAAACGAATTTAACGGTTAAGATCTTTTATTTGATTGGAAAACTTATATTTGCATCTGATCTTACCATTATCTTTTTAACTAATTTTTCTAGCTAAATCTGTTATGGACATAAGAAAATGCAAAATGTGTAAAACCGAAGTCAGTGGTCGAAGGGACAAAATATTCTGTAGCGTGAGATGCAAATCAGATTACCATGAAAAACTAAGCAAAGTGACACTCACAGCAACTGAACGTATCGACAAGATTTTGCATCGAAACAGATCAATACTGCTAGAACTAATGGGCAAGAATGGAATCCAAAAGAAAATACCCAAAATAGAACTCGACAAAAAGAAGTTTAATTGGACATACATCACACACTATCATGTCAATAACCAAGGTAAGGAAGTACGGTATCTCTATGACTTTTCATACATCATTTTTTCAGACCAAGAAGTATTGTTAAAAAGGGTAGGAGGTAATAAAAACTAATTTATAATTTTCTCCCACTCTCAACATCAAACTTATTTGGTTTAAGGTTAAATGTATAATATTAAATGGATTTACTCTATCTCTTAATCTAAACCTTAGCCTTAGCCTTAGTCTGAGCCTTAACCTTAACCTTAACCTTAACCTTAACCTTAACCTCAACCTTAGCCTTAATCTTAATCTTAATCTTAATCTTAGCCTTAACCTTAACCTCAACCTCAACCTCAACCTCAACCTCAACCTCAACCTTAGCCTTAGCCTTAGCCTTAATCTTAATCTTAACCTTAATCTTTCCTCATGGCTTCGCCGACAATAGGTCGCAGTTTCCTATTGCAATTAATTTTGTAGCACATGCCATATTTCAGCGATGGACAAATATTTGTCTGCTCATTTGTTTATGGCGCAATATCATACCGAAAGTATGAAGAAGTTGTGCTTCAATGTGTCAAATATACAGTAAAATATGAATGGTTGTGTGTTTTTAATCGGTATTTTTTTGATCACTTTTATTGAAAAGAATTCCTAGATTAGAATAAGTTTGGCTTTTATAGAAGGAAATATTGACCCAATAGTTGGGGTGTATTCCATTTTTACAGAGAATCTAATTTAAAATTCATTTTGAATCCTTTAAGGTCAGGGTAAAACAAAAGGGTTTTTATACAAAGAACCTACGTTTGTATGTTTTGTTTGTAAATAGCTTACCTATCTTTAATTTTGTCAGTGTATGTTGGTCTGATTAGCTTGTAACATCGACGCATTACTTTGTAATCTGTTAGCGTTTGCTTGCAACACTTGAGTGTTCTAAAGATTCACTAAGACGTTATTTAGGGATGCTTGAATGTTGGAAAGAACTGTTTAAGCGTTTGTTAATTTGTTTTAAGTGTTGCTAAGAAACCTTTGAGCGGTAGATTGTACCACTTAAGTGTTGCAAAGAAACCTTTGCGTGTTTCTTTGTAATGCTTTAATGTTATCTTGTAACCTTTAAGCAAAACCTCTTAATCCATGTGGATACTTTATAAATTGACGTAAATATTTTCTGAATCCATGTGGATTCAGAAAATATTCATATGGATATAGAAAATATTTATGCAGATTCAGAAAGTATTGATGTGAATACCTAAAATATCCATTTGGATGTTTAAAATATTCAGTTAGATATTTAGTATTTTCATTTGAATATTTAATATATGGACTTGGATATTTAATAAATGTACGTGAATACATGATATATTGATGTACATTTCTAAAATATTGACTTTAATAATGATAATTATAGAAAATGAAAATACAATAATATTTTATCATTTTAGTCGTTATTAACTGTCAATATTGGCTAATACAAATATAAAGCTTTAATTTTTAATAATGGACTATTTTTTATCATTTTGATTAAATTTTTTCCAAAAACTTTATTGAAATTTACATAATAAATAAAATCAAATTTATGAAGAACATGGACCCAAGGCTTCTGAAGGAGTGCAAAAACAAACTTATTATTATCAAATCAATTGAAGAAAAATCAGAACAGTCTGATATGCAGATTTATAGAGAGTTTATAGAAACAGTAGATAATTATGCAAATCTTACATCAGAATATAACCGAGCACTGATCTTGGCAGAGCGGATTCGAATAAGTCTTAAAGACTACGAACCTAAGGTAAAAGATATCAAAGAGCGTACTCGAGGGGCACTGATGCTACATTTTGGCAAAAAGTCAAATCAATACTTGAGTTATATGCGTTCATCTGAATATGCCAAACTTTTGGCTAAAGAAAGAAGGGATGAGAAAAAGCTAAAAAAAGATACAGAAGGGCAAAATCCGCAGTAGTCTTTTTTTTTAACCCAAATAAGTCATTAGAAAATCAAGTTTGAAATTGATAGGGAAAAACGATATCATCATACTTTCCAAAAAGTCCATCCCACCACTTTCTATTTTTGATAGCAATTGCTAAGTTTA
>JBGSOH010000479.1:0-4890 GCA_041739205.1 Saprospiraceae bacterium
TGGTGGAAGCATTTGATAAGGAAGTAAAACTTCTTTGGACGTCGCATAACAGCGCTTATTTTTCTGCCTTCGATATTGAGCGTTCGGTAGACAAAAAACAATGGACCAAGCTGAATGCTAAACCATTTGTCAGTAGCTCTATTAATGAAGGAAATGCATTTATTTATTTTGATACCACTGTCGTTAACGCCAAAGTTTACCACTATCGTTTGAGAGGATACACGCCGTTCGGAGAGATGGGACTTTATTCAGAAATAATGACAGCAACACCCAAAGATCTGACGCCTCCTGCACCTGCATTTGATATCAAAGCTAAGGATCAGGGTGGGGCAGTATTAATAACTTGGGATGCCTTCCCAAATGAAGCAGACCATGATGGGTTTTATGTAGGTAGAAGTTATCTAGCATCTGGTGGTTTTGAAAAGATTAGTGCTAAACTCAAAAAAGAAGAACGTGCATTTTTAGATTTTCAAGCCAATGTCTTAGAGAATAATTATTACGCAGTTATCTCCGTAGACAAAAGCGGAAATGAAGCTGTTAGTTATGTTGCTTTGGGATATATTGTTGATAGTCTGCCGCCAACACCACCTACAGGATTAGCTGGTGCGATCGATTCAACTGGATTTGTGAGAATTAGTTGGGCTCGTGGTCCTGAAGCAGACATTATTGGTTACCGAGTTTATTGGGCAAATGATACTTTGTCTGAATTTTCACAGTTGACAGGTGATGTATTGTCACATACCGTTTTTTATGATTCTGTCAATGTAAAAACCTTGTCTGAGTTTGCTTATTACAAAGTCGTAGCTGTAGATCATAGGTATAACCACAGCGAATATAGTCAAATTTTGACCTTACAAAAACCCGACCTTGTGCCACCTGCTGCACCTGTCATTACCAAGTATAACCAAGCACAGTTGTCTGTCACTTTTACATGGGTAAATAGTGTTTCGGATGATGTCGTAAGTCATCGATTAGAAAAAAGAATCGGAGATGAAGATTGGAAAGAATTGAAGACATTTAAAGACAAAGAAAAACAATGGTCTGATAAAGATCTTACAGGAGGTAAAGGGTACAGTTATCGTATCGTCGCTATCGATGATGCGAATAATATGTCTTACTCCAAGTCTCTTGAGATCACAGCCATAGATCGAGGGTTGAGAGATGATGTAGATAATCTAAAAATAGTAACTAGAGATGGTAAATCATATCTAGAATGGACCTATGGAAATGTTAAAGATGCCGTATTTGTTGTCTATAAACAAAATGCAGCCAAAACAGGATTCGAACCAATAGCCAAACTCAGCAACAATGAATTTTCATACCAAATCCAGGACGTCAGCGCTAGTTATGGCGTACGTGTGATGTTTAGTGATGGTGGTGAAAGTAAGTTGTTAACTATCAATTAAGACATCATAAATTGGTTTTGTTTTTTATCAACATACCTAACTTTAGGGTTTTTGACCTGCTATGTCTCTCATGTAGCGGGTCATTTTTATTGGTGTATCCTTTGTTTGCACAGAAACTAATTAAAATTCATTTTGTCACCCTTGCGGGTTGGGGTAAAACAAAAGGAATTTTAACCTAAGTGTAATTTTGGGATACACCCATTTTATTTATTCTAAAATTGAGTTCACTCCGAAAACACACAAAATTTGATAATCAAACGTTTTCTACCCTGCACCATAAATGGAAACGTTTGATAATCAATGAAGTAGAAACAAAAATTTTTAATACTCTGTAACTCGAAGACTTTTCGGAGCAGACTCAAAATTGAACTTGATTTTTACATTTTTTTACACTTTTTACATTTTCCTTATACACTCCATCCATCAATAGTAGGCAACTTTGCAGTGTTATTTAAATCAATTATTTTTTAATAAAATTAGAATACAATGCTTCTTCAACCTTTAACAACTACCACTTCTCATCAGGAAAATATTCAAGGTATTACTCAGACTTTAATAGATCGTATTTTAGATAAATGTTTGGCAGATTTTGAGCATGAAGATTATATTGCTGGTGTACATCACTTATGTGTAAGATTGGGAAAATTGTTGCAAACACATGGTACAGATACCTTCCAAGATTGGATAAAAGATTATTGTCTATCTCATCCTGTGAGCCAATACCTTATGCAATCACCTTTTACCAAAAGATGTTTTGACAAACCTAGAGGATATGCTGGTGATGCTACATTGATCGACTATATTTATAGAATTGGTGATTTAAAAGAAGAACATTCCCTAGCTGGCAAAATGATTCACGATGCTTGTATCATGTCTTCTTGTTGTGATAGTGTCAGATGGAGAGTCCAACATTTGGGTGGAGAAATTAATAAAATGTTTGATCAAAAAGGAAGAAAAATATCTGCTATTTCTATTGCTTCTGGACATCTTAGAGAATTGTCTTTTGTAGATAATTTTGATGGTAAAATTGAAAACTTTGTAGGACTTGATCAGGACGAAAATAGTAATGCAGTAGCAAGAACAAGTTTCCCTCACAGTAACCTTTTCATTTTTGATGAATCGATAAGATATGTGCTCGCCAAAAAACTTCCCGAGCAATCTTTTGATCTGGTATATTCTACTGGTTTGTTTGACTATCTAGAAGATAAATTGGCCGCAAGAATGACATCTAGAATGTTTGATCTTGTGGCGCCTGGAGGAAGCATGATCATCCCTAATTTTGCCAAAGGTATGCCTGAGCAAGGATATATGGAAGCTTTTATGGATTGGTATCTCATTTATCGGGACGAAGCACAGGTATTTGATTTTATGTCAGAACTCAATATGGATGAAGTGGAAAGTTACGATATCTATAGCGATCCTTCAGGCAATGTACTTTACTTAAAAGTTAATAAAAAAGGGTGTATACCTCTATTGCATACAAACTAATTTAAAATTCATTTTGTCCCCCTTCAGGGTTAGGGTTAAACAAAAGGAATTATAAACTAAGTGTAATATTGGGATACGCCCATAAATAAATAACATCTAAAAACACAAATAAAATTAAATTCAAATGAATACAAAAATCAAGTTTTCGCTTCTTGGCATTTTACTTTTCTTGGCACATTTTGTTTTTGCCATTACGGTAGAATTGACGCCATCTACTTTTCCTTGTGGAACGACAACCGTTTCTGCCACCACAGGGTGTAATTTTATGGGCGCTATGGAAGTCACTGTAGAAGGCAATCCTTCAGGAGTCGCAATCAGTAATGTTTCGATGATTATAGGTGGTGCCTTTACATTTGATATTACCGTTGATGCTACGTCTCCTGCCGTGGGTCAACTCAATTTTAAGATTCTTACATCCAATGATCCTACGGGATGTGCTTTGCCCAATGCACAAGACGATGTTCCTGTGAGTTTTACGTGTGCTTGCAATCTAATAGTGACCACGACCACCACACACGAAAGTTGTTTTGAATGTGCAAACGGATCTGCTACCGTCATAGTAGATGGCGCTATTGAACCGATCTCATATACATGGAGTAACGGTGCTTTTACAAACGAAATAGACAACTTAGCTCCAGGTGATTATTCTGTAGTCATAGAAGATGGAAATGATTGTACTGCTACAGTTACGGTCACCATACTTCCATTTATTTGCGGACCATTTCAGATTTTAGCCACTGTGACAAACGCTGTATGTTTTGATGATTGTAATGGTAGTATTGTTATAGATGGTTTAAGCGATGGCACAATTCCCACAAACATTGAATGGAGTACTAATGACGATTCGACAACTTTATCAGATCTTTGTGCAGGCACTTATTCTGTAACAGTCACTAACGATAAAAACTGTACATCAATTGCCACTTTTGTTGTTGGCCAAGCCGCTCCAATAGTATTAACGATAGATAGTATAATCAATCATAGTCCTGCGGCACCTGGACAAGTTATCATATCGATGTCTGGAGTGGTATCAGGTTATGCATGTGCTTGTGTGCCTATCACCGGATCTTGTGGCGTATGTTCTGAATCTAGTACAACGTCGACCACCATGGAAGGACTTAGTGTAGGATGTTATCAAATGTCGATCACAAATCCAAATGGATGTGCCGCCATCACAGATACATTCTGCGTGCAAGGTATGACTTCTTCTGTCAGTGATTTTGATTTTTCTAATGTCAAAATTTATCCGAATCCTACAAGTGATATTGTGAACATTATGTATGAAAATGGAAGTCTTCCAAAAGAAATGGTTTTAAAAAATGTATTTGGCACAACCATTGCAAGATATTATGATACGAATAGTATTGATGTGAGCTATTTGAATTCTGGTATGTATTTCCTAACATTTAATGATGAAAATCATATATTTACACGTTCATTTACCGTGCAGAGATAGATGATAATCCGATTTGGATATTTTAAAATAAATATCTTTGCGCCACTAAAATAATGTATTGAAAATTTTTAAGAACCATATCATCTCTTTATTGCTGATTTGCTTATCATTTATGGTAGCAGGTCAACAATTTACGACTGAATTTGAATATTTGAATGGTGCAGACGGATTGGCACAAAATCATGTATTCAGTGTAAACCAAGATAAATATGGTTTTATGTGGTTCTGTACCATGGGCGGTTTGTCTAAGTACGATGGATTTACGTTTACTAATTATTACTACAGTGAAGAAGATTCCACGACCATCTCATCATCTTTCACAAATAAATTCTTTGAAGATAGCAAAGGACGATATTGGGTGTCTACTGTTAGAGGTTTTAATCGCTTTGACAGAGAAACAGGTAAGTTCAAAAGATATCTTCACGATGTTGAAAATGATAAATCACTAGGTCACAACAGTACGCGTGGTATAGCAGAGGATAGTGATGGGAAGCTGTGGATTGTACACGGAAAGGGTGTAGACAGGTTTGATCCTGAGAC
>JBGSOH010000483.1:0-7995 GCA_041739205.1 Saprospiraceae bacterium
TCGCCTTGGCAGATGAATATGGAAAGCTTTTTAATTTATTCCTAAAACACAAAGACAAAATAAGTAGAGTTACTTTTTGGGGTATCAGTGATGCCAACAGTTGGTTGAATGATTGGCCTATCAAAGGTCGCATGAATTACCCACTACTTTTTGATAGAAATTATCTTCCAAAACCTGCTTATGACAAAGTAGTCAGCACGAAGGGGGCGAATGTTCAAGGTTCTTAGTTTTTTATAAATCATTATCATACCACATTAAATAAGCCATATATGAGCACATCTTCTCAAAAACTTTCTGTAGTAGAAAAAGTAGGTTATAGTCTTGGTGACTTAGCCGCCAACTTGGTTTTCCAAACTTTAGTGACCTATTTGGCTTATTTTTATACCGATATCTATGGATTGGAATCCAATCATGCTTCGGCGATGATGTTGGTAGTAGGATTGATCGCAGCTTTTGGTTTTAATCCTATCATTGGAGCACTTGCAGATCGAACACAATCGAAATGGGGAAAGTTCAGACCTTGGATTTTATATTCAGCCATTCCACTTGGTGTGATTGCCATACTGGCTTTTAGTACGCCCGATTTTTCATACAAAGGCAAAGTAATCTACGCCGTGGTTACTTACACGCTATTATTGCTTCTTTATGCTGCCAACAATCTTCCTTATTCAGCATTGAGTGGTGTCATTACAGGTGACATGAAAGAACGCAATAGTCTTTCTGCATATCGATTTGTAGCGGTGATGTTTGCTCAATTTTTTGTACAAGTTTTTATGTTGCCGATTATAGAATATGCAGGAAATGGAGACAAAGCAGTAGGTATTGAAAATCTCATGACTTGGCTGGCTATTATTGGGACTGCGATGTTGTTGATTACTTTTTTCTCTACCAAAGAGAGAATTGTGCCTACACCTGCACAAAAATCAAGTTTGAAGGAAGACTTAACGGACTTGGCGAAAAACAGACCTTGGGTTATCATGCTTTTGTTGACTACCTTAGTGTTTATTAATTTAGCGATGAAAGGTGGATCTTATGTTTATTATTTTGAAAATTATGTGGACAAAGAAAGTTTGACTCAATTTATACAACCCGTATTGACTTTTTTGACAGGAATAGGTGTTAATTTCTTTGGTGAAAATCCTGTTTCAGCTGGCTTTGGATTATTTAACGCAGGAGGTATTGTTTTTATGATTGTTGGTATTACCTTATCCAAAGGACTAGCAGATAAATATGGTAAACGAGATGTTTTTGGTGTCACTTTATTCATATCTACTTTGTTTATATTATTCTTTTTCTTTTTCCCACCAACATCGATTGGACTCATTTTTGGTTCGCAAATTTTGCATGGCTTCTTTTATGGGATTACGATTCCATTGCTTTGGGCTATGATAGCGGATGTTGCCGATTATTCTGAATGGAAAAACAATCGAAGAGCGACAGCCATCATCTTTTCTGCCATGATGGTCGGATTGAAAGGTGGACTGAGTATCGGCAGCGCATTATTGACATGGATATTGGGACTATATGAATACGTCCCACAAAGCGAAGCTGTTCAATCTGATATTGCCATTTTAGGTACAAAACTTTTGGTAAGTATTTATCCTTCTATTCCTTTTTTAATAGGAGTTGGACTTTTGTTTTTTTACGAAATTAATAAATCCATGGAAAACAGAATTGAAGAAGATCTGAATTCGAGAAGGTAGAGATGAGAGATGAGTGATGAGTGATGGGTGATGAGATATGGGTGATGAGATATTTGTGATGAGAGACTTGCCCGATTACCTTGTAATGGTCAAGCAGGTGAGAGATATTGGGTAAATATAGATAAATAAAATTTTGGAAAGGTTTTTGATATATAATAGTTATTTCTAATATATAAAATTCAAAGTATGTCAAAGAGTATTTTAAAAGACAAGTCGTTTAATTTTGCAGTAAAGATTGTTAATCTAGCAAGAAATACTATGGATGATAAACGGGAGTATATCCTTTCAAAGCAAATTTGTAAAAGTGGAACTGCGATTGGTGCTTTAATTCGTGAAGCTCAAAATGCCGAAAGTAAAGCTGATTTTATTCATAAATTAGCCATTGCACAAAAAGAAGCAGATGAGACTTTATACTGGCTGGACCTAATGCATGTGACTAATTTTTTACATAGTAATATCCATATTGAAATGTCAAATGAATGCACGGAATTACTGAAAATGGTAAGAAGATCGATTCTAACAACTAAAAATAATAATACTAAAAAGTAAATAAAAAAGAAATGAGTTAAGAGATATAAGAGATGAGTTAAAAGAGATGAGATATAAGAGATTGGCTTACTCATAACTCATAGTTCTTAATTCACAACTCATAATTCACAACTCATAACTCATAACTAAAAATATGCCTGAAGATAGTATCAACCACATCAATTTTGAAGAGCTGATTGAAAAAGCCATTTCAGCTCCTTTGGTTTCGCACATTTACACTGCCGATCCTTCTGCCCATGTTTTTAATGGTAGGATTTACATTTATCCATCACATGATATAGATAGCGATGTTGCTTTTGATGATTTAGGTAGCCAGTTTGCCATGGAAGATTATCATGTATTGAGTATGGATAGACCAGAAAGCGAAGTTATAGACCATGGATGCGCCTTACATATCAATGACGTTGCTTGGGCGTCAAAACAGATGTGGGCGCCTGACGCAGCTGAAAAAGATGGTAAATTTTATTTGTTCTTTCCTGCCAAAAATCATGAAGGCATCTTTCAAATAGGTGTAGCGATTGGCGATAAACCTGAAGGTCCATTTATTGCTGAACCAAATCCAATAGAAGGAAGTTTTAGCATCGATCCAGCGGTATTTAAGGATGATGATGGTAAATATTATATGTATTTTGGTGGACTTTGGGGTGGACAATTACAACGATGGCGCACTGGAGACTTTAAAGCAGAAGGCGAAGGCCCTTTGGTTCATTTACCCGTGGATGATGAAAATGCATTAACACCAAAAGTAGTACTTTTATCCGACGATTTATTACAGTTTGCAGATGAAGTGAAAGATGTCGTGATTTTGGACGAAGATGGTAATCCGCTCCTGGCTGGAGATAACGACAGAAGATTTTTTGAAGCAGCTTGGATGCACAAATACAATGGAAAATACTATTTTTCTTACAGTACTGGCGACACCCACTTTTTATGTTATGCCATCGGGGACAATCCTTATGGACCGTTTACTTATGCAGGAAGAATACTAGAACCTGTTGTGGGATGGACATCACATCATTCTATAGCTGAGTTTGAAGACAAATGGTATCTTTTTTACCACGATAGCAGTTTGTCGAAAGGAGTCACTCATTTGCGATGTGTAAAAATGGCAGGAATCCAATACGATGAAAACGGTAAAATCATTACCTTAGAACCATACAAAGGGATCAAAATTCTGGATTAAAAATAAAAAACCATATGACTAATAAAGTAGCCATTGTTACAGGTGGTTCGTCTGGATTGGGTTTTGCCACAGCTCGACAGTTAATCGAAGATGGCATGACCGTTATTATCACAGGAAGAGACGGAGATAAATTGCTAGCAGCCCAAGAATCCTTAGGTGATAAGTGTGTAGCAAAGCAAGTCGATACATCAGATTATGAAGCACTGCCCGGCTTCGTATTAGATATTTTATCTAATTATGGTAGCATCGATGTATTGGTCAATAATGCAGGTATCAATATGAAAAAGCCTGTATTAGATGTCACCAATGAAGATTTCCAAAAGATATTAAATGTAAATCTCACAGGCGTTTTTGCATTAAGCAGAGAAGTCATTAAAGTAATGAGTAGCCAAGAAACAAAAGGTGTTATCATAAATATTAGTTCTATGGCTGCTCAATACGGTTTACCTTATGTAATTGCATATTCAGCATCCAAGACAGCAATTGATGGTATGACAAGGGCATTAGCAGTAGAACTCGGACCTACAGGCATTAGGGTAAATGCTGTCGCTCCAGGTTTTATTCATACCCCTATGACGGCAAAAGCACTAGATAACGACCCTGCACGCAAAGCAAAAGTGATAGGCAGAACGCCAATGGGCAAAATGGGCGAACCACAAGATATAGCTGACGCCATTTCATTTTTGGTATCAGATCGAGCTAAGTTTATCCATGGAGTAGTTTTAGTAGTTGATGGTGGTAATTCTATTGGTTTTTAAAATTTCGTTAACATGCAATTCTCAATGACACAAACCATGAGATGGTACGGACCTAAGGATGCCGTCAGTCTAGTAGATATAAAACAGGCAGGTTGCTCTGGTGTAGTCAGTGCTCTGCATCAATATCTCCCCGGAGAGATCTGGCCTTATGATGTTATCGTAAAGTATAAAACCCACATTGAGCAACAAAATCTCACTTGGGAAGTGGTCGAGAGTTTGCCAGTACATGACCATATCAAACTTGGATATGAAGACAGAGATGTTTTGATTGATAATTACATTCAATCTATACAAAACCTCGCTCAAGCCGGCATCAAAGTAATTACTTACAACTTTATGCCTTTGCTAGACTGGCTCCGTACAGATGTAAATTACAAAATCAATGACGGAGGAGAGATCCTATACTTCAAAAAAGATGATTATTCGGTTTTTGATTTATTTATTTTAGAAAGACATGATGCAAAAAATGAATATGCAAATCATGAACTTGAAAGACTTAAACAGTATTTTGGCGAAATGTCAAAAGATTATAAAACCAAAATAAAAAACAACTTTCTGCTTCCGTTACCTGGTGCAAATGACAATTTTACGTTAGAGTTACTTAGAGATAAAATAGAAAAGTATCGTGAAGTAAATGCTGACAAAATGCGCGAAAACCTGATCTATTTCCTTAATAAAATATGCCCTTTTGCGGATGAATTGGATCTTCAAATGGCTATACATCCTGACGATCCACCATTTTCGGTTTTTGGTTTGCCTAGGATAGTGAGTACAGCTACTGATTGTGAATATCTTTTAAATAATGCAAATTATGCATCAAATGGTTTGTGTTTTTGCACGGGTTCTTTTGGAGCCAGAGCTGATAACAATCTTGTAGAGATGGTCGAAAAATTTGGAAGTAGCATTCACTTTTTACATCTCCGCAATACCAAAAGAAAAGAAAACGGAGACTTTTATGAAGCCAATCACCTAGAAGGGGATGCTGATATGTATGGCATCATTAAAAACATCGTTTCTATCATGAAAAATGAAAAACGATCTATTCCAATGCGTCCCGATCATGGTCCCAAAATCCTTGACGATGTGAATAAATCTTGTTATCCTGGTTATTCAGCAATAGGAAGACTGAAAGGATTGGCAGAGTTGCGAGGAGTGGAGTTTGCAATAAGGCAGATATTATAGTTTTTTTGACAATCAAAAAAAATAATAAAATAATAAACTTTTAATTAATAATCGGTCAAATCAATTATTTTTTTTTTATTAACGTTGGTTTAAATGGAATTGTGTACAAATCATTCTTAGAAATTTGAAAAATGCTTTTTAAAATGAAAAACTTCTTAGCTAATTGGCGAATTTATCTTGTTAAGCATGTAAGTGATTCAAATATTTAGCTATATCTATTCGTTCACCGATAGCAAGTTTTTTGCGTATCCTATATCTTTTGGTTTCCATACCTCTGATAGAAATATTCAAAATGGATGCCATTTCTTTGCAGGACAATTCCATTTTCATCAAACCACAAATCTTCAAATCTTCATGGCTCAAGTCTTTATGCTTCTGCCTTAGAGTAGTAAAAAACTTATTATTCAAGTCATTAAAATGGATTTCAAACAATGATTGTGTTTCTTGCATTTTATTGTCTTTTGCCTTTCTTAGCTTGTTGAGTATAGGCTTCAACTCTTCTTTTTGCTCTTTAATATACATTTTTTCAAGGCTCGAATATACATTTTTTAAGAGATTTTGCAAGGATTCTAATTGTAAAGCTTGTGCACTGATTACATTAGATTTTTCTGTATCGGCAAGCGTTTGGTTTGCTGAATTGAGATGAATCGATTTTTTATTTTCGTTAATGTTTCCTGATTTGTGGAGGACAGTATGCAATACATCGAGCCAACGGTTGTAAGCGATTTCATAGTCACTTTTGTTGTAATCTGGAAAGAAAGTTGACTCTATTTCGATTTTATTGAGCGCAGCTTCTATATTAGGATATATACCCGCCTTGACACCTGCTGCTCGTGCTGCTCCAATGGCGCCATTAGTTGCGACTACTTCGATATTTGCATCCAGTAAAGTTGCAATGGTAGTGGCAAAAACTTTGGACTGAAACATATTTTCGGTGGCAACCCTTATCACATTGACGTCGAGGCCCATTTCTTTTAAAAACTTCACGCCATAGACAAATGAAAATGCTACACCTTCTAGTGAAGCACGATAGATATGTGCACGTGTATGCCTATTGAAATCTAGGTTAAAAATATGTGAACCCAAGTTTTTATTGTCAAAAATTCTTTCTGCTCCATTTCCGAATGGCAAAATACAAATACCATCTGAACCAACTCCAACACTTGCGACCATACGCTCCATATCTTCGTACGTACCACCCGAAAGTGCTATCTGATGTTTGACCCAAGCATACTGAATACCAGCGCCATTGAGACAAAGAAGGATACCTAGACTTTTGAAATTTTCTTCATAATTGACATGGGCAAACGCATTGACCTTGCTCTGTGGATCGTACAAATATTTATCTACGATACCATATAATACACCAGAAGTGCCGCTTGTCGCAGCTATTTCACCTGGTTTCATGATGTTTAGTGCCAATGCATTATTGGGTTGATCTCCAGCTCGATATGTCACAGGTGTTCCGATTTGTAAGCCTGTAGCTGCTGCTGCTTCTGCATTGACTTCGCCCATAACAGAAAATGTACCTGTGATTTCAGGTATAAATTTATGATCTAAATCAAAATGGTGTAATACTTCATAAGCAATTCTTTTTTCCTTGTAATTCCAAAACATGCCTTCGGTAAGTCCTGAAATCGTTGTGTTGACCTTGCCTGTGAGTTTCATGTTGATGAAGTCCCCAGGCAATAATATTTTGTAAATCCGCTTGTATATATCTGGTTCATTGTCCTTAACCCATTTGAGTTTGGAAATGGTAAAGTTCCCAGGAGAATTGAGCAGGTTTTGCTGAAAATAAGTCTCGCCTAGTTGTTCGAAAGCTTCACTACCTATCGATACAGCTCTACTATCGCACCATATAATAGAAGGTCGCAAAACTTGATGATCTTTGTCTATCAATACTAATCCGTGCATCTGATAGGAAATGCCAATACCTTTGATTTCATGAGATGGAATTTTACTTTGATTCAGGAGTTTTTTGGTGAGTGTACATAGATTTGACCACCATATTTCTGGCATTTGTTCAGCCCATCCACTTTGCCTGGAGATAATGTCCATTTCATCAGCAGGTTGTTTAGATCTAGCGAATACTTCATTGGTATTACTATCAAAAATGGCGCCTTTAATAAATGAACTTCCTATGTCAAAACCTATGAGATACATACTGATTTATTTTTTTTGTAAAATTCATTTGAATTATTGATCAATTTGGATTGTGCGTTGGGCGTTTTTAATACTATAAAATATCGCTTGGGCCGCTGTTTTTGGTACAGACACTGACTTGCTAGATTGAGAAAGATATCCATTACCAAGATAGATTTCATTTGTTTTTACCACCTTACCATTTGGATCTTTGAAAATGACTTTAGTCTCACCCTTTTGCGGGAAAATGAGTTTTTCAGCAGACGATTTTTTATAACTTTTGATTGGTCCATTTTGATTCGTACAAACTAAAGATGAAGTGCCATTATGCGCTAACCTAGCCAAAGCTCTAGAATCTGACCGCATCATCCATCCTGAAGTGGCAATATCCATTGGTTTGAAATTATTTTTGCCATCACCTTTAAGTAAAAGACCGAAGCCAGCATCCATTCTACCAATACCCAATTCGCTGCCATAA
>JBGSOH010000364.1:0-23843 GCA_041739205.1 Saprospiraceae bacterium
AATCCAGAGCAATCATATTGTGCCATCGTCATCCCACCTAAAATCAATAAGTTAAAACAAAAATTCAGTCAATTAATAAAAGAATAATATGGATACCAAATATAATCCACTGACACCCGAAGAAGAATATGTCATCGTAAATAAAGGTACAGAAAGACCTTTTACGGGAGAATATGATAAGTTTTTTGCTCCTGGTACCTTCATATGTAGGAGATGTAATCACGAATTATATCATGCATCATCAAAATTTGACTCTGGATGCGGGTGGCCCGCCTTTGATGATGAAATACCAAGTGCTGTAAGAAGAATCACTGACAAAGATGGACGTCGTACAGAAATCTTATGTAATAATTGTGGAGGACACCTTGGTCATGTATTTGTTGGTGAAAGGTTAACTGCAAAAAATACTAGACATTGTGTTAATTCACTTTCGATCAGATTTGTTCCTAAAAATGATAATGTGTAATGAAACTTTATCATATATGATTTCGTTATGAATATCTGATTTATATGTAAATTAATATTGTAAAAACAAAAAATGTCTTTCGAACAAACAAAACAAAAAGCAAAATCTTTTTTCACAAAAGTACTTTGGATTGCTCTTATTTCAGGTGTTGTATTTTCAGGTGTTTACTATTTTTATCGCACTATGACAGTGAGCGAAGGTACGAGGACAGGTGTCCTATATAAAATATCTAAGAAAGGTAAAATATTCAAAACTTACGAAGGTCAAATGCAGTTAGCAGGTTCTACTATCGTCTCAAAAGCGAGCACTTGGGACTTTTCTGTGGTGGATGAAGCTACTTATCAACTTATTCAGCAGTATGAAGGAAAGAATGTAAGACTGCATTACAACGAATTAGAAAACGCTTTTTTCTGGCAGGGTGATACAGATTATATGGTGTACAAGGCGGAAGAAGTAAAGTAACAGGCACTTTATTTAGTCTTTAAAAGCTTGACTCCAACCATTTTGCATAATATCTAGTTCTGTATTTATCCATTCATATGCTTGCTTATGTAATTCTTCACCAGTCTTACCTATCATTGGTTTTCCAAAAGTCAATTTCACTTCAGTCTTCCATTTAGAATATTGATGGAAGTATTGTGGTACAAATTTTTCTAAGACCCACATATCTTTTGGAGATTTAAACTCAATAGCGATAGGTACAACTGGAATGTTGTTTTCTGCTGCTTCTAGAAATGTGCCCATACGGAAGGGTAGGCTCGCTTTATCTTTACCGACAGTTCCTTCTGGGAACACAAGAATATTGTATCCTGCTTTGATGGTTTCGACCATTTTATCTCGAGTCTGTGTTCGCGAGTTTTTATCCTGTCTGTTTACCCAAATGACACCTGTGAGTTCTGCTCCTTTATTAATTATGGGATAGTTTGCGACTTCGGCTTTAGCAATAACAAAAGCATTTAGGTACCTACATATTACAATCGGATCAGTAAATGATCGGTGATTACATATATATAAAGCAGGAGTATCAATTGGGTCACCTGTTTTTATAACATCAATATTTAAGACTGGAATTCCAACGTATCTGAGATAATTTTTTCTTAATCTCAATGCTCGTTTCTTACTGTGCTTCAAGACAATACACGATACAGCATATGAAAGCATAAATACTGCCATGGCTATAAATATAACAAAAGCTCTAATTCCAGCAAGTAGGTTCCAAGCTAACTTCACTCTGGTTTTTCTTGTTTTTCAGGTTTCATTTGTGGGAAGAAGAGTACATCTTGGATAGAGTTTTGATTGGTCATAATCATAGCCAACCTATCCATACCGATCCCAAGACCAGCAGTAGGTGGCATACCATACTCCAATGCTCTTAAGAAGTCTTCATCCAATACCATCGCTTCTTCATCTCCACGTTTACCTAATTCTAATTGACTTTCGAATCTTTGTCTTTGATCAATAGGGTCATTGAGTTCAGAGAATGCATTGCAGATCTCTTTTTTATTGCAAATGGCTTCAAAACGTTCTACCAATCCTGGTTTGGTCGCATGTTTTTTGGCAAGAGGAGACATTTCTACTGGATAATCTGTGATGAATGTAGGTTGTATGATGTTACCTTCACATTTTTCACCAAAGATTTCATCTATAAGCTTGCCTTTTCCCATGCTATTATCGACTGGCACGTGGAGTTCACGAGCTGTTTTACGGAGTTGGTCTTCATCCATATCACTGATATCAATCCCTGTGAAATGTTGGATTGCTTCATACATGGTATATCTTTTCCAAGGTCTTTGGAAGTTGATTACATTATCTCCGACTTGAACTTCAGTTGTTCCGTGTAGATCAATGGCAACTTTCTCTACCATTTCTTCTACTAGGTTCATCATCCATTCGTAGTCTTTGTAAGCTACGTACAGCTCTATTTGTGTAAACTCAGGATTATGAAAACGACTCATTCCTTCATTTCTGAAATCCTTACTAAACTCATAAACTCCATCAAATCCACCAACAACTAATCTCTTAAGGTACAATTCATTAGCTATCCTAAGATAAAGCTTCATGTCAAGTGTATTGTGATGTGTTGTGAAAGGTCTTGCTGCTGCGCCACCGTATAGAGGTTGAAGAATAGGGGTCTCGACTTCTAGATATCCTTTATTGTTTAAGTATTCGCGCATAGAATTGTACATCTTGCTTCTTTTAACGAATACGTCTTTTATATGCGAGTTAACGACAAGGTCAACGTATCTTTGTCTATATCTTTGTTCCGGGTCAGTGAATGCATCATAGACATTACCTTCATCATCTTTTTTAACAACGGGAAGTGGTTTGAGTGATTTAGATAATAGCGTGAGTTCAGTCACGTGAATAGAACATTCTCCTACTTGTGTATAAAATGCATATCCTTTGATACCAATAAAGTCACCAAGGTCAAACCATTTTTTAAATGCATCATTATATAGAACTTTGTCATCTCCTGGACATATGTCATCTCTGGAAATGTATATTTGAATACGACCTTCGGAGTCTTGCAATTCAGCAAAAGAAGCTTTACCCATGATACGTCTTGACATTAATCTACCTGCAAGCGTGACTTCTTGGTAAGTTGTGTCTCCTTCTTTAAAATTATCTTTTATTTCTTTGGTAGTTGCTGTAACTTCGAATGTAGTGCTCGGGAATGCATTTATTCCTGCTTCTGTAAGTTTATTTAGATTATCTCTTCTTACAATTTCCTGTTCGCTAAGGTGTTGCATTATTAAATTTTGATTTTGAAATGCAAAAGTAGTAATTTTAAAATTAAATATTGCATAAAAAAGGCCCATCAATCATGATGAGCCTCTTAAAAGATTCAATTTTACAAAACTATATCTTAGTATCTTCTCTCTCTCGGTCTGAAATTGTTATCTCTTCTTGGCGCTTGAGGCCTTGGTTCCGCTTTTTTGCAAACGATAGTCTGCCCATCAAAATTTGTTTCGTTAAGGCCAGCAATTGCAGCAAGTCCTGCGTCTTCGCTACCCATTTCGACAAATGCAAATCCTTTTGATCTACCTGTGTCTTTGTCCATGATTACTTTGGCAGAGACTACCTCGCCATACTGTGAAAAAAGATCTTCTAAAGCTTCAGAACTTGTTCTGTAGTTAAGCTTAGCAACAAAAATGTTCATTAAAAAAAAATTAAAAATAAAAAAAAGCGAATAAACCAAACTGTAACAGTGGTCGAAATTCAATGTCAATACAAAGATAATGGATTAATTAATACGTTTGTCATTTTTTTATATAAATTAGAAAATAATTAGAGATTTGGTGACAATTCTAATATTTAACGCAGTCATCTACGCGTCACTTTGACTTCTAGTATTTGCCAAATGACGTCAAACACAACTTAAGTTATTGGTTATCAATTGAATTAATTTTTTCATAATAATTAGATTCTTTTTTATACTTTTGGGTCACAGTAAAATATTTTTTATGAACAGCACTTATAAAACAATTTTGACCATCTTTTCAATCTTGATTATATTCAATGGTTGTAGGTCAAATAAAGATAATAAAGTAGAAACTATATTAGAAGGCAAACCAGCACTCGTTGGTTTTGTGGATAGTATTGCAGCATCCAAATCCATTATTACATCTGATATAGATGGATACTTTGAGCAGCTTTCCATCATCGACATGGCTATACAAATGAAAAAGTCAGTTGTTTTACAAGATAAGTCAAAGGTTTTAGCGCAATATAAAACGTTTCTAGGCACTGAGGTATCTGATTGGACTCCAACTGAAAAAGTACATATGTTGGATGTATTTGCAAGGGCAAAGGAGATTTGTGATAAGGTAAGTCCCAGGATTTTTCCAGGTGACATTAAACTCATTAAGGTAAAAACAAATCATTATGGCAAAGATGTATATTACACGAGGGGAAAGCATATTTTGATACCAGAAAATATTTTCCAATCTTTTGAAATGGAAAAGCAATTACCCGTAATGTTGCATGAGATTTTTCATGTTTTTTCTAGATATAATGAACCTGTCAGAGATGACTTGTACGCTATGATAGGGTTTAAAAAAGCGGATAAAAAAGTAGTACTTGCCGATGCTTTAAAGAAGATATTATTAACTAATCCTGATGGAGTATCTTTAAATTATATTATCAAATTAGATGATCAGAAAGATACTATCTCTGCAATTCCTGTAATTACAAGTAAATTTAATGAATACAAAGATTCAAATCCATTCTTTTTTGGATATTTAAATTTTGATCTTTATGGGCTTTCTGACAAAGGTGATTATTATTATGCTGAATCCAATGCGTCAGGCAAGACCTTAATAAATTTACAGAAAACGCCTTCTTTTTTTACCAAAATTAAGGATAATACGCAATACATCATTCATCCAGATGAGATCATGGCGGATAACTTTATGTTAGCTTTATTGGCAAAGGAAAACGATGATTTCAAAAAGTTTTCACCTACAGGAAAAAAATTAATTGATCAAGTATTAGAAAGTTTGAGTTCGTTTTAATACTGTTAACTGTTCTCTTCGATAAACCGATCAATGTTCTTTTTGGTGCCAAACATAAGAAGTAAATCATCTTTTTCAAATTCATAAACAGAATGAAGGATGCCAAATACTTTTTTGATAATTGTAGGGCTACCTAAGAAATTTTTCTTTTCTGTTTGTTTGATTACAGTGACAATATGAGCTTTATATTTATTTTTTATATCTAAATCTCCAAGCGTTTTACCTACGATTTTTGATGGAATGATGACTTCCAATATTTCGTAGTCACCATGCAATTCCATACTTTTTATAGCACCTTTTACCATGATTCTATTGGCGAGTTCGTGCGCGTATTCTGCTTCTGGTTCGATGATTTCTTCGATTTGCATTGCTTCCAATACTGTTTTGTGGACCGGAGTCAAAGATCTAGCAATCACTCTTCCTGTGAAATGTTTTTTGATCAATGCAGTAGTTGTTATAGAAGCACCTACATTCTCACCTATAGCAATCACAACAATATCTGTATCATCTAATGGCATATGGCTTAGAGATGATTCTTCTGTTGTGTCAAGACCTACTGCATGATTTATTTTATGCTGAATGAGATCAACTTTGGAGCCATTTTTGTCTACACCAAAAACTTCATGTCCATCTTCTGTAAGTTTTTGGGCTAGATTACCACCGAAATTACCAAGTCCAATTACAATAACTTTTTTTTGCATGTCAAAAATATTTAGTTGATAAATACATTTTCTTTAGGATAATAAGGTTCACACGTTTTGTCTTCTTTAAATATATAGCTAAAGATACCTATTAGGAATGTTAAAAAACTTACCCTTCCTAAAAACATTACTATAATCAGTACAACGTGGCTAGAGGGTGTCAGCGAAGCAGTTATCCCTGTGCTAAGCCCAACCGTCGAATAGGCAGATATGGATTCGAAAAGTAAATCTTTGAAGGTAAGTGATGCATTCATCCACGACAGGAGAAAAGTCGAGAAGGAAATAGCAAATATGGAGAGCATGATCACTGCATTAACTTGATTAATAGCAATAGAAGGTATCACCCTAAAATTTATGACCAGTCTTTCTCTTCCTCTTATTTGATTATATAAATTTAGTAATGCAACAGCAAAAGTTGTTGTTTTAATACCACCACCTGTTGATCCTGGAGATGCCCCAATCCACATCAATGCCAAAGTAAGCATAAAAGCTGGAATTCCTAATTCAGCCATATTTACATTGTTAAATCCTGCTGTACGTGGTGTAGTAGAATTAAAAAATGAAACTACGATTTTGCCCCATAAGGAATGTCCATTGAGTGATTTGTCGTATTCTGTAAGAAAAAATAACATAGTACCCATGAATAACAATATAGAAGTAGTTATCAATATGATTCTACTATTTGTACTCGTTCTTTTAAGTTCTTTTTGATATTGGAATCCTGAAATTCCAAATTTACATATATTTGATAAGGTCCAGTTTTTGAGCAATGCGTAATGGTTTATCATAACTGTATATCCCAGTCCACCGGTTATAATCAACCAACAAACGATCAATTGTAGTCCATAATTAAATCTTACTGACTCCTCATATAAAGAATTTGTTAACGTGGAAAAGCCACCATTACAGAAAGCTGAGATAGAATGGAATACTGCAAAAAAAGTAGGGTTTTCTGTGACATTAGGATCATTGGCAATTGTAAAGTAAATCAAAATTGCTCCTATTGATTCCACAATAACTGTGAGTAACACAATTTTAAATAGGGTAGAGAAGGTGTTACGATTATCCAATTCTTTAATCATGTCACTTACCATCATTCTGTTTTTGAAGGAAGAAGATGATTTAAAGAGCAAGGCAAATATATTTGTAATTGTCAAAACACCCAATCCACCTAACTGGATAAGAATGATGATAATAGTTTGCCCAAATAACGTAAAATCTTTACCTGTATCTAAAATGGCTAAGCCTGTGACTGTTACTGCACTTGTTGAAGTGAATAATGCTTGAACAAAAGATAAGTTTTTTATAGAAGCTGCTGGCAACATCAAACAAAATGTACCAAATAATATTAGAAATATAAAACTTAAGACAAATAACGTAGCTGGATGAATAGAAGAATTGCCAAGGCTAGATATCTTAAAAGAAATCGATAAGAACCCAATAAATACAGCAAAGAACTGGCTAAATGCAGCAGTATCCATAATTTCATATCCTGAATTGAATATCCAAAGTAAAGCAAATACTAAATTGAAAAAAGAGATAATGAGAAACAAAAATCTAGATATACTGACATATTTGTTTTTTGCAGTAACAAACAAATACAAACTTAAGAGTATGGAAATCGTTCCGAAGACGACATTGAGTGGTTTGTAGAATGACAAAAAAGACCTTAAATCTACAGAGTCCAAACCACTTTGAAATATTTGACCACCTATGATCAAAATTGCTATCACAAAAAGTATATTGGTCGCTAGCTTAAAATATTTACCAATAAACTCGACAAAATCATTCACTATTTTTGATAATTTATCTTAATGAGCAAAAGAAATTAATTTCGATAAAATTAGGACCAAAGGTAGACATCTTTGGAATGGTGACTGTTAATCCATTGTTAATTGGTACAAAAAAAAAGAGGCATCACCTTTTATGACGCCTCTTAAATCAAAACAATTAGATCAACAATCTATACTTTTAATTTTCTACATTTATCTTTAATTATATTGCTTTAGCAAATACTTTATTAAGTCAGTCGAAGTAACAATTCCGACGAGCTCATCATCTTTTAATACAGGTAATGCATGAAAAGATCCAAGACTTAATATTTCAGCTGCATCTTTTATAAAATCATCTTCTTGGATGCAATGAACACTCTTTGTCATCACTTGCTCCACGGTGAATAAATCAAAATACTTAGATTTGATGACTTTTTCGCCGTCTATTTCTAAAAATGAGATTCTTTCAAGATCCGTTTTGCTAATCATACCTATCAATCGATGTCCATCTACCACAGGTGCGTGTCTAATAAAATTTGCTTTCATGAGTTGTTCCACTTCAGAAAGGCTATTTTTTACGGTAACATTAAATGGTTGCTTAGTCATAATAACTGACACTTGCTCTCTTTTTTTGATCGTCATGATTGCTTGATTTTAATGATAGAGAACATGTTGTTGACTTTTAATGTCACAAAGATATCTACCTTATTAAATGTAATCAATGACCAAAATCAACTTGGTACATGACGCTTGTCATCACTACTGGGGCATATTTTTTAGCTTGTCGATCTTTAAAAGTAATATTTTATTGTCATCAATAGAAATTAATCCTTCACTCTTAAAATCAGACAATGTTCTGATCGTAGTTTCTTTTGCTGTACCAGCAAGACTTGCTATGTCATCTCTCAATATTGACATATTGGTAGCATGTTTTGCTTCACTAAATTTAAGAAGAGCATTGGCTACTCTTTTACGCACAGAACTGTAGGCCATTTCAATCAATTGTTTCTCTATTTCTTCAGACTGATTGGCCAGCATTTTAATAAATTTGGCAGAAAACTCTCTATTGTTAAACAATAATAAGGTAAAATCTTCTATGGGCACAAGTCTAATGGAACAATCATCAATGGCTGACACCGTATCATAATATTTTTCTCCCTTGAGTAGTGGTAGGTAACCAAAGAAGTCTCCCTCTGAATAAATATTGGTTGTAAATTCTTTTCCGAAATCATTAATTTGAAAACTTTTTACACTACCAATTTCTACGAAATATAGCCATTTTGGATATTGTCCTACTTCATAGATGGTATCTCTTTTGTGGTATTTTCTTACCTCTCTATTTTCAGAAAGTTTATCAAATTCTTTTTGGGCTTTTGCCTCATCAATAAATCGCTGGAGTCCTTGACTTGATTTTTCAAAAGAAGACTTGATACGAGCACTTTTTTTAAGTCTCAGTTCTATCGTGTCCAATAGCTGGATATCGTCATAAGGTTTTGTTATGTAATCATCTGCCCCGAGTCCCATGCCTTTTCTAAAATCTTCTTTCTCTGTTTTAGCAGTGAGAAAAATAAATGGGATATCCATAGTTGACGGATGATTAGCAAGGATTCTCAATACTCCGAAGCCATCGATCTCTGGCATCATGACATCACATAAGATTAGATCTGGAATGTTGTCAAGTGCTGCGGCTGTACCCAATTTACCATTTTCTGCAGTGGTAACATCGTATCCTGACAATTGTAACAACTCTTCTAAGTTTTCTCTGACATCTTTATTGTCTTCTATGATTAAGATTTTAGCTTGCATATGTAATTATATTATTGAATGTTTGGAATGATATTTAAAATGAATGGTTTTGATCAGGAATAACAGTTGTAAATTTGCTGCCAACATATCTTGTACTCTCAAAGGAAATATTTCCGCCCAGAATTTCTACATATCCTTTGACAATGTTTAGCCCTAGTCCAGTACCTTCTATATTAGTGACATTACTAGCTCTAAAAAATCGATCAAATAAATGTTTTTGTTCATCTTCAGGAATACCTATACCTTTATCCGTCACCGAAAATGATATTTCTTGATCATTTCTATTCAGATGACACATGATTTCGGCATCTTCGGGTGAATATTTGATGGCATTTGATATTAGATTTATCATGATGTTTTTTACAATTTTTATATCAGATCGGATGATTTTATTTTCAAAGGTGCATATTCTCTTAAGCGTTTGTCCTTTTTTTACGATTGTCTTGAGTTCATCTGTGATTTCATTTATCAGTTCACAGATATCAAAATTTTCAAGAATAGGTTTCGTTTTTCCCTCTTCCAGTTTATTCATTGATAAGAAATCATTTAGTATACCTGTGAGGTGGGTGACAGATGCTTTTATTTTTTGAATATGTTTGTCTCGGTTTTCTTGCTGCGTCGACTCTGTATATCTACCTATTAGAGATACTGAAGACAAAATGGTAGAAAGAGGTGTCCTAAATTCATGCGACGCCATAGAAACAAATCTAGACTTTAACTCGCCAAGCTCTTTTTCTTTGGCTAAGCTTTGTTCTAATTCCAATTCTCTTTGCTTCAATTCTGCTTGAGTAGCTATTCTGTTTTGTATTTCTATTTCATTTTGTTTATTCAGTGCAAGTAATCTGTTGACCACACTTTCTAGCTCGTAGGTACGCTCAATGACCTTTTTTTCGAGTTCTTCATTGAGTTGTTTAAGGCTCTTTTCCGCAGATTTAATGTCGGTAAGATCATGGATGAAGCCTGTAAAAATGGTTCTATCTTGCAATACAACTTCATTTACAGATAACCAAAATGGAAAAACTTCACTATTTTTTCTTTTTCCTATTACTTCTCTGCCTATTCCTATGATCTTTGGAGTACGAGTTTCCTGGTAATTATTGATATATTTATCATGGTGAGCGCTATGCTCGGCTTGCATGAGCATATTTACTTTATTACCAATCAGTTCGGATTTGTCGTATCCGAATTGCCTGCAAGCAGCTATATTTACTTCTTCGATCGTTCCTTTGTGGTCTATGATAATGATACCATCCACTGCTGATTCGAATATTGCTTTTAATCTTGTGACAGCATCAGATACAATCATAAAATGTTTTATTTTAAATAAGGGAATAAAATTAGGTCAAAAGTCATGTTTTAGAAGATAATATGGTCAAACTAATAATCATCTTTAGATATGATTTAAATCATATTTTCAGAATTCAAACATATTCATCTTTGACACAAATTTAAACAAAATATATCATATGAACATTCTAAACCCTATTTCTAGTATCATGACGCACAATCCTATTACTATTGGAGCGCATGAAAGTTTGGCTGTGGCTGCAAAATTATTTGAGAATAATCGAATCCATCATCTACCTGTTTTAGCAGATGGAGGTCTTGTTGGTATGATAAGTAAATCTGATTTTCAATTGTTTAAGAGAGGATTCACTAATAACGAGAATGAAAAGATGGAAGAAGAAGTCAGAATGAATAATTATCTTGCAAAAGATATCATGACCGCTAAACTTGCAAAACTTGATCCAGATGATAAAATAAATGTGGCTCTCGAAGTATTCAAAGAAAATTTATTTCATGCTATTCCTATCGTAGCTGATGGACATTTAGTAGGTATCGTGACTACTTATGATATCATAAAACGATTAGCTGTTGACAATGAAAGTCATGCAAGCTATGATAATTTATAATCAATGATTATGTCTTATTAATTTTGATCTGTATTTAATAAAAGAGTTTTTTTATAATAAAAAGAAGTCAAATATATTTAGAACATGACTTTTTTCTTTTAAAAATATTTAAAAATGTTGATGTTTCAAAACTAAATTATCTGTTTTATGGTTGATATTAAAATATACGGCACAGAGACCCCAAGTTACCAGTTGGCAAAGTCTAAGCTTATGGACACCCTTGAGCATGCTAAAATAGCATATTCTTTGGAAGAGATTCATGAAATCAGCCAATTCATAAAGGACAGGGTGATTTCGGTGCCAGCTATCAAAGTCAATGATAAACATTTGTTTGAATTAAAAACAAATGGTAGTTATAATCAATCCCTTCGCGAAACCATTCAATCAATATTAAAGATGGAACAATACGGTAATTTAACAAAAATAGTGGTGCCTACAGATTTTTCTGATGCATCGTTCAACGCCTACAATTATGCAAATTATTTGGCAAAACAATGCGAAGGTGTACTGATGCTTACGCACATTTACTTTCCTACATCCACTGATGTAAACAATTTTGCTATGGTTAATCCTGAAGTAGAAGCAATTCACAGGCAAAAATTAGAAAGTTTTGTCAAATCGGTAAATCAAGATTGGATTGGTACTTTTGTAACTGAGCCAATTATGGAAGGTGTATTTAAAGTAGGGTTTCCAAAAGCTGAGCTAGTGGAGACGTCAAAAGAAAAAAACACCATCATGGTCATGGGGACGACAGGGGCTGGAGATGTATTCAAAAAGATATTCGGCTCCTTATCTTTGGACTTGGTAGAAAACGCTCACTGCCCATTATATTTAGTGCCACCTGACGCTATATACGTAAAAAATAATGAAGTCGTTTATCTTTCAGAAGATCTTAAGAAGGATGCATTACATTTATTATATGTAGGTAAGTTATGCCAGAAACTGAATTGTATGCTGAAGCTTATCCATTTTAGAAAAGACAACGATGAGCCTTATAACGTATCAGATGCAATAGGATTATTGGAGAGTTATTATCCTGATCTTAAATATCATATTGAAATCAATGATACGGATAACGTTTTTGATAGTTTGACCAAATTGTTTGAAAACCCTAATTATCAGTTATTGGCCATGTCTACTCAACATAGGAATTTATTCCAAAGCTTATTTCATAGAAGTGTGACGGAGTTTGCAGCCCAACATGTGAAGACACCACTATTGGTCTTGAGTGATTATGCCGCAGCCTTAGATTAAATTAAATTATAAACTTAGTGAATGAAATGACTATTTTTGCAAGACTAAATTTGTAATGTCATGCCAGTCATAAAAGTCATTAATGCCAATGAACAATTCCTTTCCGGACCTAATAGTCGTGGAAAGGAATTTTTATTTATATTTAAAGTGTTTTTTCAGTTTTTCAGAGGTTTCAGAAAACTTCACTTTGTAGGTCCGTGTATTACAGTTTTTGGTTCAGCAAGGTTTCAAGAAGATAATATTTATTACCAAAAAGCATATCAAGTTGGGAAATCTCTAGCAGAATTAGGATTTTCTGTGATGACAGGTGGTGGCCCAGGTATTATGGAAGCTGCTAATAGAGGTGCATTTGAAGCTGGTGGAGAGTCAATAGGTTGTACCATAAAGTTACCCAAAGAGCAATACAATAATCCATACATGACTAAATTTGTTCGATTTGATTATTTTTTTGTCAGAAAGGTACTGCTCACTAAGTATTCTTACGGATTTATAGTCATGCCTGGCGGGTTTGGTACGTTGGATGAATTATTTGAAACTTTGACTTTAATTCAAACTAGAACTTTACATAATTTTCCTGTGGTCGTTATGGGGACAGAATATTACCAAGATGTCATAGAATTATTACCCAAAATGATCCACGATAAGACCATTTCGCCAGATGATCTGCACCTGATAAAATTTACGGATGATGTAGATGAAGCTATTGACCACATCAGAACATATATTGATAAGAATTATAAAGTTAGATATAAAGCATCTTGGATTTTGGGCGAGAGGTAGGTGTAAGTTATTAATATCAAAATAATTCTAAGTTTTTTCTGTACTTTCAAAAATATGATTAAATTTGTTTGATGAAATTCTGTTTGGTTATAATGGCTTAATAATTTACGCTTATTTGAAACAAATTTATAATATGAAAAGTCCTAAATGGACCTTAAAAATACCTTAAAATGAAAAAAATAATTTTACTTATTTTACTTGTTTGGAATACTTCATTAAACAGTCAAAATGTAATTTCTTTTCCTATTATTTTAACAGGGTCTACGAATCTTGGTCAAAATATGCAGGTCCAGTTTACTGTTAATAAACTTACCATATGCGATTCTTATTCAATTGATTATGACATTAATTATTTTTCAAAATCAATCACCATCACTGTCAATTATAATTATATCTCGTCTTGTAGCGATGCTAACTTTGGATCATTTGAAAATGTCTCTAAACTAGTTCTATTGACTGGTATTTATAATGTAACCTTAAAGTTGGATGTTTCTTCTAGTTCAAACCTTAATGAAAATTACCAATTGGGCAGTTTATATGTCCAAGCTCCATCATTTGGAAACTGTTTTGATCCATTTATCCCATTAGTTTTTGATCTTTGTCCCAATGTCTCAAATAATGTTTGCGCTTGTGATGGACAAACCTACCAAAATGAGTGCGAGTCCTTTTTTAAAGAGAAAAATGGACTTTTTATGCAAGGAAATTGCTCGAACTATTTAGATTTTAATGATCAGCCATATGAATGTAAACAATTTCATAGTTCATTTAATAAGAAATTTTTTGAAACATATAGTTGTTTGCCGAATGAATTCAAAGGTGAAGAAATGTATTTTAAATATACACAAAATGAAAAAAAAGATTTGGATATTCGGTTCATTGCTTCATCCCCAAACGTAAAATTGTTTTTGGTTAAACTAGAAAATAATAATTTAGTTTGTTTGTCTAATTCTGTGGGAGATTCTCTTGTATTCAACCAATTGGAAAAAGGAGACTATTATATCATTTCTGATAAACTCGAACAAGGAAATTATTCGGTCAAATTTTGTACCCAAACATCTTCAGTAATTAATACAAGTGCATCGATAAAAGCAAGTCTTTTTCCTAATCCAACCAATGGCAATTTATGGATTCACAATGAATCCAAACTTGTTGAAAAGGTAGAAATCATGGATAAAGTAGGTGTATTAGTCCTTTCTAAGATTATTAATAGTTACGAAAATCAATTAGTAGTTGATGGTCTAGCAGGGATCTATATAGTAAAAATATTATATAAAGATGGGTCTTCCGAATATCAGAAAATCATTTGTCAAAACTAGATTAAATACTTCAGACAAATCTTAAAAGTTGGATATCGTCAAAGATCAAATCACCTCAGCGACCACAAAAATGCTACCACCTACATAAATCAAATCTTGGTCAGAAGCTACACTTTTGGCAGCTGATAAGGCTTTTCTGACACTTATATATGCTTTTCCGTGTAAACCCGATTGTGATGCCGTTTCTTGCAAAGATTTAGCATCAAGGCCACGTGGGATATTTGCTTTGGCAAAATAGTAAGTAGCATTTTTTGGAAAAATATCAAATACTTTTCTTACATCTTTATCATTGACAAAACCTAATACAATATGCAGTTTGTCGTATTGTAAACGGACAAGTTCTTCCAATATGATTTTTAATCCACCTTCGTTATGCGCGCTATCGGCTATGATAAGTGGCTCTTTTCCGAGTATTTGCCATCTTCCTATGTATTTTGTATGAGATTTTAAGGTAGGAAAAAAGTCAATTATTTTGGAATTGTCGATGTCTATTTTATTACTTAGAAAGTATAAAGCATACATCGCAGTAATGATGTTCTTTTCTTGAAAAGGTCCATATAAATCTGTCGTCAAATGGCTTATCCAAGTTTTGCCGTCTACATCTATATCGTAAGTTTTAAATCCTTGCACATCGCTATTTATTAATCTGATGGTTAGATGATCTTCTGCAAAAAATATAGGACTCGGCTTAGATGCCGCTTTTTGAATAAAGACTTGCTCAATATCTTTTTGTCTTTCACCGATGATGACAGGAATCTTTGATTTAATGATACCTGCTTTTTCACTTGCGATGGCTTCTAGCGTATCCCCGAGCATATTTTGATGATCAAAACTGATATTAGTGATGACCGAAAGCAAAGGTGAAATCACATTGGTAGAGTCAAGTCGACCACCAAGTCCTGTTTCTATAATAGCATAATCCACCTTCTGATCTTTAAAATAAAGGAAGGCAAGTGCAACCGTCATCTCAAAAAATGATGGTTTAATTTCTTCTAAGTCATTTTTGTATGTATTAATGAATTTTAGAATATATGAACTTGAAATGTATTTCCCATTTATTTTTATACGTTCCCTAAAATCTTTATAATGAGGTGAGGTGTACACTCCGACTTTGTAACCTTGTGCTTGAAGTCCAGCTGCTACGATATGTGTAGTGGTGCCTTTTCCATTTGTACCTGCTATGTGGATGGTTTTGATGGAGTCTTGTGGATTTCCTGCTTTTTCACAGAGAGCAATCGTATTTGTCAGGTCTTTTTTATAAGCAGAAGGACCTTGTCTCTGGAACATGGGCAATTGTGCATACATATATTCCAATGCTTGCTTATAAGTTTTGATGTTTTGCATGACTAGATCTATAAAAGGTTTATTAGATTAGAACACAAAAGAATGAAAATTAGTTGGATTGTGGTAGTATCTAAGATGGAATTTGGGGTAGGGTAGGTATAAAAAAAATGAGACCGGTCTAATTCCCCTTGAACCGGTCTCGAGTAACAATTTGCTTAAGTATTCCTTAAATAAATCTGAACTGCTATCCTTATTTCCAATACCGTGCCAAAAAATGATTAATTTAAAATATTTCAAAATAAAATTCATATTATGATTTATACTAACTTGTAAAGCTTCATATTAACAATAAGATATAATAGAGTTATTGTCATATATAATTAATAAAAATATAAGGTTATTTTTTGAAAGTTATCTTCTTGGACTAAATCTGTACCGCAATCTTAGTTTTTTTGCAGAATAAAAGGAGTAGTTGCCCCTTCAAGAAAAGTATTCCTAGTATCTCTTAATACATGCAATTAGTCTTTTTCTGTATCCCGTGTATCATCAAATGATGCTAGAAAGCAAATATTCCCTTCTAATTCTCAACCTCAACCTTAATCTCAACCTTAATCTCAACCTTAATCTCAACCTTAATCTCAACCTTAATCTCAACCTTAGTCTTAACCTTAACCTTAGTCTTAGCCTTAACCTTAATTCAACTGATCAATGGTGTCGATGATGGATTTACAAGCTACAAAGATGATTTCACCACCTACCGTTGTGACTACACTTTCTTCATCTATTTGGATACTATCTTCTACCAAAGCAAGTAAATCTTCTTGTTGATATCCTTCAAAAAACTTATCTAGGACTTTGGCAAAGTTTTTATTATTGGATTCATTAAAGGCATCCCAATTTTCTTCTTCCCACTTTTCTAGGGTTTTTCCTGTAATGAGAGGCACTTTTTTGATGCTTGTTTTACAACTTATATAAATAATACATGATAAATATTCAAGCAGCGCCATTTCTTCTTTGGTGAGCAAGCTGTAGTTTTCTTGATCTAGAAATGCATTTAGATCTTTTTGTTCATGCACTAAAATGGCAAAATCGTTCATGTAACTTTCTTCTGTCTCATATTTCTCAATGAGTGAATCGATGACGCTTTCGGTGATAAATATCATATATCTGTAAATTTATAAGCTTTGTAATCACAAAAGTATGATTTTTAGGTTACATTTGGCCTTAATATATCACAATTAATAATCAGCTTCATATGTTAAAAACAGTGATCATCGGTTCGGGAGCTTATATTCCAGATGAAATAAAAACAAATAGGGATTTTACAATGCATACTTTTTATGGTGAAGATCATTTACCTATACAAACTCCACCAACAGAGATAACAGACAAATTTCAACAAATAACAGGTATTGAAGAACGTCGTTACGCATCATTAGAACAAACATCATCGGACCTTGCTTATATAGCAGCCCAGAAAGCCATACAAGATTCAGGCATTGATCCTGAGACATTAGACCAGATTATTTTTGCCCACAATTATGGCGATGTTACCAAACATCATATTCAGACAGACGCTGTGCCATCGTTAGCATCGAGACTCAAACAAAAATTAGGCATTCAAAATCCTGCTTGTGTTGCTTACGACATCCTTTTCGGTTGTCCAGGTTGGTTGCAGGGTGTGATACATTCCGATGCTTTTTTTAAGGCAGGTATTGCTAACAGGATATTGGTCGTAGGAAGTGAAACCCTTTCCAGAGTCATCGATCCGTATGATAGAGACAGTATGATCTTTAGTGATGGAGCAGGTGCGACGGTATTGGAGTATAAAGATGCTGGAGAAACAGGTATATTGTCTAGTAGTGTACAGTCACATTGTGTAGATGAAGCAAGTTATATCAATTTTGGTAAGTCATACTTTCCAGATTCAGATCCACGTGTACGATATATCAAAATGAAAGGCAGAAAAGTGTATGAATATGCCATCAAAAATGTACCTGCTGCTATGAAAGACTGTTTGGATAAAGCAGGTGTGGACATCACAGATGTTAAAAAAGTTTTTATCCATCAAGCAAATGAAAAAATGGATGAAGGAATCATTCGCACCTTATTTAAATTGTATGGTATTAAAAATATTCCTGATCATATCATGCCTATGAGCATACATAAACTAGGCAATAGTTCTGTAGCCACGATTCCTACTTTGTATGACTTAGTCATTCATCATAAAATGCCTGATCATACTTTAGTGAAGGGAGATATCATTCTTTTTGCTTCCGTTGGTGCTGGGATGAATATAAATGCTGTTTGTTATAGGGTTTGACAATTATTTTGAAAAAAGTAAGATCTTTTACCATTCAATTATAGAATTTTACTGACTTTTACGTCAAAGTAAGATTTCCAACCTATGTACACAAAATTTTTTACCGTTTTTCTAATATTGACTTGTTTTGTATTACAATCCAATGGTCAATACATGTATAAACCATCGACTGAAGAAATAAAAAAACTACCAACTTGGGCACAGGAAATGTATGCTGCTGATGCCAATGTTAATGAAGTGACCCAACTTTATAACGCCTATCATGTCACGCATCCATTTGTAAAAACTTACCACACTAAATATTATCAAAGATGGAAAAGAAAGGTACAGCCTTTTGTGCAGTCAGATGGTAGTTATACTTTACCAAGTGCAAAACAAATACTGGCACAAAATGCAGCCCACACCCGCAATGCAAAAGAAGCTGACAAAAGAAGTGCTACATGGAGTCTCCTAGGACCTGTACAAGTATTCGAAGGTGAAGGTAAAAAAGGCCATACTCAAACGAATATCTATTCCATAGAGCAATCACCTACGCAACCAAATATCATGTATTGTGGTACAGAACCAGGAGAAGTATATAAAAGTATCGACAAAGGTGCAACATGGATTAATAAGTCTATGGCATACAATTTTGGCGGTGGTGTATCTGCGGTAGAAACTGTATACGACAATGCCGATGTGGTGATCGCTGGATCTGGATTAGGCATCTTTAGATCAGAAGATGGTGGCGATACCTGGACAAATGTGCTCACCATCGATTATAGAAATATTGGGGAGATATTTGCACATCCTAGTGAGACATCCAGAATATTTGCAACAACTGATGAAGGTTTATTTATATCAGAAGATCAAGGATTGACTTGGGCGCAAAGATTTACAGAAAAGTGTTATGACATAAAATGTCATCCTACTCAGAAAAATATCATCTATCTTGTCAAAAACAATCCTTCTCGTGGTTTATGTGAATTTTTCAAATCTACAGATAGTGGCGTTACTTGGCAGCTACAATCAGATGGTTGGTTTGATACAGATCAAGTGGGTAGGAATGACGGTGGAGCGAGACTAGCTGTGTCTGATGCTGCGCCTGATATGGTTTATGCTTATCTTATAGGGGAGGCAAAGACTGGAGATTTAGGTTTTATTGGTTTGTATAGAAGCGAAAACGCTGGCGAAACTTGGGAAAGCCGTACTGGCGAACCAGGTGGACCATATTCAGATCAGCACCCAAATCTCGCTATAGGTTGGCCAGGTTGGGATTATCATCAAGGGTTTTACAATTGTGCCGTTATGGTTTCTAATCAGAATGCTGATGATGTACTGGTCGGTGGACTCAATCTATGGCGGTCACGTGATGGAGGTCTGACATGGGCACCTCATGCAGGATATAGAGGTGGACCTTTAAATATGCATGTGGATAATCAAGACATGCGTGCCCTAGGCAATGATTATTGGGTAACGACAGATGGTGGAACTTACCATTCTACAGATTTTTTTGAAACGCAGCCCGAGTTTATGATGCATGGCGTTCATGGTTCAGATTACTGGGGATTTGGTAGTGGATGGAATGAAGATGTGCTCGTAGGTGGCCTTTACCACAATGGCAATCTAGCGGCATATGAAAGATATACAAAAGGAGACTTCTTAGCCTTGGGTGGAGGAGAAGCACCAACAGGATATATCAATCCTGGCAATAATAGAAAAACATATTTCTCTGATATAGGCGGTAAAATCATCCCATTAAATATGGCTGATCCTGTATCTTCTTTTAGTTTTGGCAAAAGTCCTAATGAAAGTTATTGGTCCGCTGCATCAAGTGAAATGGAATTTGATCCATCTTGTTATAATATTGCTTATCTAGGCAATGGTCATAAATTATGGAAAACTGAAGATGGTGGAAGCAATTTTTTTGCACTTCATACTTTCGGCATGAATGAAAAAGATCTTATCCAACAAATAGAAATATCACGTAGCAATCCTGGTGTAATTTATTGTACACAGCAGTTTGACAATGGTTCGAATGGTAGATTGTGGCGTACATTAAATAATGGCTCATCATGGAATTCATTAAACATTCCGTCTGGAAATAGTCACAGAATGCTTATTACTTTAGATCCACTTGATCACTTGACTTTATGGTTGGCATATCCGTCTGCAAATAATGGTCAGAAAGTTTTCAAAACTATAAATGGTGGCGCAACGTGGACAAATATGACCACTGATATCATCAATAATCAAGAAGGTCATAGTCTTGTTCATATCGGTGGTACAAATGGTGGCGTTTATTACGGCAGTAATCAAGCCATTTATTATCGCAATAATGATATGACGGATTGGGAATTGACAGCGGATGGATTACCCACTTTTCTGAATTGTAATATTTTAAGACCTTTTTACAGAGACAGCAAAATTAGGGTAGCTTCTTATGGGAAAGGAATTTGGGAAGCTGCTATGGAAGAACAACCGAATACCATTATTCCACAAGCTATGGTTGACAAATTAAATACAAATGTGGTGTGTAAAGTGGATTCATTTTATTTTGAAGATTATTCAATGGCAAATCATGCAGGTTTGTCTTGGAATTGGGTCTTCGAAGGTGGTAGTCCTGCTACTTCTGATAAAAGAAACCCATCTGTATTTTTTGAAACCGATGGTGCTCATGAAGTCACCATGTCGATCACAGATGCTCAAGGAAATATCTTTAAAGATACATTGTCTGTTCAAGTTCAATATTTCAAACCAACCAATGAACTAAATGAAGGATTCGAAGCAGCGGTGTATGGTCAAGCTTGGTTAAAAGCTAGTGGGCCTGATGGTGGAGAATGGTCTATCGCAGATAAAGGCGCTTTCGGGTCTTCTGCCTTTAGTGCTGTATTTAAGAATTATGATTATGATGCAAAAGGTGGATATAGTGACATTCAAGTAAAGACATCATTTGCTAGTCTTGATAATCCTGTGGTTAGATTTGATGTGGCATATGCTCAGTATGGCTTTCCGTACACGGATACATTAGAAGTATTGGTGTCTTTGGATTGTGGAGAGACATTTACTTCTCATTATTATAAGGGTGGTCAATCATTTGCTACAGCTGATAATTCGGATAAGTATTTTATCCCTACTGCTGAGCAATGGCGAACAGATAGTATCGATTTATCTTTGTATTCTGGTCAAAGTGATGTTTTAATAGCCTTCAGAAATCATGGTAATTGGGGTAATAATATCTACTTAGATAATATCAATTTGAATGGAACGATATCTTCTACTGCAGAATTATCAAAAGATTTTATCACCATCTATCCAAATCCTGTAAAAGCAGGTCAAAATCTTACCATTCAAACAAAACTAGGTGATTATAAAGTATCTCTTTCGGGTATGGACGGAAAAGTTATTTGGCAAGGTAGGGTAGACCATACATCGAATATAAAGTTTCCTGAGAATTTGGTAGCAGGAAGTTATGTGTTGAATTTTAGAAATGAAAACCATATAGCCAATAAGGTGATTATAATTTGGTAAAATGATTATTTGTTGATTTACGAATTTGAAGAATCGTTATGATTTAGTCCCTACGGGACTATAGGTGCGTTGAATATTTCTTTTGCTACCAATATATAGTCCCTATGGGACCAATTGGATGGTTATATGTATTTTCTACCGATATCTAGTAACTACGGGACTAGGAGTATAGCCTACTTTTGTCAAAATTATAAGCAAAGCCATTCCCTGTAGTAAATAAAAGTTACTTGGCTAATGGAATAAATGGTTTAGAATATTTCAATTATTGGTTATAAAAATAAAAGGTTGAATCTATTTTACAAATTCAACCTTTTATTAAAAAGATTATTTAGATGGTGCGTCGTTGTTGTATATCTCCCTGATGCAGAGATATTTGCCATCTGATTTTTGCCAGATTGCAACATATTTACCGGTACGAACTACCGCTCCAGAAGCATCTTTGGTGGCACTTGTACCTATTTCGGTCACAACGTTGTCATCTCCAAATAATTCTTGTACTTCATATGCACTTGTATGTCCTTCCTTTGCCTTTGCAAAATCTGCTTCTTGTTGGGCTTTGATGGCAGCCTTACCTCTCAGTGTTGGCTCTCCATCAGGCATACTTACGGCATCATCGGCGTACATAGCCATCAGGGCATTGATGTCTTTCGCATTTTGGGCAGCTGACCAAGCATTTTCTAAGGCCTGAATTTCAGCTTTGACTTTACCCATATCCATTTGTGGTGCTTCATCTGTGGTTGTGGTCGACTCTGTTGCTTGCTTGCAAGACGATAAAAATAATGAAGCTGCTACGATAAAAATAAATGAAAATCTCATTTGTAAAAATATTTAGGTGGTTAAAAAATCATTTTGATACTTAAAGCCTTAAGAAGTTAATATTGATTTTATTCCGAAAAGACTCAAAATATGATAATCAAACGTTTTTTACCTTGCGCCCTAAAGGAAAACCGTTGATTATCAATTTAGTAGAAAGGATTTATTTCTTTAATGTCCTGTCAAATACTTTTCGGAGTATACTCAATGTTATAAATTAAAATTTTATTTAGGCATTAGGTTTTATTTTTCTAAAAGAAGGTTTCTGAAGATAACTTAATCTTCTCCACAACCATTCTACAGGTCCGTAATGATAATAATTGAGCCATATTGGACTCAGGATGAGCTGTAATATCCAGATGCTGAAAACTACATAAAATAATTCAAAGCGTTGTAAGTGACCAAACATACCAAAACCGACACCCGTAAAAATGAACATACAAATGAAAGAATGCATTAGGTAATTGGTCAGAGCCATTTTTCCAACACAAGAAATAGCATATTTTAACCAACGAAGTATTGGGAGTTTGCTGAAAATCATAATCATGGCTATATGTCCAAAAGACACTGCTACTCGGCCAAGATCATAGGTGGTATTGGTTTCATAAAAGGAAATGTAAGAAAAGTTATTGTTGATAATATGCACGGTTTCAAAATAATTGACCGTCAAACCTACTGCATATCCTATAACCGCCATGATCAAGTAAAATCGGATAGATTTCTCTCCTGTCAGGATATTCCATTTGAATAGGGCGATACCCAGCAACATCATGCTGAGGATATCCCATAAATCGTATCTGTATGGTCCATATGTTTTCCATTCAAATACTTCCGGGGCATTAAATGCTACTACACCAAAATATCCTTTTCTCATACCTTCATTGAATAAAGCTATGCTTTCAGGAGAACGATCATCTTGTATTTTTTCCCATTCTTCCTTTGCATCTTTGATTTCTTTATTTAACTCCTTTCCTTCTGCTGTTAATACCTTAGCCTGTTCTACTTTGTCAAGAAAATCTACCTTGCCTTTGTATTCCAAATAGTTCCACAAAGATCCTATGGAAAACAATACTAATGCTATGATTACTAAGGTCTTAGGCGCCAAATATCTGAAAGAATACACTAGGTAACCCATCAAAGCATAGTTAAATAATATCTCACCAGACCATATCAGGAGATAAGCATGTAAGACACCAAATAATAAAAGCCATGTAAGCCTCCGGAAATATATGTCCGCCCCTTTGATGCCAGCTTGTCTTTTGTCCATACGGTCCAAAAGGATAAACATTCCTACCCCAAAAAGGAGTGAGAAAAGACCTCGCATGGTTCCTTCAAAAAACATATTTGTGGTGATCCAGGTGTATAAATTCCAACCTTCATAACCACCTGCC
>JBGSOH010000374.1:0-4492 GCA_041739205.1 Saprospiraceae bacterium
AGGAAATACAATACTTTTTTGCTTCTCATCAGCCTTCATTGGCCGACTTGACATATAGTGACCATAAGAATCATACTTATGAACTTTGAAGTTTTCATAATCACTAAGGAAATAAACCTTACCAGGCTTTTCTTCAAATCCTTTATTGATTTTTATTGAAACTTTTTTGATCTCTGATTTCAGGTGTTTGGTTCCATAACCCATTTTAGGGCTTTTGACGTCCTGTATCGCCATCTCTATAGCTGTAATGTGTTCTTCTGAGTTTAACTCTAATATCTCCTTAACAACATCTTTAACATTTGATATCCTATCCAAATCAATGTGTAGATCTGCTAAATATTCTTTCAATTGAGTTATTTCCTCATCGGAAAAGTTGTGGATGACGTCTTCAACTTCTGTATGTGAAGCACTGTCTTCCAATAGGCGAGGGTTGATAAAATTTTCGACTTGCATAATTTTATATGTCTTTTATATTTAAAAAATTACAAAAATCAGAGTTACCATAAGCCCATTTTGTAAGTAAAGCAATGCTTTTAGGACTATATTTCGTTTGCTTAATTCCTTTTTGTTCTATGAAATTCTTAGTTCCTGTAGCACAAGCACCAGTTATTACTCTGTACATTTCAATGCAATTTGCAAATGGAATTTTTTCATCTATATCAATATTTTCATATTTACTTTTATCCCTATTTGAAATTTTAAAAATCAAATCTGCTTTAGCTTCTTTGATTGAATCACCATGAGCATACTTACCCTTATTATCAGTAATTAAGTAGTATTCATTATTTTTGTGTATATCTTTAAGCTTCCAAACATTTCCTTTTTTAGTAATTACTTCTGAAAATCTATCATCACAAAAAATATAATCGCCATTTCCTTTTCCCCATTTCATAAATGGAATTTCCTTTCTCTGGAAATCATCTTTATTAAATCCTTCTGGAATCGATGTCAGGGAACGAAGGTAAAGATAACCACCAACCGTCGGGTTAAATCCTTCTGGAATCGATGTCAGGGAACTAAGGTCAAGATAACCACCAACCGTCGGGTTAAATCCTTCTGGAATCGATGTCAGGGAACTAAGGTCAAGAGAACCACTGATTTCTTCCTTACCCAAAAACTGATCTTCGGAAATACCGTATTTTTTTAAAAAATCTTTCATTTATCCTGATATTTTTTGGTAAATTTGTAAACATAAATCAATATCATACATGGCATCATGAAGCCTTTCTTCATCCACCGGTATGCCTAAATACTTTGCAACTGTAGCCTGTTTAAAATTTTCTAGGTTTGATCTTTCACTTTTCAAATAATTTGAAGCTAGGACCATTATATCAATGCTATCAGACCAAAACCATGACCCAAAATACTGATCACCATTTTGAACAAAAAAAGCTCTAAAAAAAGGATTGTCAAATGATGCATTATTGTATCCAATCAGGTGGAATTTATCCTTTTTATCAAACTTATCGACATATTTTTTCAACATGTAGATGATCCTGGTGTAAACAGAAACCATGGAATCATAATTTTGCAAATCTTCCATTGTTTTTCCTGCAATATTCAAAGCTTCAAGGTCAATGTCTGCCTTTTCATAAGGCTTTACATGGAAGTTGAATGTTTCCTTTACTACATCATCAATTATGATTTTTCCTGAGATCTGATGAATGCCATTCCTCCAAAATTTGACACCAGTTGTTTCTAAATCGTAAAAGAATAGTTTCATACTTGTGGCATTAATTCTGCATTATTCCATCTAGGCAACTCCAGCTCTATTAAACCCATATCATTCTCAGCATAACTATCGTATCCAAGATATTTGTTTTCTTGCATCGCTTTTTCAGCGATACTAAGAGCTTGATCAAATTTATACTGACCTACTTTAATATCATCTTTGTTCCAAACCAATACAGCTATTGCGTAAGGCTCGATTGTCTGCAACATGATAGTGATCGTTGTCTCAAATTTTCTACCTGTGACCTTAGATATCACATCTTGATACATTGCTTCAGAAAGATCGTAATGGAGTTTTGCAGATTGATACATGAAAGCTTTGAGGTCTTCACATGCAGTTGATTTTACGCTAATGATAGCATCAACACCAATATTCTCTTTGAATTGTAAAGCATCCGGTCTTACCTTTATTTTGGTACCATTTTCATTTTGATAATAAAATGAGATTTCCCTTTTTGATCCACGGATTATTTTTGCAACAATACCGTTACCATAATTTTTAAGATGGAGCTTCAATATTTCTATTTTCAATCTCTGATCTTCTGTAACTGGCAACATTTCAGATACATCTTTGAGTGCCTTTAAATAGGCTCTTTTTCCATCAATTTTTTCCAATGACAAACCAGTCTCAGAAAAAATATGTCCAGCTGCCTTTATCTTACCTTCACCTTCATCTTCTTTTTTAACCATTTCAGACCAAAAATCTAAGGCCTTTTCAACGCCTTCAGTTGATGATAATGAATAATTTGGTTCAATGAAAACTCTCTCAAATGTCCTAGGCTCTAAAATGCACATGTGTATGAAGGTTCCTAAATGGAAGTGTCCTTTCTCTTTGTATTCTGCTAGCTGCCTCTTATCATCAGACCTTGCAAAGTCAAAATGTAAAGGTGTTATAAGTGCCTGTTTAAGGTGTGAACTTTGTAAGGCATCAGCTCCAAGATAGCTATCAAAGCTATCTTGGACTGCCTTACCATTTACATTCAGGTCCTTTGTGAGAGGTGTTTTGCACTTATCATTTTTCTGCAACTTTGCATCGATGATCTGTATAGTGGAATGAGTATCATACACTATTTCCTCCTTGATATCAAGGTCATGAAGATTTGGTACTTTTGTCATGGTAACATCAAAGGTTTAATAGACCATCGGTCTGATAAGTAAGAATTTGTTTTGTTTTTGAGCTTACCAAGGAAGGTAATTATTAATGGCATACCTTCATTGATTCGGCCTTCCTCTAGTGCATCCTGTACAGCTGCAACAAGTCTCTTAGAGCCATTGCGTAGGGTTTGGATTTCTCCATTCTGCTTTTGAGCGATTACGATCACACAAGGAAGGTTGATTTGCTCACCTGATTTTTGATCTTCATAGATACTGTCTTCCACTCTTTGGAAGAAACATCTAATGTTTTCACCTTCGACCTCAGGTGTCCAATAAGTCGATGATAAATCGATTTGAACGGTTCGGGCATCTGCCAAATTTGGTAAGTCCCCAGTTAGATCATAGGCTGGAGCCAATGGTGTTTTGGACTTTTCTAATTGTGTTTCCATTTGAAAAAAAATTAATGGTTAAAAAAATATTTTGATTACGAGATTACTCAGCGTATGACATCACTTTATCAGTGATTGAATAGAAAATGAACTTACCTTCTCGATTTGCAGCTACAAAACCATTTCGTTTTAGAATTGCTAAGTGCTGGCTTGCAACGGATTGTTCAGCTCTGATATGAATCAGTATTTCTGTTACTGATTTTGGTCCATTTTTAAGGAAGCATAGAATGTTTTGCCTAACATTATGATTAATAGCCCTTACCTCCTGGGCTTTTCTTTTGATATTTTTTTTGTCAAGTACCACGATTAATAAATTTTATGAGTTCTGAAATTTTCTATCCAAGCAATCAAATCGCTTTTTTTGATTATTACTTTTCTGTCGGGCTGACTGTATCCAATTGCTGCTTTGTGCTTGTGGATTGTTTGGACTGAGAGCTTTGCAAATGATGCCGCCTCATCAACTGTAAAGTAAGATTCTGTCTCTTTTGTGCTTATGATTCTTTCAAGCAACTGATTATTGCGTTCAATCAATACTTTGAACTCCATCAATTCAGACATATCTCTTGTATTTGCTTTACTTCAATAGTTGTAAGGTCGTTATCCCATCCTTCATCAAGATTCTCATAAATTGCTTTAAGAACTTTAGGATTGGCATTTGCTCCTGACCATACATAAGAAACAAGACCCATTGAGACATTTAACATTACTGATAGATCAGTATTCGATATCTTGAAAAACGGTCTAATTTTATTTAACAGATATCTCTGTTTTTGCTTATCGTTCATTTCTGGTGTAAAAATATCTGTGTTCATAAGATAAACTAATTTTTGTTTTTAAATAAAATATCATTGCTGTTCTTTAATACTAGGAATCCACATATAATCACTCCTGACCATCCAATTATTTGAATTATTTGAACTAAAGAATCTATTAAGTTTTGATTATCCACTATATTTTGTTTTAACTGGTTTTTAATAAGCGGCCCAATGGTGCAATTGGACCGCTCTCATTCTCAAATTAGGTACGCCTAGGACGCAAATGTTTATTCGTTTAAATATTTCTTAATTAATTGATAAATAAATGTCATGTCCACACTCTGAATTATCATTTCCGTACTCTATTTCGTACCATAAATAATAATCTTCTATACATTTCATCAGATGATCCTCTACGTTTTTGCAAGAAGGCACATTGACCTTTTCCATCATCCAATCTAT
>JBGSOH010000469.1:0-3262 GCA_041739205.1 Saprospiraceae bacterium
AAGCTTGGAGAATTTAACGGGAGATGTTTAAATTGTATCTTTGCCATATTGTTTGTGTTGCACCCCAAAGATAATATTCTTTAGGGAACAAACAAAAAATCCCCGACACTTTTGTATCGGGGATCATTTTTTTTATAATTAGCTTTTTAGACAGCCTCTTCTATTTAAATTTTTATGGTCTCGATGGATAAATACCTTCTAATGCAATGCAATAGTTTACAGTTAAGAAAGGCTGCATGTTGTTATGTGGTAGATTACCACCTGCAACTCCTACTTGAATTGAGCCTGTATTAAGTGTTTCGCCGTTATCTGGTGCACCTGTGTTATAAATATTGGCACTAGATACTCCTAATGTTTTGTTGCCTGGTTCACCTGAGGACGCATCGTCACTATTGCCTCGAAGGGTTGCAATGTGGTTGTGCGCAGGCATTTGAGTCACAATTAGTGTTACTTGTTCTTGACCTGCACTTTCACCCATATTATATGTTCTACCTCCAGGCATTGAGCCTTGATTGATAGCTACTCTTCCTCTTAAATCAGGGAGTGCAAATGTCTGCACACCATCACCACCGTAAGTGACTCCAATTAAACTGAATAAGGCTTGATATTGTGCTATGGACATTAATTGACCATTACAAAATGCCCAACCTCTTGGGGCATAGTTAAATCCAAATGCTTCTATTTGACCTATAAATGGTTCCATAAATAATATATTTTAATTGTAAATAATGTTTTAAAATTCGAAATAAGTCCGCTAATTAAAGAAGGAATATTAATCTCTAGGGGGAAAAATACCTACTAATGCGATACAGTAATTTATAGCTAGGTATGGCTGCATATTATTGTGAGGTTGATTGCCACCTGCAGGCGCTACTTGGATAGAACCCGTATTTAAAGTTTCACCATTATCTGGGGCACCTGAGTTATAAACATTGGCCCCTGCGACGCCCAATGTTTTATTACCAGGCTCACCCGAAGATGCATCATCACTATTGCCTCGTAATGTAGAAACATGGTTGTGAGCAGGCATTTGAGCTGATGTTAAAGTCACTGATTCAGACCCAGCCATTTCGCCCATTACATAAGTGCTTAAACCAGGGCCATGACCTTGATTGATAGCGACTCTACCTCTCAGGTCAGGCAATCCAAATGTTGTTCTACCATCTCCGCCATAAACAGTGCCCAATAAAGAAAATAAAGCCGAATTTTGGGCAATAGACAATAGTTGACCATTACATTGCGCCCAGCCCTTAGGTGCAAAGTTGAAAGCAAATGCTTCGATTTGTCCGATATAAGGATCCATATTTAAAAAAATTTAAGGTTAAAAAAGATGTTAAATTATATGACAAAACTAAGTGCTTTGTTTTGCTCAGAAAAGCGTAGAAATACTAAAAAAATAGTACGTATTTATACGTGATATTCCCTTATAGTTCACTCAAAATTTCAATAGCCATAATGTGGAAGTCTAATTTGATTTTTAGTTAAAAAAAAAGAGCTCCCACCCGTCATAGTGGAGCTCTTTCTACAGAATTAGGATTTGAATTTTAATTATACTTTTGATAAAATGATTATTGGGCTTTGATGATTTTCTGAGATATTACAGCTGAATTTCTACTTTTTAGCACATAAATTCCATTGTTTAAATGGGAGATATCCATTTTTTTGATATTATCTGATTCTTGCAATATAATTGTTTCAACCACTTTTCCATCCATCATCAAAAGGTCTAAAATAAGCGCTTCACTCAATTTGCCATCAAGCGCAATATTTAAGAAATTGTCAGCAGGATTAGGGTTGATAGAAAGATGAAAATCGTGATTATCTGTTTTTAAAAAAATAATATTTGAGTAGTCATATCTACCATCAAGATCGACCATTTTTAATCGGTAATAGTTATTTTTTGAATTCGCATTTACATCCAAGTATTCATAATTTGATAATTGGGATGAGTAAGATTCTCCTTTCATGATATCTATAGATTTGAAATCTAACCCATTTGTACTATGTTCAATATCAAAATAGTTGAAGCCATATTGAACAGCAGTGGCCCAAGTTAGTAAATTGCCTTTATTGTTGTTTCTTCCTTTAAAAAATACTAATTCTACAGGAAGGATATTTCCAAGTGCTTCAAATGCGTCTGCTGCAGCTTCTGCAGGTCCTGGGTCATCATTTCCTGACCAATTGGCAGTATTGGTTATTTTTGCTAATGCATCTGCCTTGTCGGTAAACGGAGTTGGTCCAATATACCAATTATTATCATACTCATCTGTAGGTGTACTTCCAAAGGCAAAAGTAACGCCAGAAGTAGGCATATTGGATTGATTACCGCTACAAGCGGTTGGCCAAGTTCCACCGCAAGCAAGCCATGATGTTCCATTGAAGTGGGCGCTGTATATGAAAGTAGGACCTCCTTCACCTCCAGTATAAACAATAGTTTGGTCACCTGCTGTTCCTACATTATAATCTCCAGCCATTACGGCAGAAAAACCAGTTGTTATAGAAGATAAGCTTGAAGGAAAGTTGCTGTTAATTTGAATATCAATCACTTTTCCAGCCGAATGTGCAGTTGTTGATGTAATCGTTAGAATGCCTTCGTCATTGTCCAATTGGGTGCCATTAGATCCATTTTCTGTTACTTTAAATACTGTATTTGCAGAAATGTTTACTAAAAGGACTAAACCAATTCTATCTAGATTTGCTCATAAACCACCTGATGATTCTGATAGGTGATAAATCACTGCAACATCTCCCGAGACTAATGTAGTTTGGGAATTTCCGATGTGGGATGAAAATAAAGCGATAATTAAGATAAGTAAAAACCTTTTCATGTTTGGACGATTAACTTGTGAAATAATTGGTTTATTTGATTTGAAAAAAAATGAAGAACGAATAAAAGAAGATATTTTTTATTCATTCCTATCTATCTTTCGTTCTGCTAAGTTCAGGTAATGTATATTATTTATATACCGTATAAATACTGTAATTTTTTATAGGTATTTATACGTGTTTTATTTGTCTAACTGCAAGTAAATTTCAAAATATACGATTTTGAAGATTATTAATTAGGCATTTCTAACTATATTGTTAAGCAATTTGATAATGTTTTTTAACTTCTAGTTTGCTTTGTGATTGTTTAAAGCATTTGTGCGAAAACTAGAATACGATTAAATATGTTTATCTACAATGTGTCATTATTTTATGTTTGAGAACCAAGTGTGGTTTACATTATGATGCTTTAATATTGAAGATTTTTCACTTCTAG
>JBGSOH010000485.1:0-5174 GCA_041739205.1 Saprospiraceae bacterium
ACCAAGGGTATAATACATTTGTTTGAATCCAATTTTCCAGTATTCATCTCAGGATCAATCGTAGTGACTTCAGCCTGAATAAAAGTACTGCCATCATGTTCTAAGAACGACATAAACTTATGTGGAAGGTCAATTGCGGGATTCACATTGGCTAACTCCTGCATGGGAATATTGGGCACAAAAGTGAGTAAGGATTTGCGGTCAATGATGGTTATATCCGCTTTATCTTTCACTACTGCGTGAATATACCTAGCAGTAGTAAGCCCAGCGAAATTGCATCCTAAGATAATGATGTGCGGTTTGGACATTACCCTGTTTTAATGATTTTGTAAGCGACCAAGTATCGTTTCTAAAGATGCTTTTAACTTATCAATAGCATCTGAAACTGCTTCTTCGATGGTGCCAGCCTTGGTTGAGACAGCTATTGGTTGTCTTCCCTCAATTCGTGCTTCCATTACACATGTTTTATCATTAAACCCTTCTTTTTTGCCATTTTCGTCTTTTATATGAACTTCTATTCTCGATATATGAGACTGGAAACGTTTGAGGTCATTTGCAATTTGGGAAGTGAAATATTCTTCTCCTCTTTCTTCGCCACTGATTGTTTTGTCAGTATTAAATTGAATCATCATTTTAAAATATTTTTAGTTTGTAAAATCATTCTTTTAACCTTGATCTTCTTCCAGATTATTATGGTTATCTCCACCTAAGCTGTAGTAATTATTTTCTTCATCCTCACTACCCACACTTTCCATCTGATCGTCCAATTCAGAACCAGGAACATCCAGGTCATCACCTGACATATCCTCTTTAAAATCTTTTTCGTTCATTGTACCAGGTTCTTCATTTGGAACTTTGGTTTTGGAAGTATCATTTAGTTTGACATTAGATGCTAACTTATCTCTTTGGTAAATATCATCAGCCGGTGGGTATAGAGGATAACCAGGAAAATCGACCATTTCCTTGATCTGCTTTACATCTATACCTTTATGTGTTTTGGCATATTCTCCTAGCATTTCCATGAGAGAATCATAGTATTCCTTGAGATTTTCGATACTGATTACTTCTTTATCCTTATGAGTGGCTTTGAAAGGTATTTCCTTTAAATATTTCGATAATTCAGGAAATTCTTTATCAATCTTCATGGTAATTTGTATGATATTTTGTTCTAATTCGGCTTTCGTATTCATGCTTTGGTTATTTTAGGATGGTTAACTTGATCTATTGACAATGGCTTTGTACAGAAAAACCAATCATGGCAGGTTACGCCTTCTTGCTTCATTTCCATTCTGTCATTGGCCACTCCACATGAACCTGCGGTGGGCACGATGACATCATCTCCAGGATTCCAGTTGGCAGGCGTTGCTATGTTGTAGGCATCTGCTGTTTGTAGAGCTATGATGACTCTTTTTATTTCATCAAAATTTCTTCCCAATGAAAGCGGATAATAAATGATGGCTCTTATCATTGCTTTAGGATCAATAAAGAAAACTGCTCTGACCGCTTTAGTCGTACTTTCGCCAGGCTGAATCATTCCGTATTTTTTCGCTACAGACATAGATATGTCTTCTATCAAAGGAAAGGTAACTTCTACATCCTTCATTCCTTTAAATTCTATTTTTTCCTTAATGGTACGCAACCACGCAATATGACTGTATAAACCATCGATAGACAAGCCCACTAATTGGGTATTTAATGCCGTAAACTCATCTTGCATGCTTGCGAAAGTCATAAACTCTGAGGTACATACTGGTGTAAAATCGGCAGGATGACTAAATAATATGATCCATTTCCCGCTATAATCTGATGGGAAATGAATGTCGCCCTGCGTAGTAATGGCATTAAACTCCGGTGCTTTATCACCTATTCTTGGCATTGCCACTATTTGTTCTGTTATTGGATCCATGATATTATTTAAATGATTTTATTATTTGAAATTATTAGCATTCAAGGCGACAATGACTTCTTTCCTTCTTCCAAAAAGCTGGAAAGGCGGATTGTAACCCAAAAAACGAAAATGACCATAATAAGTGAGCCCTTGTTCTTTCAAAGCATTTTCAAGTATGACCTTATGCCGATCAATATTCGTTGCATTCCCAAAACCGCCAAATTGTATGACAGCTACATATTCAGGTTCAGTAGTCTCAATGACGATATCAGTATTATTTGGGTTTGGCAAGTCGTCTTTTTTGAAATTTGAAGGCATGACAAATGCCATAGTTGATATGGTATCGCCAATATCCATATGAACCGGAGATGTCATGGCTATTTGCTTATTCTCGCTGTTGCCACCAAAAATATATTTTGCCAATTTACCGAAAGCTGAAGATCCTAAGTCGCGATAAGATTTTGATGTGGACGTGATTTTGGCCATAATAGCAGCCGGATAGTACCTTATTTCGAATAGTTTTTCTACTTGAATCACCTTATAAGTTTGGGTTTCTGTTTTATTGGTTGCCATAATGGTATACATTTGAAATACGATTATTATGACAGCTAGAATAAGGATGATAATGAGAAATATTTTCATGATATATTAAATATTTAAAGCAAGACATTAAATTCTTTTTCTTTTATGACAGGAATATAGAGCATGATAATAATGATAGTGTCATATAAATAAATGTTAAGATAATTTTTCATTTTTTGCGCTTGGGTCTTCTCATTTATTTGTAATTGCTGATTATTTTTCATTACTAAATAATTTGTGCTGAAACTGAGTTGTATCAACTTTACAAAGGTGGGCATTTCTAATCTCCTAACCATTACATAATTAATGAAATGAGTTATAATTTTCATTTATTCTTTAGGCAAAATAAAAGTATTTTGGTAATGAATTAGATCTTATGCAAATAAAAAGAAGCCGAAACATCTACCCTAGGGTATAACATTTCGACTTTTTTGTATAGTCACATACAAGTTCATGGATAGAATATAATTGATTTAGCCATCATACTATTTTATTGGATGCTGACGATTTGAGTTAAATATTATTGTTTTTTCCTTGGTGATTGAACAGGCGCTTTTCTTTGGCTTGTTTTTTTCATTTGAGATTGCACTTTTACAGGGCGTCCAATATTTTTACCATAATATTTCATCGTTTGAGCTGGTTGCGTCTGTTCTACTCTTTGAGTTTGACTTATCGGAATTTGGCGGACAGTACTATTGCCTTTTCTACTTGCAACAATAGGTAATCTGTCGTTTTCATTGAATCCATATACAGGATTGGATATATTCCTATAAGATTCCATAAAAGTAGTGCGGTAGTAATATTTAGGATAATTTGAGACATAAAATTGATGGTGCATCCATGGCTGGTACACATTTGCATCCAAAGCCACAATAAAGGGATTATTAAAATTATACCACAAATAAGATGAAGGTAATTGTGAAGCAAACATCCAGTTTCCATCCTCCATGCAAATAAAGTCATGTGATAAAACATCGTAATAACACTCAATATCTGGTAGATAATAGTATGATACCAAATTCACATTGGCATATTCTGGTGCCCAATAAGGTGGCGTATATTGCATTTCATCGTTTTGTGTTTGTGCGATCGGATTATTCCGATTACAGCTACAAAAAGATACCAAAACTAAAACAGTCAAAACTAAAAAATTAAATTTCATAACGCGAACATTTTATATTTATGAAAAATGGTTCAATGATGCAAAGTTAAGTACATCACATGGGTAAGGTGATACATAATATTGGATACAAGTTGTATAATTTTAGATTGGAATAACCGACAACCAAAATTTTGAAATAAATCTATCCGCTATAGATTGAGTAATATAGCTGACAAATCAATTAATGTCTGCCAGCACCCAAAAACAATAGCCAAACATACCTATTATTTTGCTTTCTCTCCTTTCAGTGTTTTTAAAAGCAGGTCTGCCACGGCTTCAGAAGATGCAGGATTTTGTCCTGTGATCAACAATCCATCTTGCTGTGTATAAGACGACCAATCATCGCCTTTGGAATAGTGTGCACCATGTTTTTCCAATTCATCAGCTAATAAAAAAGGAACTACTTTGGTGAGTTTGACTGCTTCTTCCTCTGAATTTGAAAAACTTGTCAGATGTTTTCCTTTTACGAGTGGCTGACCATTTTCTGCTTTTGCATTCACTAATGCAGCAGGAGCATGACAGACAAAAGCGATCGGTTTTTGATGATTATAAAATGCTTCTATCAATTTTATCGAAGTGGTATCCGTCGCTAAATCCCATAAAGGACCATGACCTCCCGGATAAAAAACCGCATCAAAACCATCGTGCTTGATATCGCTGAGTTTTAAGGAATGTGCTACTTTATCGATCAATTCACTATCTTTGTAAAATCGCTCTGTGGATGGTGTCTGGGCATCAGCTACTTCACTTTTAGGATCTACAGGCGGCTGTCCTCCTTTTGGAGATGCAATAGTGATATCAGCTCCTGCATCTGCCAAAACATAATAAGGTGCTGCAAATTCTTCAACCCAAAACCCTGTTTTTTGACCTGTATCTCCCAATGAACTATGGGAAGTCAATACAATTAATATTTTCATTTGATTTATTTTATTTTATTATTTCTCATAATAAATATTTTATGATATCCTACCAATTTTAATACTTCGTAAAGGTAAGCCTTTATCATGTCCAAGCCATTACACAATTAATGAAATGAGTTATAGTTTTCGTGTAATGTTAAGGCAAAACTTAATTTCTTAAGGTCTGCTGAAATTCACAAAAGCATTTTGGTTCGTTTCCGAAGCACATTTGCCTTTTTCAACATGTATCTATACTACACTGATAATCAGAAGTTTTACTTCAGCGTGAAGGTTAAAAAACGATTAACTGTCCTACATTATTTCTTTTCAAATTAGATTCAAAATTTTGATTCAAAAATCGAATTAATAAAAAAAATGATAACTTACATCATTTTTTATGATCGAATAAAAGGTCAACCATATGAATCATCAAAACCTCCAATTACAAACCATCAGCCAGCAAAGATTTTTTGAACTTTGGGAGTCAAAGAAATCTGAAGTCGTGGATGATGATAACAAAATATATCAGTTCTTCAAGCCCTACATGGATACAATACCTAGACTTGCACTTGGTGAATATTACTGGCAGATATTTAATAATGCCCGACCCTTCCCTAAAATCCTGATAGCTGAAGGTGCAGTA
>JBGSOH010000493.1:0-4139 GCA_041739205.1 Saprospiraceae bacterium
GGTAGAATTCAGAACGGTAAACGGTCTATACCAACATTTCTCTACCACATATAGGAAAAATAGTCCTTATGAAGTGGGACAAATCGTAAAAATATATTATTATCACTATAAATCCAGAAGGGAAATGGCACTTGCAGATGACGAAACTGGTACACTACCCAAAACGTTACTGAAATGGGGCATTATATTTTGTGCCATTGGATATCTGATGATACTTTCAAAATAGGAGGACTCTTTTGATTGCATAATCCATTAATCCTTATCAATGCCTACCGTAGTTTTGACAGATCCATTTATACACCATTATGCTGGTAGTGTCTTCCAGTTGGGTGACGCTATTGGTGATTCTAGTTGGGATGATGATGATCGGATACGTGATAGGCAACCATGTCATGACAAGCGGGTTTATCACTTACCGGATAATGGCAAAGGAATTGCCACGGAACTTCCTTTGGATTATACATTTCTGGGTCCTGAAAAAATATTGGAAAATGTAGATCTAAAAAGTGGCCCATGTAGGATCACTTCTATCAGTCAAAGTCTTGAAAAACAGATAGATGATCCATATTTTAACTATCCATTGCCTCTTGGAAAAGGAAAAATATTTTATCAAGATTCTGAAAGATATAGTAAGAATAAACTCTTTTTTGATATTCAAAATGAGCATCCACTAGACACCGTGATTATAAAAAATAGGGTCAATAATGATATAATATCTTTCACCATTTCATCTGGAGATTTTTTAGTTTTAACTTTTGATGATTTTGGTCCAGGTTTTTATGATAGAAATTTATTAAACTTCACAAATATTATGCACAGTCTTACCATGATAAAGTGCTATCCATTGGTTGTCAAAACTACTAAAGTCAGATCACAATATCAAATATCAAAAACGATATGGTAACGCAAACTGATTTTTTTACTACAAATTTATATTTATGCATTTCAGTATAGTTTTCATACGCTTTAGCTAATAATTTTATAAAAGGCGAAAGTATTGCCTCAATTTTGTACTGTTTTTAATCCTTAATGATTGTTTTGTTAATTTAGTTTTATACACACACATACATCTCAAAGGTGTCTGTATCCTTTTAAAATTTATAATAATGCCAGAAAAACCAATGTCCCAAAATCTTTTAGTTTCTGATGTCGAATGCAAAAACTGTGGCTTTATAGACCGAGGGAATTATTGCAGTAGCTGTGGAAATCATCTTCAAAAAGAAAGAATATCGACGTCTAGTTTGATTTCAAGTATTGTCGATTTCTTTTCTAATTTGGAAGATAAATATACCCATACATTTCTTTCACTTTTTGTCAGACCGATTGAATTTATAAATCACTACTTGGATGGAATTAGGGTCAAATATTATATCCCATTTAAATACTTCTTTCTGAATTTAAGTATTAATTTGTTCGTTTATAGCTATTTTAATATTTCTGGAATAAATGAAAATACAATTGATAGTGAAATAGATCAAATGGTACAACTAAAAAGTGAAGTCGCATTTGATACATTAATCAATAATTATGGTAGTTTTTTTTCACTGATGATCATACCTCTTTATGTGATATCGACAACGGTATTGTTTAGGAAAAATGAGCACAATATCGCTGAAAGGGCGACTGCAATTACTTTTTTATTGGGTCAACTAATGATTTTTCAAGCATTTTTAAATTTAATGACAGTCGTTTTCCAGCCATTTTATGAAGTCCAAAAGTTTGTCATGATGGGTGCTGAAATCTATATCATTTTTTTATTAAGCTTCAGGTTTTTTAAAGCAAACATAATGGAAGCACTTTGGAAATCAATATTCATCTCTTTATTTGTATTGCTAAGTATGAAGTATTTGCTTTTGTTGACACTAAAGTTTCTCCAACTCTATTATGGCGAATAAAATATCAAAAATATAAAATACAAAATCATGAAACCTTTCTGTTACTTAGTGTTATTACTTATACTTCCATCGTGTGTGTCTTCAAAAAAATACAAACAACTCGAAGAGACAAATATTCAAATACAAAATGAGCTCCAACATGCGAATAATCTGGTAGATGAATGTTCAAAAACCAATTTAAACTTAGAGCAAAAGTTATTGAATGCTAATTTTGAAGCCCAACTGAAAGATGAAAAATTGGAGGCATCTAGAAAAGAGCATTTATACAAAGATAAAGTCATCCAAGGTTTGGAAGACGATTTGATTTTTGTAAAGTCATCAAATGCTGAACTCTTCAAAAGAACAGATGAACTTTCCGCTTCTAATAAAATGAATGTCGACATCATGAAGAAACTCTTAGAAGATTCTGAGCTACAACATCTCAAAGTACTAAATCTATCGTTGGCTTTGCAAAAACAAGATTCTCTTAATATTCATCTTGTAAAACGGACTAAAAAGAATATTTCAGATGAGAAATTAAAGAAGTCTCTGGAGAAGTTAGGTTTTGTCTTTTACTAATATCTTTAATAATGGATGAAAATTCTTTAGAATATCTTGGTGTTATTCAGATTATTGAGATAGATAATTTGAGCCCTAATGTCAATGATAAAAGTCAAACATTTGATAAATTATTGTTTTTAACAACGAATGACGTCAAAACCGTACATTATCCTGACTGTCAGCAACTTATAATCTGGTTGCCACAATCGGGTACGAATTACGATACGGTAACATTAAAGGATATTACAAAAAATACGATAGTCTGGGTAAAGAATATTGATAAGATATTAAACGGTTCAGTGCAACTTATCTTTAATATCCTACCTATTCCTGATGGTAATTTTGAGTTATCGATTGTTAAGTCAGACGGTCTTATTCATGCTATAAAATTCAAAAAGTACATCGAAGGAACGGTTCCAATTTTATCTGAATTAAAGAATGAATCAGCTTCATCTGAGATGCAAGAGTCTATTGTTTACAAAGATGGTTTTGGTCGAGTGATGCCTGATGAAGACTTAATATTGAGAGAAAAAGTCATCAAAAAAACATTTGATAAAATCACACGGCGTCTAGAGTATATCAGCCATGGAAAAGATGGAGAAGTTATCTATATAGAAGGAGAAAAACGCATCAAATTCCTTATGGAAGTGGGAGCGTATGATTGTGTTTTTTATGTCAATATACCTACAGAATCAGAATGGGAAAAAGCGACTAAATTTCCACTCTCAGAGAGAGAAGAAATTATCGTATTTGTTGCCGAACGCACCCAACGTGATCAAGCTTCTTCTTGCATTTATAAGATATCAGATGGGGAGATTGCTTACTATCGGAAATAATTTTTCAAGAAATAATAGACAGAATTGCTTCTATTAACTCATCAAATAAATCACTAAATATACTTTAATGAGATATATCTTAGGTCCTGAATTGTTTTGGTTGATAATCTACTTTTTTGCCAAAATGTTATCTAAACTTAATAAGGCTCCAGAGTATTGTTTAGACAACTTTATAGAGCAGTGTTGGTTTTGGGTTCCTTTTTTAGGATTCCTTTCATTTGGATTATATTGGGTTGGAGCTGTTGAAAAAAATTGGCTTTTGTTACGAATCTGGATTGTTAGCATCATCATGGGTCATGTCGTACTAGAAACCTTATTAAAAGCATATAGTACCCAGGGTCCAGGAATTGGAATGGGCTATCTCACAGGCATTTTATTGCTTTTTATTATGTTAGTTGTTGGAAGTATTGTGGTAAAACTTGTTCATTAAGTAATTAAAAAAGAAAAACTTTGAAAATTTTCATTATCATAACCTTTGTTTTCGTTGTAGTTTTCTTCATTTCTTCTTGTGAAACGGGATATGTCAAACGGGGTCATAATTGGGTTTGGGTAACCAATGACGAAAATTTCGGTAGCAGAGACCATTGGATTGAAGGGATTGACCTAGAAAGTTTCAGGGTATTAAGACAAAATAAGTGTTTTGCAGTAGATAAAAATTCAGCTTACTTCAATGGTAGAATAATCAGTAACGCCACGCCTGATGGTTTTATTCCATTGACAGACAATGCGTATGGGTATGCGAAGGACAATTATCGTGTATTTTTTGACAACGAAGTAATTTTGAAAGCAGATCCAAAAACATTTGAAGTACTTGAGTTTCCTTATTCACGCGATAAAAATGATATCTATAACGGTACACTACCCATGA
>JBGSOH010000506.1:0-6018 GCA_041739205.1 Saprospiraceae bacterium
AACTATTCCTCCGATCACTGATCATGTCATCAATTAAACACCTGATTGCATCATAATTCAATGTTTAATCAAGATAACTTTTCTTTTGTTCGGCCAGCTCCAAAAGTGGGTATCTTTCTTTAAGTGATAGCTATTGGTTGGGAGAATTGTTTAAAAAATTAGCGATAGTGAACGAAATGTCAAAAGTGCGTCTATTGCCACAGCAAATCATAAAATTTAAACGGGAGATAATAAAGGCAATAGAATAAGCATTTTGACACGAGAGTGAACGGTGCTTCGCAATCGCCTTTTTTTAAACTAGCGTTTTTTGGTTACTTTTTTTGGCAATGCAAAAAAGTGACTGCCGTCCGCATAGGACATTGTGGGCAATTTTTGATACAAAGATTACAGGACTACGTCCCTATCAAAAGAGTGGTTGTTTGATATTAAATGCCCATCAACAAAGGCAGTGAGTTAAACGTAATGTTTTTTAAAATTTATTGTAGTATTACTAACTATAAATGGTGGAATGAAAGTTAAAACTTACATCTTCGATATACTAGCGTTTAGAATAACCCAAACCACGTAAAGGCTTAAGCTTGCTGGCAGCAATAAGCATTTTTGATGTTATATATAAACCTTATAGGTTTCTAAAACCTATAAGGTTTGGTTTAGTCTCTAAGATTGCAGGACTACGTCCCTAATTAAAAATTAGAGACTTACTCTTTTATACTTTTTCCAGATGGACTTAAATTGTTTTGCCATTTGTTTTGCTGAATCATCACTAAACTGAATGACTTCATTTCCATCTGTTAATGCAGGTGCAGCAAATGCGGTTGCTTTAGAAGAGCCATTATAAATACCGATTTCGAGAATAAATGGATTAAACTCTGATTCGGGTAGGATCAAAAAGTTGTTTTGAATATCTGCATCTGAAATTTTATAAAGTTTTTTATAAGTATCTAAATGCTTATGTATCTCTTTGGTAGCAGGTACGATGTATTTGTACTTTGTATTTTGCCCAAGATTGACACTGACCAACTCAGAAAAATCTTTATTTTCTACATCATAATGAAGAGAAGGACTGATTACCCAAACTTCTTTAGCCTTATCTTCGAGCTTTATTAATTGTTTTAGTGTCATTGATTTATTATTTTTCACAAAATTAGTTAATATATTTATTGGTAGCCAAGATAATTACTAGTTTTTTTATTTAAAAATAGAAAGCATAAGTCCACCCCGAAAAGTATTTTGGAAAGTATATAAGTAATAAGTCAATTTCTACTGATATGATAATCAATAGTATATCCCTTTAAGAGCAGGGGTATTTCCGTTAAGGGTGCAGGGTGAAAAACGGTTGATTATTAAATTTCAAGTGTTTTAGGAGTTGAATCAAGCAGAAAAAGTAATGTAGATTGAAGTGGCGTTATAAAACAAAAAATCCCCAGCTTCAAAAGAAACTGAGGATTGTATCTACTATTTAATGTAAAATATTATGCTTGTTTATACTTCTTAATGGCTGCGGTAAGTCTAGGTACTACTTCAAACAAATCACCCACTACACCATAATCTGCTGCTTTGAAGAAAGGCACTTCGGGATCTTTATTGATGACCACTATGACTTTGCTATTATTCACACCTGCTAAATGCTGAATTGCTCCAGAAATACCAGCTGCAATGTATAAGTTCGGTCTGATGGCTACACCTGTTTGACCTACGTGTTCGTGGTGAGGTCTCCAATGTGCATCCGCGACAGGTCTTGAGCAGGCAGTCGTAGCACCAAGGGCAGAAGCCAATTCTTCTATAATGCCCCAGTTTTCTGGACCTTTCATACCTCTTCCTGCTGATACCACGAGTTCTGCTTCTGGCAATGGCACGATGCCTTCTGACGTTTTTCTTTCTATCACTTTAAGCTTAGTAGCAGGCAAGGCAACCGTTATGTTTTCAGGTGATACTGCTTGTCCCACTTCTTGTATTTGAAGTGTATTTCCCATCAAACTAATGACTTTATTTGAGGTCGTGATATTATAATTTGCGACTGCTTTTCCAGAATACACAGATTTGCTCACTATAAAACCATTTGAAGTATCTGGTAATGAATTTACACCTGACACATTTCCTGCATTCATTTTTATAGCCAATCTACCTGTGAGTGATTTGCCATTTGATGTATTTGCTAGGATCACGGTATTGGCACCATTTTCTGAAGCAACTTGTGTTATCACTGAAGTAAGTGCTTGAGAATCAAACTCAATCTCTTGGTCCGCATTCACATGCAAAACTTTGGAAACACCATATTTACCAAGGTTACCTACATTTTCGGCTTTTCCGATGACTACTGCAATACATTGTGTACCTAGTGATTCGGCCACTTTTGCACCATAGTAAGCAACTTCATTCCCTGTTTTTTTAATATGTCCTTTTGGACTTTCTATATATACTAAAACTGACATTTTTCTAATTTTTTGAATGTGAAATTAAATGACTTTTGATTCTTCGTGAAGCAATCTCACTAACTCGTCCATATTCTCAGGATCAATAAGTTTTACACCCGTTTTTCCTGGTGGAACGATAAATTTTTCTGTTTTGACACGTAAGGCATCACCTTTTGCAGCTACAACAGTCAATGGTTTTGATTTTGCCATCATGATACCTTTCATATTGGGAATCCTTTGTTCTGCAAGACCTTTGGCAGCTGATAAAACAAACGGGCCTTCTACTTCACATATTTCCATACCACCTTCTATCTCACGTGTTATCTTGCTGATATTTCCACTGACAGTCAGGTCATTAGCATACGAAACATAAGGTAGATCTAGCAACTCTGCAATCATAGCGCCGACTTCAGATCCATTATAATCAATGGTTTCTTTACCTGTGAAAATCGCATCATAAGATTTGCTTTTGGCATGTGCTGCAATATTTGAAGCAATGGCAAAAGCATCACCATTCTCTAGATCAACCCTTATGGCATCATTTGCTCCGATAGCTAGAGCTTTACGGATAATGATATCATTAGAAGCGGGTCCGACATTGATCACAGTAACATTTCCACCATTTTGTTCGACAAGTTCTATTGCTTTAACAAGCGCGTACCACTCATCATATGGATTCATAATAAAGGTGACACCATCAGAATTGTATTCTGTAGCATCTGATTTAAAAGAAATTTTGGACGTTGTGTCCGGTGTTTTGCTAATACAAACTAATAAATTCATTTGGTTATAATTTGTCTTAAATGGTTAACAATGACAGGTTTTACTTGTTTAAGAATACCCAGAATTCAATTTAATATAATAATGGTCAAGATTTCATAAAAAAGGTCATTTGACAACTTAAATCGACATTCCTTGTATCTTTGCACAAAGATAATAACAATTATTTTAAAAATTAAACTCAGAGTTAAATAAAATGAACAAAAATAGATTAAATCAGCTCTTAGGAATGTTGGATGACGACCCTAAAGATTCGTTTTTGAGATACGCTGTGGCCAAGGAATATGAAAATGGACAGTTAAACCAAGAAGCTTTGGAAGAATATCTGACCATTAAGAAAAATGATCCCGATTATGTGGGTATGTATTACCACCTCGCAAAACTATATGAAAAATTAGAAAATGCAGATCTCGCTATTCAGACTTATATAGAAGGAATAAACGTTGCCAAAAGACTTCCCGATTTTCACGCACTCTCTGAACTCAATTCAGCCAAAATGAATCTTGAAATGGAAATGTAAAATATGTTAAAGTTTGCGCTGAAAAGTATTTGACAGGAAAATAAAGAAAACTATTTTCTAGTAAATTGATAATCAAAGTTATACCCCTTTAGGGGCAGGGGTGTTTCCATTTAGGGTGCACGGCGAAAAACGGTTGATTATCCTATTTTGGTTGTATTTCGAAGTGGACTCAATGTTTTAACCTGATTTGCAGCAAGTTAGCTTCGTAATAGATTTTCTAATGCATTATTCAGGTTTAATATAAAAACCTATCATAGTTTTTTGTGTTTGACCATCAAATTTCAATAGATGAGTGAATTAAAACCAAAAATTAGTGTCTTTTGGTTCAGAAGAGATTTAAGGCTCCACGATAATGCAGGCTTGTACCAAGCACTAAAGCAAGAGAAGAATGTTCTACCTCTATTTATATTTGATGTAGATATTCTGGATAAATTAGCAGATAAAAAAGACGCTCGTGTTACTTTTATCCACCAAACTTTGTCTGAATTAAAGTCTGCATTAAAGGCTTTAGGTTCAGATATCATCATAAAATATGGGAAGCCACTTGAAGTGTGGAAAGAAATCCTGAATACGTATCAAGTCACTGCTGTCTATACCAATCATGATTATGAAACTTACGCCATCGAAAGGGATGCAGCTGTTTCTAATTTGCTAGACCATCATAATATCGCGTTCAAAACCTTCAAAGATCACATCATTTTTGAAAAGTCTGAAGTAGTCAAAGATGATGGTAAACCTTATACTGTCTTTACGCCCTACAAAAAGAAATGGCTGTCCAAATTACTAGAAAAGGGTCAAGATGTCAGGAATTCTTACTATCTGAAACCATTTCCTACCGATAAGTACTTTGATCATTTCTGTAAAACCGATCTTGATATACCTTCTATTAGTCTGCAAGAAATGGGTTTTGAGTCGTCTGATATTCTTATACCACCACAAACAGTATCTCAATCCATCATTGCGCAGTATGATCAGAAAAGAGATTTTCCAGCCATTCAGGGTACATCTAGACTTGGTATACATTTTAGATTTGGTACCATTTCTATCAGAGAAAAAGCACTAAAGGCGGCAACACTTAATCAGACCTTTTTAAGTGAGTTGATTTGGAGAGATTTTTATGCACAGATTTTGTATCACTTTCCACATGTGCAAAAAGGATCTTTCCGTCCAGAATACGACCAAATTCAATGGCGAAATAATGAAACAGAATTTAAAGCTTGGTGTGAAGGAAAGACGGGTTACCCAATTGTAGATGCAGGTATGCGAGAGCTCAAAACCTCAGGACATATGCACAATCGAGTAAGAATGATCACTGCTAGTTTTTTGACCAAACATTTGCTCATTGATTGGAGATGGGGAGAAGCATGGTTTGCAGAAAAGCTGTTAGATTTTGATCTGGCAAGTAATAATGGTGGTTGGCAATGGGCAGCAGGGAGTGGCACGGATGCAGCGCCATATTTTAGAATCTTTAGCCCTGATGCACAGACAGATCGATTTGATAAACAAAAGATATACATCAAAAAGTGGGTGCCTGAATATGGTAGCTTGTCATATGCTAAACCTATCGTAGATCATAAAATGGCTCGTGAAAGGTGTCTTGAGACTTACAAAAAGGCCTTGGCGAAATAAGTACAGGTTATTTGATGAAGTTCCGGAGTAAGTGTGCATTTTTGTTGTCGACAAATCAGGGGGTGATGTTTGACTGGCCTTTTCATTTTTAGTCAAAACTTCATAAAATGGCGTTAAGAAGAGAAAACTGTTCGAGCTAATACGAATGTAAAAACGTATAATTATGAACGCAGTGCCACTAAAGCCAATTACGTGCAACCAAATCCAAAAGCGAGTTTTTTCGCTTTAGCTATTTTTTGATGTTTTGGCGTTAAGAAAAGGAAAAAGCCTTGATTTTTTGTTTCTTTTGTATCAAGACAAAAGAAAAAGACGTTAAAATCAATACACAATTTTAAACTTCATCTACAAACGTAAAAATGAAGCACAAAACTTGCAATATCTCAGTTAAGATTTTACATATCTACGAATTAAAACATTGGTAATCAATACAAAATGCAAGCATGTTATGAATTTAAATGTAAATTACTGATTAATAATTATTTATAAGCTGCGAAACTTCAGTTCTATATCAATAAAAACAAAAAGCTTCAGCATCAAACATGCCTTTATCACTGATTTTTATCTTTGGTATAACGAGTAAAGCTATAAATGACAAAGTCATAAACGGTGCGTGGAGTGTGCTACCATGATTTTTTGCGAATTGACTGATATGACTATATGCTTCGCCCACTTCCT
>JBGSOH010000505.1:0-6663 GCA_041739205.1 Saprospiraceae bacterium
TCACACAAGTATTAAACGAAAAACGCTCTATGTCTTCTGATATTTTTTTAATGGCTGTGTGTAGAATTTTGTATTCTTCTGCAGTGGGCGCATCATTTGATAGATTCAGACCTGATTCATTATAATACAAACTCCAAAACTTCCTAAGAAACTTCTGAACACCATCTATTCCTTTGGTATCCCAAGGTTTTGATTGTTCTAACGGTCCCAAAAACATCTCATACATCCTGAAACAATCAGCGCCGTATTTGGCAACTACTTCATCAGGATTTTGAACATTGTACTTAGACTTAGACATTTTTTCTTGAACAACATTGACTGTGAAATACTCTTCACCATTTTCATCTTTTGTCCAATGGTATTTTGCTGTATCTCCAATTAAATTATAAAGTTTTCCTATTTTTTCAAAGTATTCAATAAATTTACCCTTAGTAATCCTATTTTGACCATCTAAATAATCATTGATATATGCAAGTCTTATTGGACTTCCTACATGTATATTTTGTTTTGCTTCAAAGTCTTTGATATTTCCAATGAGACTGCTTTCATCTTCAAATTTTAGATTTTCTGCATAATACCCATAAGCCGTAATCATCCCCTGATTCACCAATTTTTTGAATGGTTCTATCGTTGGTACCATGCCAAGATCGTACAAAAATTTGTGCCAAGTCCTGGAATACATCAAATGACCCACGGCATGTTCCGTTCCACCTACATAAAGATCTACGTCTTGCCAGTAGTCTATCGCTTTTTTGGTAGCAAATTCGTTTTCATTTGCCGCGTCCATATATCTCAGGAAATACCACGATGATCCAGCAAAACCAGGCATTGTGTCCGTCTCTAGCGCCATATCAGGTATTTGTCCTACCCAATCTTCCGCTCTTGCCAAAGGCGATTTACCACCAGATGCAGGTTGGAAGTTTTCTAATTCAGGCAAGGTCAGTGGCAACTGATCTTCCTTTAAAGCATGAGCTACACCTTCTTTGTCATAAGCTATCGGAAATGGTTCGCCCCAGTATCTTTGTCTAGAATAGTTGGCATCACGAAGTTTGTAATTTATTTTTTTACTACCTATGCCCAGCTTCTCGATTCTATCAAACATTTCAGCAATGGCATCTTTCACTTCCATACCATTCAAAAAGTCAGAGTTGATGATTTTGCCTACTTTGTCGTGAAGTGTTGCGCCAGGATAATCAGTTTTATCCACCACATCTACGATTTCTAAACCGAATTTTCCTGCAAAAACCTTATCTCTATCATCATCACTTGGTACCGCCATGATGGCACCTGTCCCATAATCTTTGAGTACATATTCCCCGAGCCAGATAGGAATATGTTTATTAGTAAACGGGTTCAAAGCGTATACACCAGTGAAAACACCAGTTACTTCTTTGACTTCTGCCATTCTATCTATTTCTGATCTACTGCCTACATAATCGAGATATTTTTCTACCGCATCTTTTTGATCAGCGGTGGTCAGTTGTGGCACGAGATCGTGTTCCGGTGCTAGCACCATATAAGTAGCACCAAATACAGTGTCAGGTCTAGTCGTAAATATTTCCAATTTTTTGTCATGACCTACGATATCAAAAAACATCTGTGCACCTTCCGACCTTCCTATCCAGTTGCGTTGCATCGCTTTTAGTGCGTCAGACCATTGCAAGGTGTCGAGATCATTGAGCAATCGTTCCGCATAGGCTGTAATACGAAGCGACCATTGCATCATCGCTCTTTTTTCTACAGGATGCCCGCCACGTTCAGAAAAACCATCTTTGACTTCATCATTGGCTAGGACCGTTCCAAGCGCTTCACACCAATTGACATAACCAGTCTTTCTGTAGGCTAGCCTATAGTTCATCAAGACATCATCCTTTTGTTTAGCTGTTTTTTGGTGCCATTCTTCCGCTGTAAAGATCTCATCTTGTGTATTTGCAGCTTTGACGTTTTTATTTCCTTGTGCTTCAAAAGTGGCTATCAATTGATCTATGTGGACTGCTTTGTCTTGACCTTGATCGTAATAATGGTGAAATAATTGCAGAAATATCCATTGAGTCCATTTGTAATAACTTGGATCTGAAGTTTTCACTTCACGACTCCAATCAAAACTAAACCCAATATTATCCAACTGCTCTCGATATCTCAGAATGTTTTCATCTGTGGAGACAGCAGGATGTACACCTGTTTGGATGGCATATTGTTCAGCAGGAAGTCCAAATGCGTCATAACCCATTGGATGCAACACATTAAATCCATTCAGTCTTTTGTATCTAGCAAAAATATCCGAAGCGATATACCCGAGCGGATGACCTACATGTAGACCTGCGCCAGAAGGGTAAGGAAACATATCGAGTACGTAGAACTTAGGATGGATAGAGTCATTGGATATTTTATATAACTGAGTATCTACCCAATTTTTTCTCCATTTTGACTCAATATTTTCCGGATGGTATTGCATAAGAAATTATATTTTAAAAGACGTAGGTATTAATTTAAAATGCAAAATTAAATATTTTTTTTGAAGCAAGCACTTTTTTGGATTTTGTTGATGGGAAATTACTATTCAATCTACCAAATGGATGTTGGGATGGCAATAGTTTTTGAACTTTTGTACCCTAAAAATCTTTCTTTATTTTTATTTTCTCAAAATTGATTCATTAAAATATTACCTATTTGTATCCATTAAGACATTATAATATATAAATGATTTGATTAATTTATATACTTTTGCGGCTGCTAAATAAATTTTTCATGTCGAAAAGAATAATTCTTACCATAATTTCTGGTATTTTTATGTGTGTTTCTGCGATGGCTCAGAATGGAACCATCAGAGGAAATGTGTACGAAAAAGAAACAGGAAACCCTATCGTTTACTGTAATGTGCAGATAGAAGGCACCAAATTGGGTGCAACTACAGACCTTGATGGTTTTTATGTCATCTCTAATGTCCCACCAGGAGAATATAAATTAGTTGCAACTTATGTTGGTTTTGATAGTATTTCTGCTTTTGTTAAAGTGAGAACGTCTTCTGTTGTTTATCAGGCATTGACGATGGTTGAAAACTCCATACAACTCGGTGAAGTAAGCATTTCTGCTGCAAAAGAAGTTTCCAGAACAACTGTAAATATTTCTCAGGTATCCGTATCTCCAAAACAAATTAAGTCTTTACCTTCCGTCGGTGGTGAGGCGGATATTGTTCAGTATCTTCAGGTAATCCCAGGTATTGTATCCACAGGTGATCAAGGTGGTCAGATATACATACGTGGTGGATCGCCAGTGCAAAACAAGATACTTCTTGATGGGCTAAATATTTTTAACCCATTCCACTCTATAGGTTTTTATTCTGTTTTCGAGACAGAACTTATCAAAAACGTTGATGTACTTACAGGCGGTTTTGGTGCAGAATATGGAGGTAGAACATCAGCTATCGTTGACATCAAGACAAGAGAAGGGAATAAAACTAGAACGAGTGGATTTCTAAGTGGCGGCCCATTTATGGTCAAAGCTCTTGTGGAAGGCCCAATCTCTAAGTTTAAAGAAGGTGGATCGTCCGTTTCATATGTGTTGACTGCAAAAAAATCATTGATAGAAGAAACGTCCAAATCACTTTACGCTTATGCAGCGGAGAATGATTCTATAGGTTTACCATTCACTTTTCAAGATTTTTATGGTAAAGTTTCTGTAAATACATCTAATGGAAGTAGAATTAATTTGTTTGGTTTTAACTTTACGGATGCCTACCAGAATCCATTGTTAGCTACCATTGATTGGAAAAACTCAGGCGGTGGTGTCAATTTTAGCCTCATACCATCAGGTAGTAATATTTTGGTAAGTGGTTTGGTAGGTTTTTCTACTTATAATGTTGGTATTAGAGAATTAGATGCAGCGCCACGTACATCGGATATCGATGAATTGACAGCAAACATTGACTTTACTTTTTTTGGAGAAAAGAGTGAAGTGAAATATGGTTTAGAGATAAAAAGTATTCGTACAGATTTCGAATTCGTAAATCCTTTTGGAAATCGTCTTCAGCAAGAGCAAAACACTACAGAATTAGGCTTTTACGGAAAATATAGACAAATCTTAGGTAAATTGATTATCGAACCTTCAGCAAGAATTCAATATTATGCTGCTTTGGGTGAAACGACTTTTGAACCAAGATTAGGATTGAAATATAATATCAATGATAATTTAAGATTTAAAGCAGCAGCTGGAAGATATACCCAAAACTTGCTAAGTACATCCAATGAAAGGGATGTGGTGAATCTTTTTAATGGTTTCTTGACAGGCCCAGAAGGACAAGTTCAAGGTTTTGATGGACAAAATATCAAAAATAAAATTCAAACTTCACGTCACTTAGTAGGAGGGTTTGAATATGACTTAACCAAAAATATTCAGATAAATATAGAAGGTTACTATAAAGATTTCCCCCAGATCATTGTAGTCAATCGTAACAAAGTAGGAGTAGAACAAGCAGATTATGCAATCGAAACAGGCGAAGCATATGGTGTTGATTTTTCAATAAAATATGATTACAAAAGACTTTATTTATGGGCAACTTATTCTCATGGATATGTCAATAGGAATGATGGTGAACAAATATATCCTACTGTATTTGATAGAAGACATAATGTGAATATGCTCGCTACTTACGATCTTGACAAAGATGCATCATGGCAAATAAGTGCTAGATGGAATATGGGGTCAGGATTTCCATTTACAAAAACAAAAGGTTTCTACAATTACCAAGATTACCAAGGAGGTGTCGGTACAGAATATGAAACCAATAATCCTAATAATATAGGCGTCTTGTATTCAGATATCCGAAATGGAGGTAGACTTCCATACTATCATAGACTTGATGTGTCTGTGACTAAAAAGATTAAATTTTCTAAACATACAGGAGTAGAACTAAACGTAAGTGTCACAAATGCATACGATAGACCTAATATTTTCTATTTTGATAGATTGAATTACGAAAGGGTAGACCAATTGCCGATCCTGCCAAGTGCAAGTGCAAAATTTTATTTCTAATTGTTTGGATATTCAGATTATTGTTTTACCTTTGCGGCCGTTAAAAACCTGACGACTGTTATACGGTGTAATCAGGTTTGGTTTTCAAATAATAAATAAAAATTTTAACAATGGCAGTAAAAATTAGATTGTCTAGAAAAGGACGTGCTAAAGCACCATTTTACCATATAGTAATTGCTGATGCAAGATCTCCAAGAGATGGTAAATTTATCGAAAAAATTGGTACATACAATCCAATGACTAAGCCAGCAACTATCGAAATTGATAGAAATGCAGCTTACGACTGGTTGACAAAAGGTGCACAACCTACTGATACTGTAAAAGCGATTCTAAGATTTAAAGGTGTATATTATAAAAAACATCTTATGCGTGGTGTGAAGAAAGGCGCTATGACAGTAGAGCAAGCTGACACTCTATGGCAACAATGGATTGATGCTAAAGAAGGTAAAATTAGCACTAGAAGAGCTCAAACGACAGCGGATCTTGAAGCATTCAGAAAATTAGTTTCTGGTGAAGCCAAAAAAGTTAAAGCTCCAGTAGCAGATGAAAGTGCACATGAAGCAGCAGAAGCTTTTAAAGCAACTGAAGATGTTGTAGAAGCACCAGTAGCAGAAGAAGTAACACCAGTAGTTGAAGAAGTTGCAGAATCTGTTCCAGCAGTGGAAGAAGTTGCATCAGTTGTTGAAGAAGCTCCAGTTGTAGAAGAATCTGTAGTTGTAGAAGAAACAGTAGTAACAGAAGAAGCAGCTCCAGAAGTTGTTGAAGAAGTTGTTGCAGCAACAGAAGAAGTAACTCCAGAAGTTGCTGCTGAAGAAGCATCAGAAGAAACAAAAACAGAAGAAGAAGCTTAATAATTTCTTTTTCATATACATAACATCCATTTATTGGATACCGAATATCTTAGGATGTTCAACCAAAAACCTGATAAAATCGAAAATTTTATCAGGTTTTCTTTTATCATTTAGATTTTAAATATACGGAATAATTTATAGATAAAATTTAAATGTAATTTTTAAGTTGTTGAATACTAGTATTTAAGGTAAATTCGTTACTGTTTCGTATTAGTCATCAATACGGTGTTTAAAAATCTTATTTTACTTAATTTACAAAAAAAAATATTTGAATATGGAAGCTTTATCTGCTAATTACAAAAACCACCTTGATCAGCTCAAAGCTGCAATTCAAGCGTCTGACCTTTTATCAACTTATTTGGAGGATGAGTCGGATGAACTGTATAAGGCAATGATTGAAGCTTTCGAGCCTCATATTTTAGAATTATATAATCTTGTAGCAGATAAAAATCCATTGCAGCTTGTAGCTTTAGAAAAAGAGTTATTAGATTCAGGATTTGAAGGTTTATTTCTACCCAAAATTTTAGGTTATTCAGTTTTGAGAGGAGAAATAGATAGCAATTATAAATATAAAAGACCGCAAGATCACTTTAAGGCAATCCTTAATGCAATTTGTGAGTCCACCAACTTTGACTTAATAAAGACAAGAATAGGTCAAACTGTGCAAATTGGTTTTGCACTGAGTAGCGATATTTGGTTGACTAATTTTATGGAACAATTGACCAATAAAAAAGTAAAATCTTTTCTAAATGTTCAGAAAGTAGATAAATTTCGTGATTTA
>JBGSOH010000550.1:0-7880 GCA_041739205.1 Saprospiraceae bacterium
CCATTTGTAACAGTTTAGTGTTGGTTTTGATGTTTATTTTTTCTGTTGGGGTGTGATGTAGATGGATCGACTTTGTCTGTAAGGAATGATGAAATCGGGTAGAAACGTCAACTATAAAATCATTGAGCTCTATGGATTTTACTTCCATGGCATGATCGTGTTCTATCCTAGCGAGTATCAATAACTGTTCGGTAATATCATTTAGTCTGTCTATTTCTTTGATACTATCATGTATTTTTTCATTGTATTCTTCTGTCGTTCTAGGTTTACGGACAAGAACTTCTAGTGTTCCTTTGAGCACGGCCAAAGGTGTTTTGAGTTCGTGTGCAGCATCAGATGTAAACTGTTTTTCTCGGTCTATACTTTTATGAATCCTACCCAAAAGTGCATTGATGGCTGTCGTCAACTCGTGTAATTCATCTTTTTGTTCTGGCAGTGGTATCCTGGCATCTAGATTCTGAGAAGTAATGGTATTGGACGTAGAGATAATCTGTTTGATAGGCTGAATACTTCGATCTGCCAGAAATCGAGTCACCAAAAACAAGATCAATAAAATGATAGGAAAGGACCAGAAAAAATGATTTCTCAAAGATGCAATTAATTGCTCCGCATTTTCTGAAGAAACTGCTGTCACAATATATCCATACGACTTTCCTTCTAGGGTCACTACGACTTGGGTTTGTCTAATTCGTCGATTATTTAGCGTGTATTGGCCCTGTATATTTCCTTTATGTGCTGCATCAAATGTTAAGGTCGCTTCCTTGAGATTTGGTGATTTATCTACTGTCTTCCCATGGATATCCACCAACTGCACAAAGACAGGATTGGCATCTGCTTCTCTATGTTCGCGTTCAAGCATTTCAGCTTTATTGGCAAACATAATAGTGCCATCATCTACTTTGAGTTCTGCCGTATGTTTTAAGGCTTCATATTTTAATAATTCATCCAAATCACCGAGCACCTTTCCTTTGACTAAGAAAAACACACTTATCAGTAATATACCTACCAACGCACCCGTAGCGAGCAAGAACATCAATGAAATTTTATTTTTGAATGAAAGGGACAAAATACTTATGTTTAAGGTTTAAGGATTTGGATTATACTGCATTGATAATCAGATGTTTCCCTTTAGGGTAAGGGTAAAAACATTTGATTATCATTCGCTTTATGTTTATGGAGTGGTTTCAAGATTTTTTGTTTAAGGTTTTAGGTGGAATTGTTTAAGGTCGCATTCACTTTTCTTTTACTAAATATCCGATACCACGAATGGTTTGCAAAAAACCGGTCTCTTTATCTAAATCTAGTTTTTTGCGGATACCATTGACAAAAACATCTATCACTCCTGTGTCATAATCAAAATGAATATCCCACACTTGTTCTATGATCTCCTTTCTTGTGCATACTTTACCCTTATTTGAAATTAGAAAAACAAGTAACTCAAATTCCTTTTGGGTCAAATGTATCTCTACTTCATCCTTGTAAACTTGATGTGAACTTAGGTCAATTTTAATATTTTCTAAGATAATACTTTCCGTCGGTACCTTTATATTTCGAAGCTGCACTCTGATTCTTTCCAATAATTCTTCAAAACTGAATGGCTTTTTGATATAATCGTTGGCGCCTGCCTGTAGACCTGCTATCGTTTCTTGAATAGTATCTTTAGCTGTCAAAAATATGATGGGCGTGTCTATATGGCTAGCTCTCAATTGTTTGCAAATCTCCAATCCTGACATACCCGGCAACATCCAATCCAACAACATAATATGATAGGACTTGCTAATCGCCAATGCCAATCCTTGACTACCATCATCCGCTACATCTACCACATAACCTTCTTCTTCAAGGCCTTGCTTTAGAAACTTATGTATTCCTGGTTCGTCTTCTACTACTAAAATATTCATCATACAAAGATAACTATTGTTTTGGATAAATTTTATTTTGTCTGTTTATGTGTGTATAACAAAATTAGCAAAATTGAAATAATTCTTCGTTTAAGGCTATCCTATTTTTTACTGGCAACATCTAACCGCCTTTTTGTCTTTAGTTTAAAAGTCACTGGAGACGGTGCAAACATGACTAAGTGATTTTGCTTCAGCAAAAAATGATTGAATGATTTCAATCATTAACGAAGGAACCGACCAAAACTTTGGTCGGCTAGGTAAAATTTTAAATAATTTGTACAACACTCTTATTCCGTCATTACATCAAAAGCACCCTTGGTCAATATTTTTGCATCTACAGGAATATCATTATTTTCTATTTCTGCAAATCCATTTTTTTCCGGTCCAACTTTTACTTCTTTTTTAGCAAAATAATAGTTTTCGCCTTCCTGTTTTTTCATGACCAAAACATAATATTTATCATCCACTTTTACCAATGCATCATGGTTGATCGCAGGTTTCACCGCACTATCTGTTACGATTTTAGCTTCTACATACATGCCTGCTAATAAGTTTGTATCGCTTTTGTCTAAATGTCCATGAATTTCTACGGTTCTTTTATCACCTCCTATCATTTTACCGATGATAAAAACAGTGGCTTGATACATTTTGCCACCTGTTTCTGGAATGGTAAAACTTATTTTTTGTCCCACTTTAATGTTCATCACATCTTTCTCAAATACTTCCAAAACTAAGTGTATCTCATCTGCATTCACCATTTCTAGTGCAATATCAGATGTCGCTAAAAAACCACCTTTGTTGACATGTATCGCAGAAATATAACCAGAAATCGGCGCATAGATATGGATAGCGGCACTAAACTGACCATTTTCGATGTCTTTGGTGGACATATTCATTAGTTTTACTTTTTCCTTCAAACTCTGATAAGTAGACATCATGACCTTATAATCTGCATTAGCCTTCATCGCATTTTTATTGGCCACAGCATTTTCTTTGGCAAGGGTTTCTTGTCTTTCAGCTTCAGCTTTTAGATAAGCCAATTGTGCCTTAGATTCCATATATTTTTGTTGGATATCTATCGCTTCTGTACTGCTTAACGTAAAAAGCAAAGCACCTTTGTTGACTTTCTGTCCGATCTTCCAAGGCATATTTTGTACAAACCCACCGATATGCGAACTGACGGTTGCTTTAGCGTTATTCTCTACTTCTATTTTGCCCGTAGCAGAGATCACTTGGTCAAAGGTATGTTGGGTTATAGGGCCAAGTGTCATTTTCAGCCCATCAAACTGAGTTTTATTGACTACAATATCATCACTAACTTGCTCGGGAAGCAACTCAGCAGTTTCATTTGAACTAGATTTACAAGAAAACAGGAATAAACCTGTGATAATGATTAGAAAATATTTGATATACATATATAATTTATTTTTAATTTATTAAATCCAATTAAGTGATGCCACTAAGACTAAAAGACGCTAAGAATTTAATAACTCCATTTCTTTTAATGTCTTCATATTAAAATAGAATAATCTTTGTGCCTTAAAGCCTTCATGGCAAAATAAAATAACCTTTGCCTTAAAGCCTTCATAGCCAATTAAAACAACCTTCGTGTCTTCGCGCCTTAGTGGCAAAAAAACCTTTGATCCTTAGTGTCTTCGTGGCAAAAAAAACCTTTGTGCCTTAGTGCCTTTGTGGCAAAAAAAACCTTCGTTGCAAAATAAAACAACCTTCGTGCCTTAGTACCTAAATGACAAAAACAAAACCTTTGTGCCTTAGAGCCTTCGTGGCAAAATAAAACAACCTTCGTTGCAAAAACAAATGACATGATCAATTTAAACTTATAAATTCTTTTTCTAACAAGGTCATATTGTAAGCATGGATATCATCATAATATTGTCTCTCGATCTGATTAGATAGTTCCATCGCTTGTAAATACTGCATAAAACCGGTTTCTCCATTTTGATAAGCAGTCAATGCTGTTTTGATTAATAAGTCCATATTTTTTTTGTTCTCATCATTATAAAATCTAATTGGAATCATCAATTTTTCCAACTCTATATCTAAAGCTTGTTCCCTCGATGTCAATACCCTTTTCACATTTTCACTTGAAGACTGAGTGATTTGTTTGGACAATAATGCCGATGATATCATGGCTTTTTGAGCTTTATAAAACAGTGGAATACCTAGCCCAATTTGTCCGCCCCAAAGACTTCCCGTACCTTGACTACTACCTCTGAAAAACTGTAATTGTACATCAGGATACATCTTCGATTTTTCTAGCTGGTAAGCCTGCGAAGCTATATTTTCGTTTAAACCCATCAGTTCAAGCATAGCATTTGATGATTTTGATTCCAATCGAATATCTCTCACTTGATACTTTCCATTATTCTCAATTACCCATTCATTACCTGCACTTTGCATGATACCATTCAATGTTTTATAGGCTACTTGAATGGCATTGCTTAATTGCGAGATCTCCGTTTTTATTTGTTTAGATTTAGTTTCAGCGGTCAGTTTTTCGATTAGATTGGTTTCACCATTACGATATCTTGAAGCCGCTATAGTTGCGAACTGACTGTAAAGACTATCCACCACCTTCAAATTATCAAAACTAGCTTGAAGATATTGTATGGTTTCAAATGCTTTGTGGACTTCCTTTTCTAGAAAGATCGCTTGCAGATTTTGATATTTTTCTTGATAAGCATATTCTGATTGGTACAACTTCTTTTGATTCCGATAGACGGTAGGCAATGAAAACTGTTGTTGGATACCGAATACCCTCAAAGGACCTGCGGTTGATAGTACAGGCAAATTATTCTGATCGTAACTAAAATAAAATTGGGTCTTAGCAGGATCGAATGCACTAGATATTTTTGTCTTGGATTGTTCCGTCATCAGTGCACCACTCTTTAATGCCGCATTGTTTTGTAAGGTCAGGGCAACCGCATTTTCCAATGTCAAGTTCTGTTTTTGTGACCTTCCTAAAAACGGAAATAGAAACATAATCAATATCAAAATCATCGGCTGGACATTCATCTTTTTAGACTTTTTATCAAAAATCGCATACAACACTGGTAATACAATCAACGTCAACAAAGTAGCCGTGATCAATCCACCTACCACTACAGTTGCCAAAGGTCGTTGTACTTCCGCACCTGCATTGGTAGAGATCGCCATAGGCAAAAAGCCCAAAGCTGCCGCACTTGCAGTCAATAAAACGGGTCTTAATCGCTGTTGTGTCCCTAAGATGATTCTTTGTTTGATGTCAGTCATACCGTGTGCTTTTAACTCTTTAAAATGTTCTATCAATACAATACCATTCAACACGGCAATACCAAATAATGCGATAAATCCTACACCTGCAGATATAGAAAAAGGTAAGTCACGTATCCACAATAATAATACACCACCGATAGCAGAGAGTGGTATCGCAGTATAAATAAGTAGGGCATCTTTGACCGATTGGAAGGCAAAATACAATAAGAAAAAAATCAGCAATAAGGCGATCGGAACAGCAATCATTAGTCTCGCTCGAGCAGAACGTAAGTTTTCAAACTGACCACCATAACTGACACTATATCCTGTAGGTAGATCTACTTTGGACTGAATGATTTTTTGCACATCATTGACGACTGACTCCAAATCACGATTCCTGACATTGACACCAATGACAATTCTTCTTTGTGTATTATCTCTAGAAATTTTGGCAGGACCCTCGGTATAATTAATTTTAGCGACTTCTTCTAGGGGGATTTGTCCACCATTAGGTAGTGGAATAAATATACGTTTGATGTCATCAATATCGCTTCTTTTTTCTTTATCAAATCGCACCACCAAGTCAAAACGTTTTTCACCTTCGAATACATTACCCGATGTTTTTCCTGCAAATGCCATAGACATGATATCGTTAATATTCTGAATATCAAGACCATATTTCGCTATTTTAGGACGATCATAAACGATGCCCATTTGTGGCAATCCTTCTACTTTCTCTACCACGATGTCTGATGCACCTTCCACATTATCAATAAGCTTTTTGATTTGCTGCGCTTTTTTATTGAGCACAGTAAGATCTTCGCCAAATATTTTAATGGCCAAATCCGCTCGTACACCTGTGATCAACTCATTAAATCTCATCTCTATTGGTTGCGTAAATTCATATTCGATACCTGGAATTTTGGATGTCAAGGCTTCTGTAAATTTATCTGCTAATTCATCTTTTGTTTTGGCCGTAGTCCACGTTTTGATAGGATGGAGTTTGATGATAATATCACTTTCTTCCATCGACATAGGGTCTGTAGGTATTTCAGCAGCACCGATACGACTGACCACCTGACTTACTTCAGGAAATTCTTTGAGGATGCTTTCTATCATCGTTGTCGTTTCTATGGTTTTAGAAAGCGATGTTCCAGTTTTTAAAACAGGTTGGATCACAAAATCTCCTTCGTCCAAGGTAGGTACAAATTCGCCACCCATGGTAGAAAACAAAATCCCTGTCAAGATCAAAAAACCAACGGCAAGTCCTACGACTACCTTTTTGTATTCCAATGCCCAAGTAATCGTAGGCGTATATAGCTTGGTCAAAAAAGCCATCATTCTCACAGATATGTTTTTTGGATTTTCTTTCACACCTTTTATAAATAAAGCAGACACAACCGGAACATACGTAAAACAAAGCAACATCGCACCGATCAATGCAAATGAGAACGTCATCGCCATCGGCTTAAACATCTTGCCTTCAACACCTGAAAGCGATAAAATTGGGATAAATACGATGATGATAATGATCTGTCCAAATACTGCTGAACGCATCATTTTATGTGCACTATTATGGGTGATTTTATCGATAAAACCTTGTTTCTGATCTTGTGGCAGCAAGTTGATTTGATCCGTTTTGGTCATCATTTGGAAAGAGATATACTCTACGATTATGACGGCACCATCGATGATGATACCAAAATCTATGGCACCAAGACTCATCAAATTGGCATCAACACCAAAAATATACATCATAGACAATGCAAAAAGTAAACTCAACGGAATGACCGATGCCACCACCAAACCTGACCTAAAATTTCCCAACAACAAAACAACCACCATAATGACGATCAAACAACCCAAAATCAAGTTCTCCGTAATGGTAAAGGTCGTTTTTGCGATCAACTCACTTCGCTCCAGAAATCCATTAATAAAAACACCTTCAGGTAATGAAGATTGAATCTCCGCAACTCTTTTTTTGACATTATTGATGACTTCACCAGAATTAGCATCTTTGAGCATCATGACTTGACCGAGTACTTTTTCACCTTCGCCATTAGCTGTGATCGCTCCAAAACGATTAGCTGCACCAAATTTCACATTAGCTACATCCCTAATCAAAATAGGTGTTCCTCCCCTATTGTCCACCACAATGCGCTCAATATCTTCTAATGAACCCACCAAACCTTCACCACGAATAAAGTAACTCTGATTGATCTTTTCGATGTATGCACCACCTGAGATACTATTATTGGTCTCCAATGCCGAAAATATCTGCTGAATATTGACATTCATAGCATGTAATTTTTCAGGGTTGATGGACACCTCATATTGTTTTAGAAATCCACCCCAAGTATTTACTTCCACTACACCCGGAATACCTGACAATTGCCTTTTAACCACCCAATCTTGAATGGTACGAAGATCCATCGTTGTGTATTTGTCTTTAAATGCTGGTTTTACGTCTAGAATGTACTGATAGATCTCCCCAAGTCCTGTAGAGATAGGTCCCATTTCTGGAGTACCGAATCCTGCAGGTATTTTTTCAGAAGCTGTTTTTATTTTTTCAGCGATCAGTTGACGTGGCAAATATGTACCCATATTATCTTGAAAAACTATCGTCACCACCGAAAGTCCAAATTTAGACACAGATCTCAATTCCTTCACACCAGGAAGATTGGCCATTTCCAGCTCCACGGGATAAGTAATAAATTGCTCTAC
>JBGSOH010000562.1:0-4297 GCA_041739205.1 Saprospiraceae bacterium
CCGTCCTTTTCATTTTTTGTCAAAACTTCATAAAATAGCGTTAAGAAGCGAAAACTGTTCGAGCTAAAACTAAAGTTTAAACGTGTGATCATGAACGTAGTGGCACTCAAGCCAATTACGAGATGCAAATTACAAAAGCGAGTTTTTTCGGTTTAGCTATTTTTTGATGTTTTGGCGTTAAGAAAATGAAACAGACTTGACTTTCACGCTAAAGACGTGACAGATTTGTTTCTTTTGTGTTAAAGCCTGTCACGACTTTAGCGTGAACAAAAGAAAAAGAAGTTAAAATCAATTTACACTATTAAACTTCATCTACAAGCGTAAAGATGAAGAACAAAATTTGAAATTTATCCATTTAGAATTTAGTCCGAAACTTCAGTTAGAGATTCAAAAGTCCTTAACGCTTTGGCGTCACAAAGTCCATTTTAAGACCGTGTCACGTCTTTAGCGTGAGAAGGATTTAGGATGAGTAAATTTAAATAATGAGTCCCATCCGAAAACACAAAATAATTGATAATCAACCGTTTTTACCCAACCCTAAAGGGAAACGCTTGATTATCAATGAGGTAGAAACCAAAGTTTTTAAGATTTTGTAACTCGAAGACATTTAGGAGCAGACTTCTATTTAATAGACAAAATCTCTACATCTACGAGACTATACATCCAGTCATCCACATTCGTACCATTCAAGATAAACTTGCCAGTTACAGTTGCATTTGCATCCATTTTTAACTTTCCAGGATCTCCTTTGAAGGTTAACCCTATGACCGTTTCTGGACCTGCTTTCCCACAAAAAAAACAAGCTGCGTAAGTATTTTTGCTCAATGCCCAAGTTTCTTTATCTACAGGAACGAGATATCCACGTATAACAACTTGTTTATTAGCCAATTTTTTGATAGGCTTTGAGAATTCTGGCAAATATACAGTTCCATATTCTTTATGATCTTTTTCCTTGTACTCTAGATCATTGAGAATGAGCCAAGTAACGGTATCTTTTGTAGGTGCAACTGGTAAAATAACTAAATTTGCTGCATTCAAATGTTGAAAACTAGCCAAAAAAGATATAAAAAGTATAAAAATCTTCATCCTTTAATTTTAATATATAAATTATCGTACTATAAATACGTAATTGTCTATGCTTTTGTTTAACCTGAAATGTTATAGTTAATTTAAAGTTACGCTCAAGGCAGTTGGTTTTATTAAATCTGCTTTGATATTTTCTTGTACTGTAGTAGCCAATGAAAGCCCTACATAATCTACTTTAATAGGAAACATCTTGTGTTTACGATCGACCAAGACGGCAACTTCTATTTTTTTGACCAAAATATTCATAAAAACCTTAAAAGCGTAGAATATAGTCCTACCTGTATTAGCTACATCATCTATGACAATAATAGATTTATTGACCAATTCAGTTTCATTTAAATCCGATTCTATTGGAAAATCTAATGGTTGCGCAGGATTCAATTTGATCTTAGATAACACCACTTTTTTGTCAGAAATAGATGTAAGTGACTCAAACAATAACTTTGCAAAACCGTAACCATTATTATTGATACCTACCAGAATAATCTCATCTTCGTCAAGATTGTTTTCCAGAATTTCATATGACAACCGCTGTATCTTTTGCTTTATCTGATAATCATTTAATACCTGCATACTTTAGATTTGATTTAAATATGAATGCAAATGTATGCAAAAAAGAATAAATTTGTATTTTGGCATCGAAATATATAATTAAGCGATCATTATGCAACAAATATTATTCATTTTATTGTCAGCGATCACGTTTTACATCGCCTTCAGACAGTTCAAAAAAATATATGACAATATCCAACTTGGCAAAGTTCAGGATGTGTCTGGAGACACTGCTACGAGATGGAAAAATGTTCTTTTAGTAGCATTTGGCCAGCAAAAAATGTTTAAAAACTGGATTCCAGCATTACTGCACTTATTTATATACGTTGCATTTCTTTTTACACAAATAGAATTGCTCGAGATATTTATTGATGGTATATTTGGTGCGCATCGATTTTTTGCACCATTCTTGGGTGGATTTTATACGTTGATAATCAGTACAATAGAAGTTCTTTCTTTTCTAGCATTGATCGCCACTTTTGCATTTCTTTATAGACGTAATATGCTCAAAGTACCAAGACTTGTAAAATCAGAATTGAATGGTTGGCCAAAATTGGATGCTAATATTATTCTTTTTGCCGAAATTCTTTTAGTTACTGGCATTTTTACGATGAATGGTACGGACTCCGTTTTACAGACTTTGGACCCGACACATTATCCTGATACTGGAAAATTGGCCATTTCGTCATGGTTTGGCCCTGCTGTTTTTGGCGGATTTGAAATGAGTACCCTACAACTGCTAGAGCGAGCAGGTTGGTGGTTGCATTTGATGGTAGTGTTCGGATTTATCATCTACCTACCCTATTCCAAACATTTGCATATATTTCTAGCCTTCCCGAATGTTTACTTCAGTAAACTCACTTCACGTGGAAAAATGGAAAATATGCCAGAAATCATGAATGAAGTGAAGTCAATGTTGGGTATAGAGAGCGATGTACCACCGAGTGCAGATGGTGAGTTGCCAGAATTTGGTGCAAAAGACATTTTTGATCTTAGTTGGACCAATATCATGAACGCTTACACTTGTACCGAATGTGGAAGATGTTCTGCAGTGTGTCCTGCCAATCTCACCGGCAAAAAACTATCACCACGCAAAATCATGATGGATATTAGAGACAGAGCAACCGAAGTAGGCAATAACCTAGCATCTGGTGACCTAAAATATGCAAAATCAAAAGATAACACTGATGTCAAGACCTTAACGGCAGCCAATTATGATGATGGAAAATCATTATTTGATTACATCTCAAGGGAAGAGCTTCATGCGTGTACCACATGTAACGCGTGTGTAGAAGCATGTCCTGTCATGATCGACCCATTAGAGCCTATACTTAAGATGCGTCGGTATGAGATATTGACAGAGTCGGCAGGTCCAGCAGATTGGACACCGATGTTTACAGCGATGGAAAATGGTGGTTGTGTATGGCAGATGCCTGTGGAGCGGGAAGCTTGGAGGGAAGAAGTGTGATGGGAGTTAAAATTATTTATCAACTCTTATTTCTCTAAAACTGAATACGTGTAATCAATGTCAAACAAATTTGATATAATAAACATTCTAAGAAAGGAATTGGATACACTCCAATTCTCTGACCATGATCTGAGAAGATTGGAAGAGAAATTCCGACTAGAATTTAGTTATAATTCAAATCATCTTGAGGGAAATACCATCACTTATTTAGATACCAAAGCACTTTTGCTCAAGGATATAGTTGTAAATGGCTATACATTTAGAGAATTGGAAGAAATGAAAGCACATGATGGAGCTTTCACTTTGATAAAAGAGTGGGCTGTTGATCAAGATAGGGACATTAGCCAGGTAAATATTAAGGAATTAAACAAACTTATACTTGTAAAAGACTTTTGGAAAGATGCTCAAACAGCAGAAGGTTTACCGGTAAGACGAAAAATAAAAGTAGGCGAATATAAAGAAATGCCCAATTCAGTGCGATTAACAAATGGTGAGATTTTTCATTATGCCGAACCTTTTGAAGTTCCCGCCAAAATGCAAGAACTTATGGATTGGTATAATGATGAAAAAACTGGTTTACATCCCATAACATTGGCAACTATATTTCATCATAAATTTGTACTGATTCATCCTTTTGATGATGGAAATGGCAGGCTATCTAGGTTGATGATGAATTACATTTTACTAAGATTTGGATATCCACCTATTGTCATTAAATCAGTGGACAAAACTAAGTATTTGAATGCATTGAGATTGGCAGATACAGGAAATACTGAAGCATTCATTGATTTTATTGCTGACCAAGTGATTTGGAGTCTTGAGTTATCCATCAAAGCTGGAAAAGGTGAAAGTATAGAAGAACCTAATGATTGGGAAAAAGAACTCAGTATTCTGGCCAAATCGGAAGATAGTATTCCAGAAAGGAAAAATTTGGATTCTTCAATAACAAGATTAAAAGATAGTATTTTCCCTTTATTTAAAACAATTAAAACAAAAGTTGAAGAGAAAATGATTCATCTGTTTGAAAGCGTTCATTTCAATGTCGAACTAGACAATAGAGAATTAAATGCTTTCTTAGAAAATGAAAATGCAAATTTTGAAAATTTAAAAATAAATGTGCTTCAAAATGATAGAAGTCAATTATTACGATTTTCCCCAGTGCTAATAAGATATAAAAAAAATGGTCTGGAC
>JBGSOH010000602.1:0-2488 GCA_041739205.1 Saprospiraceae bacterium
CCCAAGCCATTGCTTTATTTGTTTGAATATAATAATTGTGCCCATAGATATCTCCTTCTTTTACCAATCTATTTGGATTGTTCAAGTCATTTTGTCCTGCATTGGGATTGTTAGGAAAATCTCTTAGTGCAAACCTATTGAAGTCAATATAAAAATCAGCACCCATTAGATCATCCAATTGTCTGTAATAATGGACTCTCTCACTCAAGTACTGAGCACCACCTGACAAGGAAAAGTTTTGTGATATTTTTGAATTTAGAATCGTATTAAAACTCAATTTTCTATTATCATAATGCTCTTCTTCAATAACATATGCTGCTAATTTACCTGTCACATTATTTCCAGCTATACCATCCACATTCTCAATCGTGTAATTTCTTGTCGAGTTGGCATCATATAATTTCTGCCAGTCTAGTTGTCTATGATTAATATCAGATTGTAAGTATTCTGTGATTAAATCTTTTGAAAATTGGTCAGGTGCATAACTTGGTAGTCTTCTGTAATAATCTGGTCTTGGATCTGGTGCATCATACCAGTCTAGTCTTGAAGAAGCAAATGTTCCAAACTGGAAACCAGCCGTAGTAATTATATTTGTTTTTGATGAAACTTTCCAATCATGGCGTAACATAGCCACAGGTTGGTTGATGCGATATTCTCTAGAATTTCTTACTTCACCATTTTGATAGCCCCAGTTAGGATTATAATAATTATTATCTGCTAAATCATACATTTCCTGAAAACTTCCAGTAGACCTTCCTCTGACCTGTGGTGTTCCGAAGATCACTGCATTTAGGGTGTGATTATCATTTAACTTCCTATCCACAGAAACAAAATAACTGGTACCTTGAAAGTATGTTCCTTCTGTATATCCTTGGGTTCCATAACGATGTGATGCAGATAGTGAATATGCCCATCCATTTTTTTGCATACCTGAACTATGGGTTATCATAGCTCTATGTTGGTATGATCTATTAGAAAATGAATACACCGCTTTTGTACCAGCACGCTGACTAGATGCCGTAAGGTCTACAAATGTACCACCACCAATACCTCCAAATGTATAATCATTGGCAGATAAACCTATGATTTGGGTTTGATTTCTTAGTACATCATTCAGTCCACTCCATGCCGTCCACAAAACACGTCCATCATCTTGATCATTCATCAACATGCCGTTCATCATCATTTCTGAATCTTCGTTTTGAAAACCACGCGGTCTAAACCTACCAGTACCTAAATTAAAAGCAGCTGCATTTGTAAAGGGATCACGACCTGCTGCAAGCACAGATGAAAAATTATCATTTTCATTTTCTATACCTGCTAAATCTGTAACATCGATGATGGAAATTTCTGAACCAACAGAACTTGGTGCTTCGGAAGTTACTTCTAGCGTACCTAAATCTACATCTTCACCATCTAAAGTAACATCTGTTACGACTACTTCTTTATCACTCATTAAAGCAACGATGGTATAAGTTCCAGATGGAATTTCCTTAAACTCAAAATTACCCAAGCCATTCGTAAAAACGCTAAAATCTGTATTTTTCAAAGAGACTTGAACAGCGGGTTGTTCCTGTCTAGTGTTTTTGTCTATAATTTTTCCTCGTATGCTCTGCCCATAAGTCATTATTATATTCATGAACATAAAAATGACCACAATACTAATTTTGGTTCGTCCTATCATTTGGTTTTATATAAATATGGGACAAAGGTAAGAAATTTATTTTTGTAGCATATTAAATCTATATTATTAAGTTGATTGATGACCATAAACTAAAGAAGGCATAGAATCTTAGATTAGTAAAATTCCATGCCTTCATGCATTTAGATTATTTTGATGCACGCTACTTTAAAACATATAAGTCAACTTACCCTACACAAATAGTGGCGTACCTGGTGTAAAGTGAATTTCCTCCACAGATGCTGCTTCTGTGCGCAATCTAGATTCGGTGGAAAATTGCGTTTCGTTCCACTCGGTGTCCAATAGGTTATTGATTTCTAAACCCTACCCAACGTTAGATGGAAACCGAGGAAGATGAGTTTTGATGTACTAGTTCAAAGTTTATCACATAAAATAAAGAAATCGACGCTACTACCAAGACCATACTCAAACTATAAAAAGGCATTCAAAACGCCTTACCTTAACCCACCAAATTCGTCAAACTTAATGTATCATAAATTTAAGCATATTACTGTAACCTAGTGTAGAAGATTTTATTTAACTTTACGTCGTATAACGATTATTAACACTTTTAGTCCCAAACTTATGATACATTACTTTAACGTTAGCCGCTAATAAAAGAAAAAATGAAAAAATTCCAAATATTCGTAAGTTCAACATATGAAGATTGAGTCCACTCCGAAAAGTATTGAAATAATAAAATACAAATATAGGATAAAAAATGGACACATGTTATAAATTTGTGATATCAAAATATATATAAACAGGATGCTCAAGAAATCACCGAAAAACCAACAGTTGGATATG
>JBGSOH010000509.1:0-2076 GCA_041739205.1 Saprospiraceae bacterium
GCTTTGCGTCAAGCGCACGAGTATCTCGCTGATGACCTTATCTGTCGCAAAAATTCTGTAAGTAGCTACACAGAGTTATTGCTCAGTAAGTCGCAGTCGGGCTTAGAATTGGCGCTGACCAATCAATTTTTTCATTCACAAATCAAAAAACGTATTCAAATGATGACAACACATAAAACAAACCGAAGTGCTGCTTGGAAGTATGCTTTGGTATTGCCACTACTTTTGGGTCTAGTGATCTTATTTTCTTCTTCTACTATCAAACAACAGTTGCAAGATGTAGTATCAGTAAGCCTCGATTCTATTCCAAAGCCACCTGCTCCACCGCCACCACCTGCGCCGCCTGCACCACCTATACTAAACGGTAATGCTGTAATGCCAGAAGGAGTAACAGCCATCATTGTAGAAGAAACATTTATAAAAGTTGACTTAAGTAGTGGTGTATCAAAATATTATTATAAAAATGATGCTTCAGATATGAAGGAGTTTGAAAATTTTTATGGTAAAATACCTACCCATGACTTGGTGCCACCACCGCCACATCCTATTCCTAATTTGATCAATACTGATCAAGAAAAGTTTTCACAAGGGTTGGGATTTGATAAAAATCCATTATTTGTAGTTGATGGCAAAGTTTATAAACAAGATCTAATTAATATTGATCCTAATGATGTCCTATCTATCAATGTAATGAATAAGATTAGCCATGATTTTAATGAAATAGTAAAAAAATATGGAAATCAAGCCGAAAATGGTGTTGTTTTTATATATACAAAATCTTATAAAGGATCAATCCAAGAGGAACCTGAAAAGGAAATTTTCAAAGTAGTCGAACAAATGCCAAGATTTCCTGGTTGCGAAGACGAAGTGAGTGAACATGAAAAAAAGGATTGTTCCAATAGGAAAATGTTTAACTATATCTACACCCATTTGAAGTATCCGGCAGAAGCCAAAGATAAAAGTATCGAAGGGAATGTAATAGCACAATTTATTATCAATAAGGATGGAAGTATATCTGACATCAACATCATAAGAGATATAGGTGGTGGTTGTGGTCAAGCTGTAATAGAAATGCTACAAACGATGAATGATATGCCAGAAAAATGGGTGCCTGGCAAACAAGCAGGTAGGAATGTAAATGTACTTTATACCTTGCCAGTTAAGTTTAAAATGACGGACGATCAACCTAAAACGGAAATATCTATTGGCAGTCAATCCAAAAACATACCACAAGATGCGTTGAAATCAATGTTGGAAATGGCAACTTTTCCAGGAAGTGAACAAATACTTGAACCAATGGAGCGCATGAGTGCGTCTATCAAAGAAATGACAAAATTTATCCAAAACCATCTTAAATATCCAACGAAAGCCAAGGAAAACAATATCGAAGGCATCGTGTACATTCGTTTGACCATTGACTTAAAAGGAAAAGTCACCGATGCCATAATAAAAGAAGATATTGGATATGGCTGTGGTGAAGCAGCACTCAGAGTGGTCAAAATGATGCCCAATTGGATTCCAGCTACCAAAGATGGCAAAGTAGTTGCAAGTTCTCAGACAATTCCTATTGGTTTTAAGTTGAAAAGTGATGGTAACACTGAAACTCGATCCAAAAATAGTATTGATCCAAAGAACTTAAATATTTACCCAAATCCTACGAGCGACCTGATAGAATTATCATTGACAGGTTCTAGAGAAGATGTGGAAGTTTCTATCCTAGACATGGCTGGAAAATTATTGTACAAAAATAAATTTGACAATCGACAAGAACATTTCAAAACAAAAATTGATATCAGTCAGATAAATGTACCCACAATATTGGTCAAAACAGTACAAGGAAATAAAGTTTCTACCAATCAAGTAGTGATCAGAAAATAGAATCGAAATTATAAAAATCCCTAGGAATCTGTCTTTGATTCTTAGGGATTTTATGAAAAAGCTGACATCCATTTTATGCCTAAGGCTTGGATAGACTTTGGTTAATCATTGAAAAACGAAACTGAAAAATTCTCTCCAAAATCCCCATCAACCACTCATATCATAAAATTTTCTTATATTTGCCTTCTATTTTAATCT
>JBGSOH010000205.1:0-2281 GCA_041739205.1 Saprospiraceae bacterium
CAATTTCTTTATTACCTTTTTTTATTGAAACAGTAGAAAAGTTCTCATCTTGTATTTCTTTTACAATTCCTTCGCCTACAATTACTTTCCTACTTAATTTCTCACCATCAATCTCTTCTTCCTTAAAAATAAAAAGTTCCAAATAATCTTCTACAATAACCTTATGCTTTTTTCCCATAGCAACCAAAGCTTCTTTGATTTTATCACCCTTTTGATCTATAGCTCTTACAATTGGGAATTTTATCTCAAAACAATCAAACATCATTTCGTGAAGCATATAATGAATTTGTTGTTCTAACTTTTTTACTCCAAACATATTTGAGTCAAGAATTTTATCACTACTACATTTTATAGTACCTTCGTGTATGTCGTATATTTTGATATTTAGGACTTTTTTATCTTCATAATAAATAGCTTTTAGAGATAAATCTACACCTTCACTTTTACCTTGTTCTACAATGTAACCATCTATAAAATCTTCTGATTTCTGAAGTTCTTTTTCTTTATTTATCAATGTCAAATTTTGACGATCAATTGCTATAAATTTTTTATTATTCGCAAAAAAGTTTATACAATATGCAGGAACGCCATTTACAACACCGCTTGAGGAAGATTTGAAATTTTTTTTTGAATCAATTAAATCTATTCCATTAATAGAAATTCTCTTTTGTGCATTTAAAGGTAAGAGCATAGCTGAATAACAAACAAAAAGAAGTAAATATTTCATGTGAGATATTTGAATTTGTGTAAATTTAAAGATTTTAACTAATTATTAATTTCGGCAAAGATAATTATATTATTTAGATATTAGCTTTGATGGTGGTAAATTTTAAATTTTCATTTTAGAAATTCAAAAAAACTTTATCAATCTAAAAAACAACATAAATTAGATTAACTTTGCAGTCGACAAATATCCTAACCAAATGATATCAAAAAAAGTAAATTCTGTCCAAGAAGCTTTACAAGGCATAACCAATGATATGACACTCATGCTCGGAGGATTTGGCCTTTGTGGTATTCCAGAAAATGCCATAGCACATTTAGTAAAAATGGGTGTAAACAATCTAACTTGTATATCCAATAATGCAGGCGTAGATGATTTCGGTCTCGGACTGCTGCTTCAAAATAAACAGATTAAAAAAATGATTTCATCTTATGTAGGTGAAAATGAAGAATTTGAAAGGCAAATGCTGTCTGGAGAACTGGAAGTAGAGCTCATTCCACAAGGTACACTAGCAGAAAGATGTAAGGCTGCACAAGGTGGGTTCCCTGCTTTTTATACACCTGCAGGATATGGAACCGAAGTAGCAGAAGGCAAGGAAACTAGAGAATTTAACGGGAAGATGTACGTCTTAGAAAAAGCATTTGAAGCAGATTTTGCCATCGTGAAAGCTTGGAAAGGAGATGAAGCAGGTAATTTGATATTTAAGGGAACTGCCAGGAACTTCAATCCATGTATGTGTGGCGCAGCCAAAATCACGGTAGCAGAGGTAGAAGAAATGGTGCCACTTGGTACGCTGGATCCTAATTTTATTCACATTCCTGGTATATTTGTACAGCGAATATTCCAGGGAGCACAGTATGAAAAAAGGATAGAACAACGTACCGTCAGACCAGCGAAGCAGCATTAAATCATTCAATCCTTTTATCATTCAATCATTCTCACATTCAATCATTAACAACCATGGCATTAGATAAAATAGGTATAGCAAAAAGAATCGCAAAAGAAGTAAAAGATGGGTATTATGTCAATCTAGGCATAGGTATCCCGACATTAGTAGCCAACTACGTACCTGAAGGTATCAATGTAGAATTCCAAAGTGAAAATGGTGTCCTAGGCATGGGACCTTTCCCTTTTGAAGGCGAAGAAGACGCGGATGTTATCAACGCGGGAAAACAGACGATCACTACCCTACCCGGAGCTAGTTTTTTTGATTCAGCAATGAGTTTCAGCATGATACGTGGTAAACATGTGGATCTAACTATCCTAGGAGCGATGGAAGTATCAGAGGAAGGCGATATAGCCAACTGGAAAATACCCGGTAAAATGGTGAAAGGTATGGGTGGCGCTATGGACCTAGTAGCATCTGCAGAAAATATCATCGTAGCCATGATGCACGTCAATAAAGCAGGCGAGTCAAAGTTGCTTAAAAAATGTTCGCTCCCACTCACAGGTGTGCGATGTGTCAAAAAAATAGTCACAGAACTAGCCGTATTAGAAGTAACAGATCAAGGATTTAAACTGCTAGAAAGAGCACCTGGTGTTAGTGTAGAATATATC
>JBGSOH010000709.1:0-11372 GCA_041739205.1 Saprospiraceae bacterium
CGGAAGAACAAGATCAAATTACATCAATACCGTAATTTCTTTCCAAACTTCATATTTTATAAATAATAGAGTCAGGATTTCTGGAAACTTATCAGCTTATTATTTTTACACCCAAAGAGCTGAATTATATTTTCGACCAGCTTATGAATACAGTTACAATCAGATCCAACTAAATAGTAATGTAGGACTTTCATACATTTTCTTTTAAGTCCATTTTTCACTTATTGTTGTCAATATCCATACTTCTCTTTCCAGAAATGTCTGAGTAACTCACCATACTTTTGTTCGGCTGGATTGGCTCCCGGTGCATATAGTTTTGTACCTTTGATATCATCAGGCAAACATTCTAAATCGGAGACAGCGTTCTTGAAGTCATGCGCATATTTGTAATCAGCACCATAGCCGATATCTTTCATAAGGCCTGTGGGCGCATTTCTTAGTTGCAATGGAACAGGTAGATCGCCTGTCTGTCGTACAAGCGTAATGGCCTGATTAATAGCCACATAAGACGCATTACTTTTAGGTGAACAAGCTAAATAAATGGCTGTCTGAGACATAATGATACGACCTTCCGGCATTCCAATTTGGTGCACCGCTTGAAAACAATTATTGGCAAGGAGCAGCGCATTGGGATTTGCAAGTCCAATATCTTCAGACGCCAGTATGATCATTCTTCTACAGATAAACTTAGGATCTTCGCCACCTTCTATCATTCGAGCAAGATAATAAACAGTAGCATTCGGATCAGAAGCACGCATCGATTTTATAAATGCAGAAATGATATCATAATGTTGCTCACCTGACTTATCGTACATCGCCAGATTCTGTTGGATCGCTTCCATTACGACTTCATCGGTAATGACGATCTCTTCCTCTTTTTCAAACTGGTTGATCACCAACTCTAGACAATTGTAAAGTTTACGACCATCACCACCAGATATTTTGATCATCGCATCATAAGACTCTACTTTGATCTTTTTATTTTTAAGGTCGTAATCTTCTGATATAGCTTTGTCTATCATTGTTATTAAATGATGTCGCTCCAATGGCTTCAAGATATATACTTGACTCCTAGACAATAAAGCTGATATAACTTCAAAGGATGGATTTTCAGTTGTTGCACCGATTAAAGTTACAATACCTTTTTCTACAGCACCTAGAAGTGAGTCTTGTTGCGACTTGCTAAAACGATGTATTTCATCAATAAAAAGAACTGGATTAGGTCGTGAGAAAAACTTCTGAGATTTGGCCGTTTCTATGGTTTCTCTGATATCCTTCACACCACTATTGATCGCAGAAAGACTATGAAACGGTCTATCCTGCGTACTTGCAATAATAGATGCTAAGGTTGTCTTGCCTACGCCCGGTGGTCCCCACAATATAAATGAAGGTAGACTTCCTGACTCTATCACCTTTCGGAGAATGGCACCTTTGCCCACTAGATGCTCCTGCCCGATATAATCATCGAGCGTTTTGGGACGCATTCTTTCAGCTAATGGTTGATTCATGGCAGGAAATAATGATGATTAGAATTTAATTGCATTTTTGGTTTTGGGAGTTAGTCCATCTTTATGCAGAAGGACAGAAATGGATTTTAGACGTAAGAAAGAAGTACTCATGTACACATATCCATCATAAGCTACTTTGCTAGCATCTGATCCCCAAGAATTTTTTACTTTGTAATACACATTACCTTTCTGATCCTTTGCTATCCCAATGATATGCATCAAATGATCATCAGTAGTACTGTAACTTTCAAATTCTTCTTGTCTGAATGATTGTGTAATTTCCTTTTCAGGTTTAATCTCAGAAATGATAGATTTCATATCATCTGAGTTTTTCGGTATCATAGCAACACCTGTTTTTGCTGAGAATGTTGGTTCGGATACATCACAATCTAGCGACAAAGTAAAACCTTGAGTTAAGGCATAATCAATATTCTCCATAAATTCATCTAGTGGAAGATTGTACATCATGCCATTAGAAAAATTGTCTGGTATATTAAGAATCACTTGTTTGTAAAATGGTTCGTGTGTAAATGATGTCAACGTAACATAATCATCAGTATTGATTTTTGTCATCTCTTGAAACGATTTAGGCGTATATTTTTTACCTTCATAGGTAAAGTCCTTCGGTATCTCTCCGATATACACATCTAGGACGGCTGAGATCGCAGACTTCCATTGTGGCGATACCCTTTTGGTGGAATTTGTTACATAGGTTTTCAACATTGCTTCTAGGACTTCTACCATTTCAGCATGATTGTGTTTATTTTCATTCATTAACAAACCATCATATGCTTCTGCAGGTACCAAACCATATGCACGCACACTATTCAACACATCATGTGCTAATCCACCTTCACTAAACTGAGCTTTACCTTGTCTGTGTATGTAATTCTCAGCTTTCATTGGGTAAGTCTGACGTACTTGATACATCTCAGAAAGGTCTATCTTTTTCCCATTAATTCTTATGATTTCAGATTCTAAAAATGAAGATGTAGAAAAACTCCAACAAGTGCCAGTTTTATCTTGAGAAATGACAGGAAGGCGCTCACATTCATGAATAGTGGTAAATTCATACACTTGAGCATTGGCAAAAGAAACTAAAAAAAGTAGGCAAATAATGACTTTTAATGACTTCATAAGATACTATTAAAATTAAAATATTGTAAACGAATGTTGCAAAAGTAATAGAATTGTACTAAAATTGTGGTGTTTATGATTGTTAAAATGTATAAGTAGCGCTTAAAAACAATTTAATGGGACAGCAATTTTAATCGCAGCAAAATATTCTCTACTCGAAACCAAATATTTCTATTAAAAATGGCCAATTCTTCTTATATTCTTATCACAGGTGGCTCTTCAGGCATCGGTCTAGAAACTGCAAAATTATTTGCTAACAAAGGATTTCATGTATTGATAACTTCCCTTGACGAAGAAGAATTAAAAAGTGCCATAAATCAAATAAAAGCTAGCAACAAAAATATTTCTGTGGTCGGTCTCACTATTGATTTATCAAAAGATGGTAGCGTACAACATCTCTTTGATTGGGCAAAAAGTGTAAGTCCAAGCTTGGATATTGTCATTAATAATGCTGGTTTTGGTACATTTGGGTTTATAGATGAAGTGGATATGAATAGAGAATTGGACATGATAAATCTGATGGTCAAAAATCTTTATATTTCTACTAGATTATTCCTGCATGACATGATATTACAAAATAAAGGTACCATTATAAATATTTCGTCCATATCAGCATTCCAACCCAATCCTACACTCGCCACTTATGGAGCAGCCAAAGCATTTGTCTATCAATTTACACGTGCTATAAGTGAAGAACTGAAAGAAAAAAAGAGTGCTGTAAAATGTATCACCATCAATCCGACGCCTGTAAGAACCAATTTTCAAAACAATTCGGGTATGCAAAAATCAAGATTATTCAATACTTGGCTCACGGTAGATGCTCCTTTTGTAGCCAAAGAAATATATAGGGCATATGCAAGTGGAATAGAATCCTTGATTCCTGGAAGATTTTATGGATTTGTTTCAGCCATTAACAAAAGATTGCCCGAATCATTTCAGATTTGGATGTCAAAAAAACATTTAACCTAACCATTAGGGAATGTATGGTATAAATACGTTTTAAATCATTGCCATTTGAGGAGCGAAACACAACTTTATGGCATCTAAATAAAGTAATCTAAAGCAAAACCAACTTTATGAAATCGACATAAAAAATAATCATGGTTTATTTTATCCAAACCACAATGATTATTTTTTATCAAAGATTCCATTCCGCCGGTGACGCGGAACGAGTATGACAATTAAAAATAAATAAAATAAACATATGAAAATATTGATACAGACATGTATGTGCTTTTTTTCATTTACTCTTCTGTTCGCCCAACCATACACGGACTATATTGGAGCGGGACATAGCAAGGGCATCGTAGTCACATCTAGCGACGATGAAGAAAGAAACTTCTTTTATGAAGATGCTAACGGCTCAAAAACGATAGATGGTTCTGGACTTAATGGCAAAAAAGTAGAGATGGCTCGATTCCTAACACAAGCAGCACTTGGTTATGATGCCAAAGACTTATCATCTGCTGTGGACCTAAGCATAGAAGGATGGTTAGACTCCCAAATGGATATGGAACGATCTGAATACCTATCGGTGACGGACAGTTTTGCACAAGTGCTTTATGATTTTTATATTGCCCAAGGCGAAGACCCAAATGATATATCCAATAATCCTGGATGGCAACATTTTAGATATTCGTGGTGGAATAATGCGGTGTATGGTAAAGACCAATTGCGCCAGAGAGTAACCTACGCTTTGAGTCAAATCCTTGTAATATCTGACCAAACTGATCTAGGTGGACACGCTCGCGGATTGGCGTCTTATTACGACTTGTTGTCCCGACATGCATTCGGCAATTATAAAGATTTGCTATATGAAATGACACTTCATCCTTGTATGGGATTTTACCTTAGTCATCTGAATAACCCTAAAGCAATACCTGAATATAATATCAATCCAGACCAAAATTTCGCAAGAGAAATCATGCAATTATTTACCATTGGATTATACGAATTGAATATAGATGGCAGTAGAAAAAAAGATGCTCAAGGAAATGATATTCCTACCTACACAAATAATGATATCGTAGAATTGGCAAAAGTATTTACTGGGCTTGGATTTGGGGCTTCATTAGAAGGTATGAATCAACCAGAATTTGGTAATAATATCTATGGTGCTGACATGACATATCCAATGCGTATGTATGAAGATTGGCATCAAAAAGGAGAAAAAACGCTGATCAGAAACATCACTATTCCTGCTGGACAATCAGGGATAGAAGATATTCAAGATGCCATTGATATGTTGTTTAACCATCCAAATACGGGTCCATTTATTGCTAAATTACTCATTCAGCGAATGGTCACATCCAATCCTTCACCAGCATATATAGCTAGGGTCGCAAGTTCGTTTAATGATGATGGCAATGGCATTCGGGGCAATATGAAAGCTGTTATTAAATCTATCCTACTAGACGAAGAAGCTAGAAGTTGCGAAAGCACGACTGACCCATCTTTTGGAAAAATGCAAGAACCTGTATTGCGACATACTCAATTCCTTAAAGCGGTAGGTGTAGAATCTCCATCCAAGTATTTCTTCAATCATGGGTACGGCTTTCAAATAAATACTTTCCAGCATCCGTTATCATCGCCAAGTGTTTTTAATTTTTACCTACCAGACCATAAACCTACGGGTGAGTTAAGTGAAGCAAACTTAGTAGCACCAGAATTTCAAATTCTGAATAGTCTAACTTCGCTCAATTATGCAAATTTGGTATTTGGTTGGACATTTTATGAATATACAACAGATAACTGGGAGAGCGAATATTTCAGATCACCGACCAATGCATCTGGTTTTTTCGAAGGTGCACAAGATGACGAAGTATTGATTAATCAAATAGACCTCCTATTTACAAATGGAATGATGGGTGAAGATACTCGAGACATCATCCGCGAATCAATAGGATGGATACCTCCAACATTGAATGGTGCTAGAGAAAAAATAAATGTGGCACTTTATCTTACATTAATTAGTCCTGATTATCTCATTAAAAAATAACAACTCATGTCAAGAGATACTTTTTCTAGAAGAAATTTTATGAAGATGGCAGGTCTAGTAAGTGCCGGTTTGTCCACGACAGGTACGTCACTCTTTAACCTTCGCAATCTTGGTGCAGCCGCTGCTGTAAATAATTCCAAAAATGACGATTATAAAGCATTGATCTGTCTATACCTAGGTGGTGGTGCAGATTCATTCAATATGGTAGTACCCAAGTCTACGCCAGAATATCAGGCTTATGCGGATACAAGATCAAATTTAGCATTGCCATTTGATAGTTTATTGACAGTAAACCCAATGAATATTTCAGGTGTACCTTATGGTTTACATCCTTCACTCACAGGTATGCAAAGTCTTTTTAATGACGGCAAACTTTGTTTTATAAATAATATTGGTACACTAGTGAGACCTACTACAAAAACAGAAATAGAGATGGGCAACGCTGTTGTACCACTTGGTTTATTTTCGCACTCTGATCAGACCAATCAATGGCACACAGGTGTCACAGATCAAAGACAGATCAAAGGTTGGGCAGGTAGAATGTCAGATATGTTATTTGATGCTAATACAAATAATACCATTTCGATGAATATTTCATTGAGTGGTACTAATACTTTTCAAAGCAGCAATCGATCTGTAGAATATACCGTGAATAGAGATGGAGCCACAGGACTTAACGGATATGATGAGATGTATGGATCTGGTCCTACAAGGAAAGTGGCCATAGACAAGTTATTTGCCAAAAATTATGGTGATCCATTTAAAGATACCTACAAAAAATCTTTTAGAACTTCACTAGATGCAAGTATAGAATTTCAAACAGCGATTGATGCCGTGCCCGAATTTGCTACTACATTCTCAGATACTGATTTGTCTGGAAGTCTTCGCATGATTGCAAAAATTATTGCTGCTAGAGAAGTACTCGGATTTACTAAACAAATATTTTTTATAGATTATGGAGGATGGGACCATCATGACGAACTATTAAATAATCAAGCATTTCGTTTGACAGAAGTAGATAGAGCCATGACAGAATTCAATAATGTAATGGAAGAAATAGAAATGCAAGATTGTGTAATGACATTTTCAATGTCTGAATTTGCTAGAACTTTGACGTCAAATGGTAACGGAACAGATCATGCTTGGGGCGGAAATGTATTTGCAATGGGTGGACCTGTGAATGGTAATCGTATGTTTGGTCAATATCCAGATCTCGCACTTGGCAGTGCATTAGATTTATATGGTGGCATCATGTTACCTACCACATCCAATGATTTATATTTTGCGGAATTGGCATTGTGGTTTGGTGTAGCGCCTTCTGAGTTACCAACCTTATTGCCAAATTTGGGTAATTTTTATACACCTGGAGCAAGTGCACCATTAGGTTTCCTAAATATTTAAAAAATAGATGAGCATGAAGTTTTATTATACATTTTTTATAGTTTTTGTCTTAAGCTTTTCTGCAAGTAGTCAGTGTTTTATGGACCAACATAGTACAACGTGGTACGATGGATGGATATCTTGTAAGAAAAAATCATCGCCAAATCCAACTCGAACAGAAGGACATTGGATACTTTATAACCTTGGACATACCTATGCATTAGGTGGATCTTACTGGTGGAATAATAACGAAAAAGATGCTTTACAAAATGGCGTAAAAAGGATGGCAATAGATGTATCTGACGATGGTGTTGTTTGGACTACCTTGACAGAATTCGAATTACCAATTGCCTCAGGCAAACCAACCTATGAAGGAAAAGAAGGTCCTGATCTACAAGGCGTAGAAACAAAATACATCCTTCTCACAGCTTTAGAAAATCATGGCGGAAGTTGTTACAGCTTTGCAGAAATGAAGATAAATGTGGATTACATTTCGGGCACAAATGACGATAACAACCTCGCTTATTGTATGGACGTCAGAGCATATCCAAATCCATTTACAGTTAATACACAAATAGATATTTCATCCAATTGTGGTCAAGCTGTCACTGTTAAGATTTACGACGCATTTGGAAGACAAATAGGAGAATCGTATCAATCAAATAGCAGCGAAAAAGAATCTTTTACTTTTAATGGCGCACAATTGCCAGCTGGAATGTACTTCATAACTGCCCAAAATGACAAGGAGCAAATCAGACAAAAATTGATAAAAGTAGATTAAATACCCGATGGTCTGGCTTAAAGAAAGCCTATCGGTAAATTGTAATGGTCTAACTCTAAGACAACCTATCGCTAAATTGGACACCCGATGGTCTGGCTTTAGAACAGCAATTTAATCCAATGGTCTGGTTCCAAGACAGCCTATCTATAAATTGGACACCTTTTGGCCTAACTCCAACAAGCCTATCGGTAACTCCTAGTTCACTACCAAGCCCGAAGGGCTTTAATTTGAATAACCTTAGGTGCAACCTAAGGTAAAAATGACCCAAAAAACAAGCCTGAAGGGCTTGAATTCAATTGATAGTGAAAAATGAATTCAATTTAGCAAAGTACAATTAATCAAAAAAAGATAACTTTGCACACTTTTTGAAAATCTGGTGGTGCTTTTTGTTGTGTCACTAGAACCAAAAACAACTTCTGGCTATATTGCCTTATTATATTTTCTGAATTTTATACATGTCAAAACTTGCCGTTAAAGATAGATTTCTAGATCTGTCTGATTATGGAAGGTCGCCCGCTGTGTGGATAGCCACAATGCTCAAAAACACTTCATTTACGCCCATTCACGTTACTTGCCTTTTTGGTATCTGTGGATTGATAGCTGTTTACTGCATTTATGCAGAGCATTACATTTTTGCAGGTATTTTTTTGATATTAAAATCCATCCTTGATGCAGCTGATGGCGAACTTTCACGCATAAAAAACACACCTTCACATAGTGGTAGATATCTCGATAGTATATTTGATATCATTCTAAATTTTTTGTTTGTATTGACCATTTATAGTGTAGTTGATATTCATTTCACTTGGGCAATACTAGCTTTCATAAGCATACAAATCCAAGGCACTTTGTACAATTATTACTACGTCATCCTACGGACTAGATCAGCAGGAAGCGATACTACTAGTAAGATTTTCGAACATAGAGCTCCGACAGCACTACCTGGAGAAAGCCAAAAAGCGGTCGATATTTTATTCAGAATCTTCTATTTACTTTATGGTTTCTTTGACAAATCCGTTTGTTTATTAGATCCACAAGCATATAAAGTAAAGACTTTTCCCAATTTGTTTATGACGTTGGTTTCTGCATATGGTTTGGGATTTCAGCTACTCATCATAGCCATTATGCTACCTTTTGGATGGATCGAATATATCTTGCCATTTTTTGTTTTTTACAATGTATTTTTGGTTATTATTGTGATGATCCGCAGATATGTGATTCCCGCATAAATAAAATTAGGTCATTCTGATAAATTATAGCGAAATTTGCGACTTATAAATATTGACTCATGGACCATACCATCAAAGATCTCAGACTTGCTGTACTCATCGACGCAGATAATGTACCTTTTGCCAACGTAAAAGAAATGATGGAAGAAATCGCAAAATTTGGCGTTCCGACTTTCAAAAGAATATATGCAGACTGGACCAAACCAACAGTCAGCGGTTGGAAAAAAGTACTGCTAGAAAATGCCATCACACCTATCCAACAATATTCTTACTCTAGCGGCAAAAACTCTAGCGATAGTGCCATGATCATTGATGCCATGGATATTTTATATTCAGGAAAAGTAGATGGATTCTGTATCGTATCTAGTGATAGTGATTTTACAAGATTGGCAATCAGGCTCAGAGAAGCAGGAATGAAAGTGATCGGTATGGGTGAGAAAAAAACTTTGAAACCATTCATCACAGCGTGCGATAAGTTTATTTATATAGAGATTCTAGGTGATGAAGAAGAAGAACCTGTGGTAAAAACCACCACAAAAACAAGCAGACAACCCAACAAAAAACCAGCAAAATCTGTCGATCTAGTCAATAGAGAACTTATTAAATTATTGACAGATAGTATCTCTGATCTTGCGGACGAAAGCGGATGGGCATTCCTAGGTGAACTAGGCAATTTATTACTAAAGAAAAAGACAGATTTTGATCCACGTAATTACGGTTTCCAAAAAATGTTGCCACTTATCAAAAGCATAAATCAGTTTGAAATAGACGAAAGAGTCACTGGCAAAAACAATATTAGACACATTTATATTCGGATAAAGGGAAAGGGAATTTGAAACATCCCGTTTTTGATGATCCTATCTAATATGTATTAATACTGTGTACCTTTTTTGAACAGAACCTAATTTAAAATTCATTTTGTCTCCTTTAGGGTCAGGGTAAAACAAAAGGAATTTTAAACTAAGTGTAATGTGGGTATAACCACATTAATACTTTATCCCAAATCATAATATTTGTCGGCAGGCCAAAGACAAGGCTACATAGGTTTACTATCGTTTTATTATCTTTGCCCCACCAAATCATAAAATATTGATGGATCAGAAACTTATAGAACTCATTTCCAATACATTAGGCATTACTTTTTATTCTGTAAAAAGCACACTCCAACTCATGGAAGACGGTGCTACTATACCATTCATAGCTCGATACAGAAAAGAAATGACGGGTAGTCTAGATGAAGTGCAAATATCTGATATTCAAAAACAGTATAAAAAACTCCTTGAGCTCGTAGATCGTAAGGTTTTTATCCTTTCGTCAATCGAAGAACAAGGGAAACTTACCCCAGAACTTGCTGCAAAAATAACAGCATCTTTTGATGCCAATGAAATAGAAGATCTTTACCTACCCTACAAAAGAAAGAAAAAAACAAAGGCTGATGTAGCCAGAGAAAATGGACTCGAACCACTGGCAAAAATCATCATGAGCCAACGTGGCCAAGACATAGAACTAGCAGCAAAGAAGTATCTAAATACCAATATTACCACCGTAAAAGATGCGATCCAAGGTGCGCAAGATATCATAGCAGAATGGATCAGCGAAGACCAAGACCTACGTGATAAAATCCGTCAAAACTTCCGTAAATTCGGCATCATCATGTCAAAAGTAGTGCCTAAGAAAAAAGATGAAGCTGAAAAATTTATGGATTATTTTGAATTTCAAGAAGCATTGCACAAATGCCCTTCACACCGATTTTTAGCCATGATGCGTGGAGAAAATGAAGGTCTGCTCAAAGTAGGCATCAATGTTGATGATGATAGAATACTCACAATGATAGATCGAAAGTTTATAAGATCAAATGGTGCTGAAGGAGATATCATCGCAGATGCTGTGGCGGATAGCTACAAACGTCTCATCTACCCTGCCATCGAAACTCAAATCAAAAAGGAATTTAAAGAAAAAGCCGATGATGAAGCCATCAAGGTATTTGGTGAAAACTTAAGACAATTATTACTCGCACCGCCACTAGGTCAGAGGGCAGTATTGGCTGTTGATCCTGGATTTAGAACGGGATGTAAAGTCGTTTGTCTAGATAGTAATGGTGATTTCAAAGAATACCAAACCATATTTCCACATCCACCACAAAATCAAGCTGGAGATGCAAAAGAGATGATCAAAAACTTAGTGTATAAGTATCAAATCCAAGCGATAGGCATAGGCAATGGTACTGCTTCACGAGAAACCCAATCGATCCTGCAAGAAATCACTTTTGATAGAAAAGTAGATATTTATATGGTCAATGAAAGCGGCGCATCCATTTACTCTGCTTCTGACGTAGCTCG
>JBGSOH010000714.1:0-9112 GCA_041739205.1 Saprospiraceae bacterium
ACCTTGTAGCAGTGTATTTACAGTAGATTCCAAAATACATAGAATCAGGCAATGAAAAATCTGGATCTACAAACATCAAATCGTCTTCAAATAACGTGGTGCCTTCATAATCTGAACCCATGGTCCATAACCCGTCTCTATAAATCTTTATTTGAATACGTCCTTCGGCAGGGTCAGCACTGATAGCTCCCATAGTCGCTGAAGACATCAATGTAGGTACTCCTCCTGATAGTTTCCAGACTTGAATCGCATCATTAGAACCGTTTTCACCTAATCTGAGATAGTAACCATTTGCTATGCTTTCGACAGGATTATCAATAAAAAGGTAAATTTTACTGTAGTTATCATTAGAAGGTGCAAACTGAAGTTTAAAGTACAAATCTATCTGAATACTATCAGGAGGGACTGCATATTGTGTATAAATGTATGACTCTCCAGCTCCGGTAGTGTTTAGTTGTAGCTGTCCAGATGCATTCACTTCAAATCTGCTCAAATCGCCTTGCCATAATGGGTCGGTCAAATTTTCATTACTAAAGTCAAGTTTTAATTGACTTTGTCCAGCAATTGTCAATAAAACTAAAATAGCCGTTATAAAATATCTTGTCTTTAATGAGTATACATTTATAAATGAAAGCATATCTTTGCGGTTCATATTGTTTAGTTGTTTAAAGATTCAGTTTTTTGACTGCTATCTTTAATTTTACAGGTAGTCTATATAACTTTCCCGTATTCGATAGCAAATATAGAAATAAAGAGCGAATTTCTTTTTATCAAAGGATATTAAGACAAAAAAAAGTGTTAAATATTTGATTTCTGTTGTTATTCGGACTTTTTAAAACGAAAGTAAAGTAACAATTTGGGTATACTAAATGCACCTAAAAATAGGCACAAATGTTATTGAGATTCATGTCTTGTGTAGTATTTATTGCTGACCAAAGTCATATAGTCAAATCCAATGAATACAGTTCTAACATGATATCTTTACATTTTCACTTTTTAGAAATAAATTCTTAAGATGATCTTTTATATTCGCTAAAACCTTTTCAAATCAAATGATACACATCGTCAATATTTAATTTATTTAGTTTTTTTAATCAAAATACAATTTAATGAAAGTTGCCGTAGTAGGAGCGACTGGTCTTGTAGGCCGAGTGATGAATGAAGTCTTGGAAGAATTTAACTTCCCTATCACCGAATATATACCTGTAGCATCAAGTAGGTCTGTAGGTTTACTAGTAACTTATATGGGAACGGAATACCCAATAGTAAGTATGCAAGATGCTGTAGACATGGTACCAGATATTGCTATTTTTTCAGCAGGAGGAAGTACATCCCTAGAATGGGCGCCAAAGTTTGCAGAAAAAGGAACGGTGGTCATAGACAATTCAAGTGCATGGAGAATGGATCCATCCAAGAAACTTATTGTGCCAGAAGTCAATGCAGACACTTTGACAAAAGAAGATAAAATCATTGCTAACCCAAATTGCTCTACCATACAAATGGTCGTTGCTCTGGCACCGCTTCATAAAAAATATGGTATCAAGAGACTAGTGATCTCTACTTATCAGTCATTTACTGGCACAGGCGCAAAAGCAGTGGCTCAATATGAATCCGAAAAAGCGGGTGCTAGACCAGAGAAGTCAGATATGGCATACCATTATCAAATATACGAAAATGCCATTCCACAATGCGATGTATTCTTAGATAATTTATATACTAAGGAAGAGATGAAACTCGTACACGAAACAAAAAAGATTTTGGGTGATGACACGCTTCGTATTACAGCAACCGCTGTGAGAATACCGGTCAATGGTGGTCACTCAGAATCTGTAAATATAGAATTTCACCATCCATTTGAGTTGGATGAATTGAATAAGGTTTTAGAAGATGCAGAAGGTATTGTGGTCCTGGATGATCCAGAAAACTTCCAATATCCGATGCCACTTTATGCAAAAAACAAAAACGATGTTTTTGTAGGTAGAATTAGGAGAGATGAGTCTGTAGACAATGGACTCAACTTGTGGATCGTAGCAGACAATTTAAGAAAAGGTGCCGCCACCAATGCAGTCCAGATTGCAGAATATCTGGTAAAACATCATTTAGTTTAACATTTGGTTTATTACATTTTTAATTAACGAATTTATTAGTTTATTTAATTACACCGTATCATGAGACGTAAGTTAGTACTTTGGGGATCCAATGCAAAAGATGAAAAAATGCTTGTTGCATTGGAATTATTGGAGAAGGAAAATGTAGTTCACATCTACACATTTCCAGAATCTATCGCAACGCAAGATTTAGATGACAATTTATCCAAAAAATGGAAAGATGACATCGAAGTAGAGTTTCCAGCTGGTTATACCAAAATTGAGCGCAAGCTATCTGTTTCTGATAGTTTATTGCCAGATGACATCAAAGTGGAAAGACCTGATCTGATTACAAGAGCTCAGGCAGAATGGCACTTTGTGGTCCTATCTTCCAAGTTGTACGGAATGTACAAAGCGGAAATGGAAGAATTTAAAGAAAAGATTGACGCATTGACCAATTATGATAAATCTGTTTGGGATGAATTGGTAAATTTTTGGTCAAAAGTTCAAGATCAGGTTAATGAAAAAAACCTTTTCAGAGAGCATGGTGCTGCTTTGCGCGAAAAGTCAAACAGCCTTTTTGAGAAATTGAAAGAACTCAAGAAGTCATTTGAATCAGAATTTGAGACTCAGTCTAAAAAATATATGGATAGTTTTAGTGAAGAACTGAACCAAATCGAAGAAAAAATCGAAAAAGGTTTAGGATTAGCACCACTATTCGAAGATCTTAAAAAGATTCAACAGAAAATAAAAGATTTCCAATTCACTAGAAAAGATAGGGATAATCTTTGGAATAAAATAGATGACACCTTCAAAAAACTGAAGGAGAAAAGAGGAAATGCGGGAGGAAGTCCACAAGGTAATAATGAACTTGCTAGAACTGAAGCTAGATATAAAGGCTTACTTGGTGCTATCCAAAAGATGGAAAATTCTGTTAATTTTGATCAAAAAGATCTTGATTATGAATCCAAAAGAGCCGCAAATAGTGATGGTCAGCTAGAATCTCAATTGAGACAAGCAAAAATCAATATGATTGCAGAGCGTATCAAATCAAAACAAGAAAAGATTGATGATATGCAAAAGACCAAATTGGAATTAGAGGCTAAGATGGAGAGAGAAAAGAAAAAAGCCATTAAAGTCGAAAAACAAGAAAAGCTTGACGAAGCTAAAGAAGTAGTAAAACAAAAAATAGCTTCTGGGATCACTGAAAATGCAAAAGAATTGGACAAGATGTCTGATAAACTCGAAAAAGCAGCTTCAGAACTGGTGAAAAAACCTGTGGCTAAAAGTGAAGGTTCCTTTTTAGATAAACTTTCTGATTCTTTAGAAAATCTAGTAGAAGATGTAGTAGATAAAGCAAAGGCTGTCGCTGAAGTAGTAACAGAAAAACTTGAAACAGCGATGGACAAAGCAGAAGACATTGCTGACAAAGCGGAAGACAAGTTTGATGATCTGAAGGACAAAGCAGAAGATAAGTTTGATGAGTTTAAAGACGCCGCTGCAACTGCTTTTTCTGATATCAAAGAATCAGCTGATAAATTAGAAGACAAAGCTGAAGATAAATTTGAAGGCATCAAAGATGACGCTGAAGAATTAGGAGATAAGGTAGAAGACAAGTTTGAAAATATCAAGGATGTAGTTGCTGAAAAGTTTGAAGAACTTAAAGATGTAGCATCCACGACCTTTGAAAATATCAAAAATACCGTGTCAGAAAAACTAAGTGATGGCAAAGACGATGTAGCCGAAGCTGCTGAATCAGTACAAGAAGTGGTATCGGATACAACAGAAAAAGTTGAAGATGCTATTGATGAAATCAAAAAAGACGAAGTATAATATTCTTTGTTTTCATTCAATATGAAAAAATTAAGGCAGAGATCATCAGATGGTCTCTGCCTTTTTTATAAAAAGTTCATGTGCTTACATATGATTTTAAATATTTTGGCTTCTTAGTATTGTAATTGTAAAAAAGCGGGACCGAATTAGCATTCGAATCCCGCATAACCCCAAAAAACCAATAGAAAACAATTTACGTTTACTACTCCACTTTTGGAACAATTTATGTATTTTATCAATTTCTATTCTTGAGACGAACAATTTCCAAAAAAATCACATATTTTGATTGTAAAATTGTAAAAAATAAATTTTGAAAGTAAAAACAAGCTTTTTTTGTAATAATTGCGGATCAGAGTCACCAAAGTGGATTGGAAAATGTCCATCATGCAGTGAATGGAATACTTATATAGAAGAAGTCATAGATAAAAAATCTGCAAAATCTGACACTGAAAAAGTGTGGCGAGATCCACATAAGGAAAAAGTCATACCCAAAAAACTGGATGATGTCTCAGCGCTTTCATCGCATAGAATAAATACATATGATTCTGAATTAAACAGAGCGCTAGGTGGAGGTCTGGTTTCAGGGTCTATCATATTAGTAGGTGGACAACCTGGTATCGGAAAATCAACCTTGTTATTGCAACTTGCACTTAGACAACAGAAAAAAGTATTGTATGTATCTGGCGAAGAAAGTGAAGAACAAATCAAAATGCGTGCTGATAGAGTAGGACACAAAAACCCAGAATGTTATATTTACACGGAAGTAAATGTCAATAATCTCCTTAAAGAAGCCAATAAACTACAGCCCGAGATCATCATCATAGATTCCATACAGACACTCATCAGTCCATATATTGAAAGTACTCCTGGTAGTATCTCTCAAGTACGTGAGTGCACAGGCGAGCTACAACGTTATGCTAAAGAAACCAATATTCCTATCTTCATCATTGGTCACATTACAAAAGAAGGTGGTATTGCTGGCCCTAAACTTTTAGAACATATAGTAGATGTAGTATTACAATTTGAAGGAGACCAACATTATGCTTATCGAATTCTAAGGACACTCAAAAACAGGTTTGGATCTACTGATGAGATAGGCATTTATGCAATGGATGCTTTTGGTTTAAGAGAAATCACTAACCCATCTGAACTATTAATTTCACCAAACGATGACATGCTTAGCGGTAGCGCCATAGCTGCATCAGTGGAAGGACTCAGACCTCTGCTCATTGAAACACAAGCGCTAGTAAGTCCTGCTATCTATGGAACACCACAGCGATCTGCTACTGGATTTGACCTCAGACGATTATCGATGTTGCTTGCTGTATTAGAAAAAAGATGTGGACTACCCTTTGGTCAAAATGATGTTTTTCTGAATATTGCTGGTGGCATCAAAGTCACTGACCCTTCTATTGACCTTGCTATTGTGTCTGCACTAATTTCTTCATTACAAGATATTTATGTCAGCAAAAAGATATGTTTTGCAGGTGAAGTCGGTCTTTCTGGTGAGATTCGTCCTGTGAGTAGAGCAGAACAAAGAATTCAGGAAGCTAGTAGATTGGGCTTCGAAACGATTTATATTTCTAAATACAAATCAGACCTTGTGCAAGGCAAAAAATTTGATATCGAGATCAAAACTCTGACCAAAATAGATGATTTGCTCAATGAAGTATTTGCTTAATGGATAATCAAAAGTATCTGATACAGCTTTCTCAAACGAACCCAGTCATTTTGTATGATGGTGAATGTTATTTATGTGACAATACTGTACAGTTCATTCTGAAAAGAGATAGAAATAGCCTTTTTAAATTTTGTTCACTTCAGGATGCCATTAGATATTCAGATTTATCCATTCTCTCTGATGTAGCAAACAAAAATTCAGTATTACTAATCCATAAAGGAATAATTTTTGAGAAAAGCGATGCTGTTATAAACATCATGAAGCTACTTGGTGGATGGTTATTTGGTCTAGGATATTTATCATCCATTTTGCCTAAATTTTTCAGAAACGCTATATATAACTTTATAGCTAGAAATAGGTACAGATGGTTTGGCAAAAGTGATATTTGTTTGATACCTAATCCTACATACAAATCTCAGTTTCTAAAACTAGATCTATAACGAGCCCTTAAAACATACCGTCAATTCTGTATAACCTTATATATCAATTCATTACAATTTTCATGACGAAACACCTTTTGTGCTACGTTTCTGATATCTTCAGCAGTGACCTTTAGATATCTTTCAGCCTCATCATTAATCCATGCCGCATCGCCTAATACCTCAAAATAAGCAAGACTTATCGCTTTATTAAGGACACTTACTTCTGAAAAAACTAGGCTACTCTCCACACTATTTTTAAGTTTGGTAAGTTCTGATTCAGAAATCAATTCAGTTTTAAGAATTTCTAATTCTGCTTCAATCGCAGTTTGGGCTTGATCTAGTGTTACGCCTGGCATCGTTTTGCCTTCGATTATAAATAATCCTGGATCGGTTGTACCTGAAATAAAAGCATCTATGGTACTAAATAATTGCTGTTCCTTGTATAGTCTCTGATAAAATCTAGAAGACCTTCCATTAGATAAGACATCTGAAAGTAAGTCACATGCGTAATATTCATCTGAGAGTCGGCCAGCCATATGGAAAGCTTGATATATTGCGTCATGTGGGACATCTTGCTCAAGTACAACCTGCCTAAATTCTTCTTGAATTGGCTCATGGAGAATAGCTTGTTTTTGGTAATTTCCTGCTGGAATCTCTCCAAACCATTTTTCTGCAAGTTGTTTGCCCTTTTCTATGGTAACATTGCCTGCTAAAACAAGGACAGCATTATCTGGTCGATAATAATTATAAAAAAACGCTTTCACCTGATCTAAATCTGCTTCCGATATGTGTGACATTTCTTTACCTATGGTAGGCCATTGATAAGGATGAACCTTATAAGCTAGTCTGCTCAAGTGGTGCCACATATCGCCGTAAGGTTCGTTTAAGCAAGTTTCTTTAAACTCTTCGATAACGACTTTTTTCTGGGTCTGGAGTGATTTTTTGCTAAATTTCAGTTGTAACATCCTGTCTGACTCCAACCATAAGGCTGTTTCAATATTTTCAGCTGGTAATATTTCATAAAAATTGGTCAAATCGGCATTGGTAAAAGCATTGTTTTCACCGCCTGCAGTTTGTATTGGGTCATCAAAATCAGGTATATTTATAGAGCCACCAAACATCAAATGTTCAAATAAATGTGCAAAACCTGTATTGGTAGGTTCTTCATTTTTTGATCCTACATCATAAACTAGATTGACAGCTACCATTGGCGTAGACGTATCCTCATGGATAATGACTCGTAGCCCATTTTCTAATTGAAATTTTACAAACTCTATCACACTTATTAATTATTATTTTGATTTAAATCTTATTGTTGTATTTCTATGGGTAGTTTTCAATTAGTCTTCGTCATCTGATGGATTTTTACTTTGTTTGGTTCTTCCTTCTATGACCAATACAATTTCACCTTTTGCTGGTTTGGCTGTATAATAAGTAATAGCATCGATTACAGATCGAGTATTGAATTCTTCAAACACCTTGCTAATCTCCCTAGCCACACATACCCGTCGATCCTCACCTAGATATTCTTTGACCTCCTCTAGGCATTTCATTAGCCTATGTGGCGATTCATAAAGGATGATGGTTACATCTAGTTGAGACAAATATTTCCATCTAGTCTGTCGGCCTTTTTTGTGCGGAAGAAATCCTTCAAAATAAAACTTATCTGTTGTCATACCTGAAGACACCAATGCTGGAACAAAAGCTGTAGCACCTGGCAAACAAGATACTTTGATATCATGAGCCTGACATTCTCTCACTAACAAATAACCTGGATCTGAGATGCCCGGTGTACCTGCATCAGAAATTAGAGCCATCTTCTTACCCTGCAGTAGATGATCTATGATGTTTTTCAGTGCCTTATGTTCATTAAAAGCATGAAATGACCAAAGCGGTTTATCAATATTAAAATGCTTTAATAGTTTCCCACTCGTCCGAGTATCCTCAGAAAGTATTACATCACATTCTTTCAAAACATTGATTGCTCTGAATGTCATATCTTCGAGATTGCCTATGGGTGTCGGGACTAGATACAGCATAACAAATTATATAATTAAGTAATGGTCATTTTGTTTATAACCAAAAATGTCTTGCAAAAGTAATCATATACCTTTTAGAAGTGCAAAAAACATTAAATTAACGTTAAAATTGTATTTTTGTAAGTGCATTTGTAGCTCTTTTGACGTCTTATATAAGTATTGCGTCAACAGTTTACGGCAATATTGCGTTATTAGATGCATAGTAAAGTTATTAGTTAGAAATATCAGGGCAAATATTTAGTTTTCTAAAAGCAAATAATGGAGAATTTCCAGCTTTACACTTAAATTTTAAAGAGAAAAAATGAATTTCAAAAACCGCTACATATCAAGATTTAAAGGCAAAACCACAATATTGGGAATTATATTGTCTTGCATAACCTATTTTGGATCAGCCCAAGTTCTTAATGATGATTGTAGATTTGCTACAGCTTTGCCAAGTTCTGATAATTATTGTTCGGCAGATGGCCAGTTTTCCAATGTAGGTGCGACTGAAGATCAAGAGTTCACTAATGGGTGTGTATCAATTCATTGGCAAAATGGTGTTTGGTTTAGTTTTGTCCCACGAGAGCCTGCAGTTTTAATACGAGTTTTTGGATTTGGGCAAGGCGGAACTTTAAAAAGTCCAAAAATATTATTATTTGAAGATTGTAATGAATTTTTGAGATGCTCACCGGGAAAAGTTATCGGTAATGATGAGTTGGTTGCAGATAATTTAAATATTGGACAAACCTACTACATTATGATTGAATCACAAATAGATGGTGAAGGAACTTTCAAGTTATGTGTAGATGACTTTATTCCTGTTCCAATGCCAGAAGCTGATTGTCGAGATGCAGTTGTGCTTTGTGACAAATCCCCATTTGTAGTAGAGAGTCTTACTGGGGCAGGTCAAAATACAAACGAAATTGAAACGGGAAATTGTGTTCAATTAGAAAGTTCTTCATCTTGGTACAAATGGACTTGTGAAGAAGCTGGTCCGTTGACATTTACATTAACCCCAAATGATTATCAAGGCAGAAATGTAATCTCAGATGATTTAGACTTTGCTTT
>JBGSOH010000718.1:0-3753 GCA_041739205.1 Saprospiraceae bacterium
GCATTACCAATGGTTTAAGATAGCAAGAGCTTATTTTGCACAACCAAATGATAAGATAAATTTAAGTCAATTTAAACATCAATTGGATTCTGTTTTTCTTAAATATCCTGCTTATACACAACAGTCAATGATGAATCTAGCAGCATCGCACGACTCTCCAAGGTTGCTCTCTACTTTTTTTAATGTCAATAAATATAAGTTTTTCTGCAAACCGCAAGAAGATCCACAATACAGAACCAATAAACCTGGACAAATCACCTATCATCAAGCGAAGTTGTTTTTATTACACCAGTTTACCTTCGTAGGTGCACCACATATTTGGAATGGTGATGAGATGGGTATGACAGGTGCCGATGATCCAGATAATAGAAAGCCATTAACCTGGCCAGATACCAACTTTGAGCCCGAAACACAATCTGACTTTTCAGCCTACAAATACTCGGAAACGCCAAAGTTTGACCAATCGATGTACGACTATTACAAGTCATTAATTAAGCTTAGAAAATCTTCACCTGCTTTTACTTATGGGGAATATCAATTGTTGGATGTAGCAAATGGAAGAAATGTATTCGCTTATTACCGCACAGATGGGAAGGATCGTTTTTTGGTTTTGTTCAATAATAATCCAGAATCTAATAGTATCACACTGCCTGAGGATGTTAAAAAATATTCCATTCAATTTACTTATCCCGAAAGCAACAAACCAGAATTATCCGGTTCCATGATACTAAAGGCATACACAGGGTTGGTTTTAAAAGTCAAACAATGAGCGTACTCCTAAAATGTTTACCCATCCTAAAATGGCGTCCACAAGCCGATGTTTGTGGTTCCTTCCTTATTGAGTGAAGTCGTTCACTCAATTTGCTTCGCAACCATTCAGTCATCCTTAAAATGGAAGGACTTTTGAATCCCTCCATAAAAAATGAAGTATTAATTTTAGTCAACAGTTTGTTTAATCTCAGTTTTTTATGACACTTAATTTGTTTTTATGACTACGCTTGATCAGGTATATGATGCAGAAGAGTTTAGGAGACTAGGTCATATTTTGATAGATCAATTGGCTGATAACTTGAGTCAAAATATCCACAGAGACCAACAAAAAGTGTTGGATTATTTGGATCCTGATGATCATTATCAATTTTGGCAACAGGCAGGGACAATGGACACAGAGCGTTATTTTGAAGAAGTAATGCATAAGTCTATACAACTTCATCATCCCAAGTTTATGGGCCACCAAGTCACGCCACCTGCACCTTTGGCTGCTTTGGCGGCAATGCAAGGCGCATTGCTCAATAGTGGAGGCGCCGTCTATGAAATGGCGGCTGCATCATCTGCTCTAGAAAAAGTGGTGATAGATAGATTGAAGCCGTATTTTGGTTTTTTACAAGGTGATGGTATCATTACATCAGGTGGCACGATAGCCAATCTTACAGCGCTCATATGTGCACGAAATATCAAAGCATCAGAAAATGTTTGGAAAGAAGGACAAACAGAAAAATATGCTTTTATGGTCTCAGAAGAGGCCCATTACTGTATCGACAGAGCAGTGCGTATCATGGGTTGGGGATCAGATGGTATCATCAAAGTGCCAGTAGATGATCGTTTTACTATGAAAACTGAGTTGTTAGCCGAATTATATCAAAAAGCATCGGAAGAAGGCATAACTGTATTAGGTGTTGTGGGTAGTGCCCCTACTACTTCGACAGGTATTTATGATAATTTGAAGGAAATCGGTCTTTTTTGTAATGAAAATAATCTTTGGTATCACATTGATGCAGCGCATGGTGGACCTGCCGTTTTTTCTGAAAAATATAAGTTTCTGATGGAAGGATGTGATATGGCGGATAGCATTACCGTAGATGCACATAAGATGATGATGGTGCCGTCACTCACGACGATGTTGTTTTTTAAGGATGGGAAGGATAGTTACCGCACATTTGCACAACAGGCGCAATATCTGTGGTCTGCATCTGATGAAGAATGGTACAACTATGGAAAACGGACTATGGAATGCACTAAGATTATGTTGAGTACTAGGATTTATGCTATGATCAATGCATATGGTGTATCTGTATTCGGTGATTACGTGACACAATGTTATGATATGGCAAGGACTTTTGCAGAAATGATTATAGCGGAAGATGAGATGGAATTGGCCGTATATCCTGACTCAAATATTGTTTGTTTTCGAGTATTAAAAGAAGATGAAAAAACGACTAATGATTGGAATATCATGGTGAGAAATAACATTCTCCGTGATGGAAAATTCTATATCGTACAAACAAAACTAAATGACCATGTGTACTTAAGAGTGAGTCTAATGAATCCATTCACAAACGCAGATGATTTAAGAGAACTATTGGACACCATCAAGAAGATAGCCTAATCTTTTATGTATTTGTGAATCTGGATGTATTCTATGGATATTGTGTAAAATAAAGACTTACATTAATCTTAATTAATTGTTTATACATTATATAAATATTTAATATATTTTGTAATTTTGTCCAAATATTTATCTTTTGGTATTGTCTTTGATGGTAATACGAGTAAAATCAATGGTAGCGATTTTATGTAAATCAGCATGTTTAATATCAAAATATAATTTTTCATAGTGGTGAAGCCTAGAAAATGTGTCATAACTGATGATGGTTTTCCACTTTTATTAACCAAAATTGTATTACATAAATTTAAATGAAGTTCTAGTTTATTTTTATTTACCCTAAAAATCGATAATGATTACCTCTACGACAAGGTGCAGTGTTCATGTAGGTATTCTAAAAATTTGCAATTTGTATAAATCCGTAATGGTATACTTACATAACATTGTAAATTTTATAAGAAGTACATTCTTAAGTATTCTGTTAGCTTCTATCAGGATATATCATTATTTTATAGAATCTTGTTCAAAAACTACTATATTATTTTACAAAAAAAATACTATTTCCTATCTTCTTTTGATTTTCATCTTTAGTGCAAACCCATCTTTTGCTCAGACAGAAACATTCGAAACTGGTGCTTACATTATCAATATGGGCATCACACCGCAAACAGACAAAAATGCGTTGAAGCCTTACGGAATGATCTACGACCTCATCAAAAATCATAAAGTCAAAGTAAAATGGTGTATCAACCCAATAAAAGCTAAAGATGGTATTGATTTTACCCATAATGGGGTCAGTTACAAAGGAGGTCCATTTATTATACCCGTAGAGTATAGAACCACAGAAGTGAATAGCAGAATTAATTATTGGAAAACGCAAGGAGTAGTTGGAGCTACCACTGTTTCTGTTATTACCGTACCCATTGATCCAGTATATGGGACGCTTAAGAATGTGCCGCGATGGACCTTGGACAAAAGGAATGGTAAACTCGCAGTAGAATATTTTATGAACGCGGGTATACCACCTGAAGCTTATGGTGGGACCACAGGTACGGGATGGAAAGATCCTTCAGAATTAGATTGTTGCGATGACCTTTTTGTATTGCCACACGCCGAACCAAGTTGGGCAGTTCATCAACGACTTTATAGTTGGAATCTTGAGTGTAGAGGTGGCCTATGGGATGGATGTACATCAGGAAGTGCTATAGAAAACATGGTAAATCCTGCCAATAGAGATCAACAAACCAATTTTCTTACTACCAAAGACCCTGCATTTAAAGGTACAAGCGGTATTTATGCTAATAGCAATACCTTGATGTTGTGGGGAACGCACAAAGATGGATCGCCGCCTTATACCCATAGATTGCCAG
>JBGSOH010000719.1:0-2132 GCA_041739205.1 Saprospiraceae bacterium
CTGTCTCTGATTCAAGATGTAACATCTGAAAAAGTAATGGGTTAGTACTTAGTTTTTAGTTTTTTAAAACCACGTCAAATCACAAAACAAAGTGGTTCAGTTTCAACCGGAATAGGTGGTTCAGTTTGACCGGAATATACACTGTGTCCAAAATACAATATAAAAGCCGTTATTTCAATAGTCTGTCCAGATCTGCCATCTAAATTTTGAAGATCGGCCTATTTTAAATTTTTCCTATCTGCCATCCTTCGCAAAGTTGTCTATAGTGGATAAACAGCAGCCTAAATAGGCTTCAGCTTCCTTGCGCTTTAGATAAGGCACATAGTCTATTTGCAGTTCCCTTTTAAAACTCTGTCTCAAAATGAGCATTTCAGATTTAATAATTTGATTAATGTAAGATTCTAGTACCATCTTGTTTATTTTATTTAAAAAATTATAACCACATATATATTTAACAACTGCCACCCAATATAATTGAATGGTATATTGCTAGTGATAAAAATAGAAAAGACTTTAGCAATACACTAAAGTCTATTTTATTTTAGATGCTAATGCATCTCCCGCCTTATTTTATGAACCTTGGGACTTAAAATTAATAATGCCACCAATCGCGATGTAAATGTAGGTTGTTTTTGGTCTAAGTTGGGAACGAATTTTAATGTTTAACTTTATATTAACATTAAATATTTTGAATTGACATTTAAATTATATATGGCGGTGTCTTATATAATAATTACGCTAATACTAAACTTTGATGACTGATTTTTTAATGATGGAATGATCGAGAATATTATTATTTATATTTATCCTGAAGTACCGACTGAAGGTTGCTAAATTTGAGTAATCTACATCTTAAATATAAACTTATTTCAAAGAAAAAAAGTAATTCACAACGAGTCAACCGAAAGGGAATAAAAAGAGGCAATTACATCTCTACTGCTCAAATATCAATTGGTGCACATCCACATCCCTAGACGAATATTTTATTTTCAGCGTCATTCCGTTATAAGCCCTTTGGTATTCTAACTCGTTTACTTCAGTGCCTACTTGTTGAGGAGTGCCTATCTGGTCTTGAAAACTGATAAATAATTTATGTACATAATTGACCTTGCCCCATTTTGCAAGGAGCTTGGTCTTGTCCTTGCCAGTGACCACAGCATTGGCTATGACACCATACGTTTGTAGTTCCTTTTTGACGTAATTGTCAGTAGTTATGATACTCATAGTTAAGACAGCAGTCAAAGCAATCATGCCTAATGCGCCGTTTAGCAGCATTTTCCACATACTAAAACTGGGTCCAGCAGGGTTGGGTATTACGGTGCCCATAAACATGCTTACACCTATCCATGCCATTGCGCCTAGGACTGTCATAAGCCCAATGTGCTGGAAAGATAGTCCGTCGAATGGGGAAAACTTGGCGAAAAGAAACGCCAAAGCAAGAAGTCCTAGTCCAAAATAACGTTTTTGCATTATTTAATGATCATTGTTCAGAAAATTCAACACATCTACAAAAGTTTCGGATCTGGTAAATATCAGAAATTATTCATAACTTCCTATCTTTATTTTTAACGGCATTTATATGTTCGCTCCGCTCAGGTCAAAGAACAAAAGCAATTCCTCAATCCCCAATCCTCCCAATAGCTTCCTCCACCCAATCACTCCCTCTCAAATACACATCAGGCTTCAGCCCTTCTTTGTCAACCGAAAAACCTGTGTCTAGCCACAACATCCTATCTATTGGCAATTGTATTCTCATAGTGGTACAATTGGTTTTGTAATGTACAATATTGCCATAATCCATCATACCAGCTGTGTTACTGCCCATGACGGTCACTTTGTCACTTTGCCTACCATACATCGTAAATAATTCTCCACTACTTACGGTATTTTCATTGATCAGTATGGCTATTTTTTTAGGGTTATCAAGCGTTTTTTCTAATTGCAGGGTATCCGCAATTTTTTCTGATGAATTGTACATGGTGCCAACTTTACTACGCATTTTGTCTATCTCTCCATCCAATTCCTTTTTGGTTTTATCATCGAGTTGGTCATACACACTTTTGACAAAGGTACTAAACCACAAATCAATATTTTGATGGGTCATTCGCATTTCTCCATTGTATTTTATGATA
>JBGSOH010000720.1:0-4885 GCA_041739205.1 Saprospiraceae bacterium
AACCACCGTCCAAACACCTGGTATAGGAGGTGTTTGATTTAAGAAAGTATTATTTAGATTGTATGGCGTATTACTACTATTACATAATGGACCTATCGGTCTAATGGCAGGATTAGGACAAGCACAATTAAGCACATTGACTAGGATGGTATCAGATACATTTACACATGGATCCACGGCAGAGTCAGTAGTGAATACAAATCTAAAGGTGCCAGCACTTGTAACACTGGTAAAATCTACGTTTCCCCAATTGGAAGTATTAACGGTTGCATTATCAATGTTGAACCATTGTCCATTCATAGTATCTCCCAAAGACACAAAATCGATGGAGATAGGGCCAATTCCAGTATTTACACGGCAGACATCTACAGAATTAGGTAAGTTTAGAGATGGTGATAAATAATTGGTCACTATACCTATCCCACCACCTTCGCATGCTCCATTTGTGACTTCTACGCTGTATGAGCCAGGTAGCGTTACTTGTTGGAATTGGCCTGAACCAAGAGGTAGATTGTTGCTATCAAACCATTGATATGTGTCAAAACCACTTCCCGCATTCAATGAATCTAGGCTATTGTCGCAAATGCTGACAGGAGAGATTTGGACAGTTATAAATGATTCTTCAGTTATGGTGGAAGATGCTACAGCTGTACAATTATTCCCATTGGTTACTGTAACTGTATAGACTCCTGGTGTAGAAATAGGCCCTGTACCTGAGGTTAGTTCAATGAAGCCATTTGGACCAGACCAAACGTATGAAGTTCCTCCTGTCGCAGTGAGCTGTGTAGTTTCTCCAGGGCAAAATGAAGTAGCTCCAGATATTCCTGCGGTTGGCAAAGGATTGACCGTGATCAACACACTAGCTACGCTTACACAGCCATTGTTGGTCACTGTAACGGAATATTGTGTGGTTTGAGAAGGGCTGACAGTAATTGAATTACCGCTGCCTGTAGGACTCCATTCATATACGCCATTAGGGAAACTTGCAGAATTTGTCACAGTAATAGTGGCGCTTTGACCAAGACAAATACTTGCTGGTGGACTTAATAAAACTTGTGTGCCTGAGGTAAGTGGTATAACCAATTCATCTGTCAAATAAGTACACCCACCTTCTTCTTCTACTAGGATTCTAAAACAATTAATCAAAGATAAATCTACATCTTCAAAAACACCGTCAGGATCGGTGGTTTGATATGCAGGACCTGTGCCATTCATGGAATACACCAATCCACCACTACAATCTACCAAGCTAAATGTAGGAGGTAAACCACTTTCAGATAAATAGTCTTGAATGAGAATATCTGCTGAAGTTGCACCACATGGAGGCTGTATAAAACCAATATTCACAGAAGGAGCATCTAGAATATCTATGGTCACATCTTTGGAAATATTACAACCATACTGATCCGTCAAGGTCACAGTGATGGTATAAGGGGTGAATTCTGGGTTTGAGAAAGGGATATCGACTACTAAAGAGCCATTTTGATCTGTGGCGTATAATTGAGGTGGATATACCCAACTGATGACTAATGGACTGCCATTGCCAATGATATTTGTGGTTTCAAAAACGCCTTCATTTGCACAAGTTGTCAGATCTTGAGGAGTGACTGTAAAACTTAATGGATCCAGTTTGTTTACATCTACACTTTGTGTACCTGTACATCCTTTATCATCCGTCACTGTCACTCTGTAATTATTTGGTCCTGATTGGGTAGCGATCACTGTAGGTGTGCTTGCCCCATTAGACCAATTATAATTCACATAATTTCCTGATCCCCCTACGACCATAGGTTCTATGACCACACCATCGGGGTCTTCAAAACAAATATTTATATCAGGAATGGTCACGATCAGATCGGGATATATAGTTACATTCAGGGTATCAGGTTTGTTTTTGCAATAAAGATTTGGGTCTTCTGAATATATGATGTACTGTTGAACTGTTACAGATGAAGATGTATTGGTTAGAAAGTCATTAAGCGTACCACTGCCACCAAAAAATTGATGATCCATAGCCCCTGTGACATCTGGGTTCAGAATTTGTTCTACAATTATTGATACATTTGGAGCTGGTGTGACTGTCGTAAGCAAAGTATTGACAAAACCTTCATAGCAAAGATCTTTATCGGTTACATTTACTCTAGGCGGCAGTTCACAATCCACTTTCCAATCAGGGCCTATCTGTGCGAAGTCAAGTTTGCACTCAGCTATTAAATCTTCGTAACAACCAGTAACCCCATCACTAGTAGTAATAAAATTAAATCTCAATTCTTCTTTGGATTTACAATCGTTGAAATTAACATATTCTTGTACTTTGAGATTAACACAGAATAAAATTGTAACGACGGACTCACCTATACCAAACATCGTAGAAGGTCTGCAGTCATTGTCGCATCTGTCACCTCCTGGTGAATTCCAAAACCAACCATCTGGCATTGGTGATCCAGGAAGTAAAGGAGGGGAACAAGGACAAGTTTGGCAACCAGTGTGACAAAGTTTTAACTTACCAGTAAAAGGATCTGTATAAGTACAAAGGTAAGGCATTTGTTCTGTAATGGTCGATGCACAAAGTGGAGCATTTTCTGGGATCCATTCTGGTAGGTCAGGTGTACTCGATGTAATATTGGTTGGGTCAAAGGCATTTAAATCCCATCCAGGACCAAAATCAGGAAACAAACCCTGAAGCCAATCGTCACCAGTTTCAGATGCATCGTAATTGAATCTAGTGCAAATTCTGACTTCTTCTCCTGGACAGAAAAATGGATCTTGTGAAGGTCTGTCACTACTTCGCTCGAAGATACCCCAAACAGCAGTGGGTGCACAACCATCGTCACCAATACATGACACACAATTTGCAGACGTCCAAACACTTAATGTGAAAGTCGGGTCGTCAATAACACCATCTCCACTTACAGCAATCCAATAAGTGGTGATACCTGGCAGAACGCCTACACTGTGCACTAAAGGATTGGCATCACTATTACTACATGGGACTGTACCAACCTGGGTCAAATCATCGCACATACCTGAATAGATTGACCAAACGGGATCCCAACTGCCATTAGACTCGACAGTTGTTCCTATCTGGACAGCATCTGCATCCACTTCTACTTGGAACCAAACAGTGGGTAAAGTGCTTGCGCCACAATCTGTAATGATCGTTTCTGGACAGGCTAATTCTAAACAACCCGGTACTACTACTGGTACAAAACTACCACAATTGGGATCAGTAGGATTTGGCATAATGGTTGCAGAGACGTCGACACAATTTTCTGCTAAATCACATCTTACAAGGGGATTTATAAAAATAGTAAAGTCACCACAATCTGATTCAGATGTGGCTACTTTTATCCAAATGACATCACCAGGAGCATAACAATTTATTTCTATATTAGCAGGCATGCCAGAACATGTAAATGATGTAAGGTTAAATAGACTTGCTGAAGGTCCCGCTGCCGTCCCTTGTAAAACTTCAATAGTTGTATTATTACCAATTGGATTAGAACCAGATGGAGATATTTGAATAGTAATACCTTGTTCGGTACCAGCCGTGTAGGTGTACCAAACTGCGTCGTCATTTGATGCAGAAGGACATGCTACATTAGGTAAGTCACCCGTAGGGGAATCATTGGATCCTACTGCGCAACATGTTGTACTCGTGTGGTCACCATTTAAAACCAATGCAAAAGGAGGTCTTGGTGATGCAGGATCAGGGTCATCATTACTTGGTAATACATTTTGCCTGATATTATAAGAAAAAGTACCTTCAGTAGGATTGGAAATAATCAAGAAGTATGTCTCTCCACCCGTCACAGGAATTCCCATAGAATTAGCATTCGTAAGACATTCAAATCCACCAAGCGCAGTTGGGTTTGTACAAGCTGTACTTGTAAGTATTGCATATGAAAATCCAGTCGTCATATCCGTAATATCAATGGTAGAAGAGCCTGCATCCACTGTAAATTGATACCAAACAGTTGGATCAGTATCGAAATTACAGGCACCACTATTAAAGGTTTCAGGGCAAGCATTTGTATTACATCCATTAATAGCAATATATTCACATGTTATTCCAGCCATATTTATCACAATTGCTTCATTGCATTCGTCACCTAAATTTGGATCATAACTTCCCGCAGGACACATTCTATCATCAACCAATTGGGAAATTGTAATTGAAAAATCACCTGCAGTTAATGAACTCGTTGCTATTTGAAGATCATAAGTACCTGGTTGTAGGCACTCAATGACTTGATTTACTTTTGCAGGAAAACAAAGTTGGGAGGTTAGTAAGTTTGAGTTACAACCATCTTCAAAGATACCCGCAGTGATAGGGCCCATTAAAGGTGTGCCATTGGTCATAACTTGATCAATCAAAAGGTTAATTCCGTAACTTCCTGGATCTACGGTAAACTGGTACCAAACAGAGTTTTCTGATTGATCTGGCGTACAATCTGGAATGGTATAATCACCACCTGCACAGAGATTAAATTGATCGGTAAGTGTACCACCCAAACCAAGATCGAATGCTGTCAAATCTGCACATTTATCGTCATTTGCAGGCCCGATGTTGAATTTTACATTAAAATCAAAATTACCACCTGTGTCGCCATATGATGAAATAGCAATTAAATATTGTTGACCAGGTACAAGTGGGCCTATATTACCAAAAACGTCATTTAAACCATCAAAACATTGATTCGTAATTGCATTCAATGCTGAACAATCTGGTCCAAACTCAAAGACATTCATAAATGGTGTACCAGACCCAGAGTATGCCGTATAAGTGAAATCCATAGTAGGCTGCTGTCCAGCTATACCGGGTGCTGTAAATGTGTACCATGAAGTTTCTTCGGAATTAAAATTACATGCTCCAAATATTTCT
>JBGSOH010000049.1:0-17419 GCA_041739205.1 Saprospiraceae bacterium
GATTACTTTGCGGAATTTAATGCGACATTTGCGGATACATCTTTTAGTTTTATAGCTCCATTATTTCCCTTTTTAACCAATTATTCCACTGCTTTTGCCATCGTAATGATCATCTTTGAGATCATCTTAGGTATTATGTTGATATTGGGCGATAGACCCAAACTTACCGCATGGTTGTTTTTCTTATTAGTTGTATTTTTTACCTTCCTTACAGGATTTACGTTTTTAACAGGATATGTACCAGGTGATGTTAATTTCTTTAATTTTTCAGGTTGGGGTGAGTACAAAGTTAGTAATATGCGGGTTACAGATTGTGGTTGTTTTGGTGATTTCATTAAGTTAGAGCCAAGAATTTCTTTCTACAAAGATCTTTTCTTGATGATCCCTGCGATTTATTTTATATGGAAACATGCTGATATGCACACTATTTTGGATGGTAAAAAAAGAAATACCATTTTATTTACCTCTACTATATTGTTGGTATTGTATTGTTTTTACAACTTCTATTGGAATGAACCACACATTGACTTCAGACCATTCAAAAACAATACGAATATAGCAGAAATCAAAAAAACAGAAATAGATGCGGCTAATGCTGTCAAAGTGGTGGCCATGAAAATGAAGCATAAAACAACAGACGAGATTAAGGAATTTTCTTACGAAGAATATCTTAAAAACTTGGCAACATTGGCAGAAGAGTATGAGACTATCGAACAAATAAAAACAGAACCAAGTATCAAAGCGACAAAGGTTAGTGAGTTTTCGATCTTCGACTTTGATGATAATGAGAATGCAGATGTATATTTAGCCAATCCAAAGCCACACTTCATGATTCTAATTTCAAAAGCAGACTATAATGCAAAATCTGCTAAGCGAATGATACAAGATTCTACTTTTGTGATTGATACAGTTAAACAAGATAATGGTGGTTTTATAGTCGTCAAGAACCTTAAAGGCGTCGAGGAAAAAGAAGAAACTTATTACGAAGTGACTTGGAATGAAGGATTTTTGGATAGAATGATTAATACCATCAAACCGTTATATCTAGCAGCATCCAAAGATAATGTAGAAATGTCGGTCGTTATAAGTGGTGTCGATGCTGAAAAAGCAAAATCTCTTGCAGAAGCCACAGGAATAGATGTACCATACTATACAAGTGACGAAAAGTTGCTCAAAACCATCATGCGTTCCAATCCTGGTATCATCCTGTGGCAGAATGGTGTCTTATTGCACAAATGGCATTACAAGAAGCTTCCTACTTATCAAGAGATCAAAAGCATGTATATTAAATAGGTATTTATTAATTGGTAATTTCTAGTTCTTTGAGTTATATATGGTAAAGGATAAACTTTAACCAAACATAATCTAAGATGTAAAAAATTGAAGTTGAGATTTTGTATTAGTGATCAAAGTTGTGGATTTTGATCATCATTTTAGTCAATCCATAAATAATTCATAACAATCTGTGAATAACGAATATAAAAATTTGTAATTTAAAATGTATTGCTATATTTGCACTTTAATGCTAAAGGTACAGTTTTCTGAAATTAAAAGTAATTTATAAGAATGTTAAGTAGAAGAAATGTGAGAATTAAAGTGATGCAGGTATTGTACGCCCAAAACCGTGACGAATCACTTACTTATGAAGCAACCATAAAGGATTATTGGAAAAAAATAGATGACAGTTTTGAACTACTCCTTTTTTCTATTTACAATCTAATCCAAATCACAAAGTCAGCATCGGACGATTTTGAGAAAAGGAAGTCGAAACACTTGCCGACAGAAATCGATAAAAAATTTACTCCCAAGTTATGGTCTAATGAGATGATACAAGGATTGGTAAAAAATAGTTTATTGATCAAGAAGTTTGAGAAAAGTGGCTTTGCGCAAAAAGTAGATAAAGATCATTTCAAAACCATCTATTACGAATTTGCTAAAGAAGATGTCTACAATGAATATATAGTTAAAGAAACTAACACGGACGAAAACTTGGAAATGTTGCTAGAATTGTTCCGATTCTGCAGAAAGAATGAGTTATTTAATGAAATTATAGAAGACCATTTTGCCAACTGGGAAGATGATAAATCTCTTATCATTGGTGCTATCAAAAAAGTTCTAAAAGCTTTACCTTATGACGATGATAAATTCATTATGGAACACTATCCAGATGAAGACACATCTAAGGATTACGGAGAATTTTTGTTAAAGAGAACTTTTAACGATGATAAAGCGTTATTAGGATTGATAGAGCCTGTATTAAAGAATTGGGACGCTGAGAGAGTGGCTATTTTGGACATGATCATGATCAAAATGGCTATTTGTGAGTTTCTTCATTGCCCTACGATTCCTACTAAGGTGACACTGAATGAATATGTCGAATTGGCAAAAAATTACAGTACATCCAAGAGTAAGGAGTTTATCAATGGTGTTTTGGATAAGTTGTCTCAGGATTTGATTAGTACAGGTAAGATAGTAAAAGAAGGTAGAGGTTTATTGGAAGAATAATTTTTTAACACTTTAACCCATATAACATGTCAAACACGAATTTCCCCCGATTTGTGTTACTGTTGAGTCTCTTAGGATTCAGCCTAACACTTAGCTCCCAAGCTAATAAACAAGTAAGTATACTTTATAATACTAAATTAGTTCTTGCAGAGGTTTCCCCAGAAGGGAAAGTACTTCGTATTATTGATGATTCGGCAGATGACCTTAAAGGGTATGTGCTAAAAACACAAGATTATACAGTTGTACCCAAAGATGAAACTAAACCAGTTGTAGTAGATAAAGTACTGAATAACAAATATATCTATGCCGATATAGATCCTACGCTGATTTATTTTGAAAAAAATGGTGCCATTTTATCAGATAAAGCCATTGAATCATTAGAATCCACTATTAAATATCTAAAAGCGGATCCTTCACTTCGTCTATTAGTACAAACGCTAGATGTTCATGCTGCTTCTCCATTAAACAAAAACAGGGTATCGGCAGTTAACACATATCTCAAAATAAGGGGTATTAGTGATGAAAATACCGTTTATGAGCCATTGAAAGGTGAGACCAACTTAGACGAAGTAAAAATCCAATACATCAAAAAATAATATTTTTTGAGTTATCATCTACTTTTATTCTCAAAGATATGTATAACATTATATCTTTGTGCCCATGAATGATTTAGTGATAATACTCGATTTTGGGTCACAATACACACAACTTATAGCTAGAAGGCTTCGTGAGTTGAATGTATATTGCGAAATTTACCCTTACAATAAGTTTCAGGAATTCCCAAACCTGAAAGCGGTGGTTCTCTCAGGAAGTCCATTTTCAGTACTTGATGACAATGCGCTTGACATTGACCTTAGTCAGATTGTAAATAAATATCCTATATTGGGTGTTTGTTATGGGGCACAGCTATTGTCTCATAAACTCGGAGGTAAAGTGTTGAAGTCCGAAAAAAGAGAATATGGGAAAGCCACGATGTCAGTTATTCATCAAGATCGTATCTTTAAAGATGTAGAAGATTCTACCCAAGTATGGATGTCTCATGGTGATTCAATAGCTAAGGTGCCAGAAGGTTTTGAAGTTATTGCGAAAACATCTGATATTGTTGCGGCTTATAGATCTTCAGATGGTACTTTTAATTATCCAATATACTGCCTTCAATTTCATCCAGAAGTTACCCATAGTTTACAAGGCAAAGATATTTTATATAATTTTGTACACAATGTGGCAGGAGTGAATTGTTCATGGACACCTGCATCTATGGTACAAGAGACTGTAGCAAAACTGAAGGCACAACTTGGCAATGATCATGTCATGATGGGACTCTCCGGTGGTGTAGATTCTACAGTAGCTGCTACATTGATCCATAGAGCCATCGGTGATAGACTCCATTGTGTTTTTATGGATAATGGATTGCTCAGAAAAGATGAATTTGAAGAAGTGTTGGTTTCATATGAAGGTATGGGACTAAATATCAAGGGCGTCAGAGCTGCTGATAGATTTCTAGATCAATTAGAGGGAGTATCTGATCCTGAGGCAAAACGAAAGATAATCGGCAGGATGTTTATTGAGATATTTGAGGATGAGTCTCATGCTTTACCAGAAGTAAAATGGTTAGGTCAAGGTACAATATATCCAGATGTTATTGAATCTGTATCAGTTCATGGGCCTTCGGTTACAATTAAATCACATCATAATGTAGGTGGATTACCGGATATTTTAAAGTTGCAACTTGTCGAGCCACTCCGAATGTTGTTTAAAGACGAGGTCAGGAAGGTAGGTGCGGAGCTTGGTGTTCCTCCACATTTATTAAATCGTCACCCTTTCCCAGGTCCTGGATTAGGCATTAGGGTATTGGGCGAGATCACTAGAGAAAAAGTAAGATTGTGTCAGGAAGCTGATAAAATATATACAGATAATCTTAAGAAATCAGGATGGTATGACAAAGTATGGCAAGCAGGTGCTATTCTGCTACCAGTGCAGTCAGTAGGTGTCATGGGAGATGAACGAACTTATGAATATACGGTAGCTTTAAGGTGTGTAAATTCGATAGATGGTATGACCGCTGAATGGAGCCATTTACCTTATGAATTGCTAGCCACCATATCAAGTGAAATAATTAATCAGGTAAAAGGAATAAACCGAGTAGTCTATGATATCAGTACAAAACCACCTGCGACTATTGAGTGGGAATAATATATGCATTGCAATTTTGGCTCTTATCTTGGTATCGTGTGGTACAAAGAAGGTAGTAACTAATAGTGGAACTAAAGATACACCGGTTGTATATGATTCGTCTAAACCTAAACCAAATTCCACCAAGAGTCCAGATAAGGTGGTTACCGACAATTCTAAACCTAGGGTAAAAGTCGATACCATAGATCTTAAGTATCCTAAAAACCCAACAACACCGATTATCGTTAAAGCACAACCACAACCTACAAATAAAGGTGGTTTATCTTTAAAAGAAGCTTATAATATCAAGTTGTTGATACCACTCAATTCTGATAATTACAGTCCGAATGAAATGGCTCAGTCAAGGTTTGTACATTTTTATGCAGGCGTTATGAGAGCTTTAGAAAAACTCGACGATGAGGGTATAAAGTTTAATATAGAAGTTATTGATACAGAAGAAGGTAGTATCCCATTAATAGAAAAAACTAACAATATTGTCAATGAAACCACAGATCTGATCATAGGGCCATTTGAGAGGGATGATGTTAAAATGATGGCAGAAAAGTGCAAAGAGAAGGGAATTCCTTTAGTTTCTCCTTGGCAAACAAGTACTAAGATTACTAATGAGAATCCTTACTACATTCAAATGAAACCAAATCTAAAAGAGCATTTCCTAAAACTTGCTCATAGTACCGCGTCAGAATTTAAAAAAGGTGAAGTTTTTATAGTTGGGAAAAATAATAAGGAAACGAATTCTTGGATATCATATTTTCAAGATGCGGCCGCTACATCCCTTAATGTAAGCTCAAAAGATTTTTACACACCTTTTTATGTAACAGATGATAGTCTTTCTACAGGACCCACAGCATTCAATAGATTACTTAAGAATCCAAAATTGAAAGCTATTATATTGCCCAATTATTCATATTCTGATGAAAGTTTTGCTTATTCATGTTTAAGAAGGCTAATGGCTGAAAAAGGTGGCAAACAAATTATTGTTTATGGTATGCCTATGTTATTTGAATCAGAAAAAATAGAATTTGAATATTACCATGCACTAAAGATGAGAATGGTAATGTCTGACTTTGTAGATGAGAATCAATCAGATATCAGAGCATTTAGACGGGAGTTCCTAGATTTATATGGTGAAATTCCAACACAAGATGCAATCAAAGGATACGATTTAATGTTGTATATCGGTAGGAATATATGGAAGTACGGTGTGAATTTTCAGAATTATTTAGAATACGAACCTACCTCTTACATGCAAAGTACGTACAATATCAAAAAAGCAAAATCAGACGACTCACCGACAGCTAACGACTCGGATGCTTTTGATTTTTATGAAAACAAACATCTAGACATTATAGAATTCAAGGGGACAAAATTCCACAGGAGAAATTAAACATCATGCAGAGACCAGTGACCAAAGAGAGAGAGCAGAAGTTTCGTTCTACCATTGCCAAAAGACAAAGTGACCTTACTGTTATACTTGAGAATGTAAATGATCCGCATAATATCGGCGCTGTGATGAGATCTTGTGATGCTGTAGGCATAAGTGAGATTTATATCGTATACACTGATGAAAATAGAAATAGGAGTCGTAAATATATAGGCAACAATAGTGCTTCGGGTGCTAAAAAGTGGGTAAAAGCGCATTTCTATAATGATTTGGAAAGTTGTTTTGCCGATGTTAGGAAAAAGTATGACAAAATATATGGTACACATCTAGATACTGACTCAGTGTCATTGTATACCCTGAATATGAATGAGGCGGTTGCATTGGTTTTTGGCAATGAGCAAAGAGGTATTTCTGAAAACGCGTTAAAATATTTGGATGGAAATTTTATCATTCCACAACATGGCATGGTACAAAGTCTAAATATCAGTGTAGCATGTGCAGTAACATTATTTGAAGCATCAAGACAAAGAACATTAGCATATAAATACGATCAGCCTTTTGATGACCAGAATCCTAAACATCAGGATATGTATGAGACTTTTTTAGACCAACATTATCTATATGTTCCCGATAAATCAGAATAGATGACATATTTGGTAGGCTTTCGCCTTGGATTAATCGAAAATTTTTACTTTAAAACATATATTGGTTATACATTTGCGTAAACTTAATAATAGATGACAATAAATCTTAGAGAACTTTTTGCGGTATCAGATGATATGAATGATAAAGTATTGATCAAATTGCTTACAGCAATTAAAGATGGTCTGCACAAAGAGTTCGATTATATAAAATTTAAGCAATCATATAAAGGTCTAATTGCTTTGGGCATGGACGAAAGTACAGCTGCCAAAAGTGCTTTTATTACCGCATCAACAATGGGAATTACCAAAGAAAAGTTAATGCTCACTGTACAGCACTATAAAAATGTACTTAATAAAGAAAAAGAACAATTTGCGTTAGCGTTAAAAAACCAAATAGCAACTAATATTGACGCAAAATCCATGGAGGTCAAACGACTTCATGAGCGTGTAGAAGAGAACAAAAGAAAGATAGCTCAGTTAGAAAAAGAGCAGACACTCATTGCTGCTGAGATTCAAACGTTAGAGGAAAGTGCAAACAGTTCTAAAACAAAAATTGAAGAAACTCGAGATAACTTTAAGGCAACTTTTGATTTGCTTTATAAAGAAATCGAAGAAGATGGATTGTTATATGATAGAATTTTATAAATTTGATTTATAATTTGATCAAGCTATCCAAAATTAGTTTATTTTTACAATCAAAACAAACAAAATAATATGGCAAATTTTCCAAACACAGAATTCAAACCAAAAACTTTTTGGCAAAAACCTGAGGGAACCACGGGAGCAGTTTTCTTGATGGGTATCATTGGTGCTTTAGGATATGTATTATTTAAGTTTAGCGCGCAGATATTAGAGATGCTAAATAATACTATCGGTATTGTAGCTTTGCTTGCTGTACTAGGCGCAATTATTTACATGGTTCTTGACCCAAAATGGCGCACGCTAGTATCTTACATGTATAAAAGTGTGATGAGATGGATCACAGGAGTTTTTGTTACTATAGATCCAATCGGTATACTAAAAAATTATATTAGTGACTTACAAGACAATCTTACCAAAATGGGTACTCAAATTGGTGGATTAAAAGGTCAAATGAGGAAATTAATCACTATCGTGGAAGAGAATAATAAAGAAATCAGTAACAATATGGCCATCGCTCGAAAAGCTAAAGAGCAAGGTAATGAAAGTGCTATGTTGTTATCAAGCAGAAAAGCGGCTAGACTTCAAGAAAGCAACGAGAAGTACACAGCTTTGCACAACAAAATGTCAATCCTTTATAGAGTGTTGACAAAAATGTACTCAAACTCTGAAATATTATTAGAAGATACGACCGACCAAGTCAAAGTAAAAGAGCAAGAGCGCAAAGCAATTCGTGCCAGTCACTCAGCTATGCGATCTGCAATGAGTATTATCAAAGGGGACGCAGACAAACGTGCAATGTTTGATCAAGCAATGGAAGTTATTGCTGACGATGTAGCTAACAAAGTAGGGGAAATGGAAAGATTTATGGAAATGTCTTCTGATTTTATGAATTCGATTGATTTGCAAAACGGCGTCTTCGAAGAGCAAGGAATGAAAATGTTGGAAGAGTATGAACAGAAATCAACCTTATTATTATTGGGAGGAAAAGAAAAAGCAGATGACATGTTGGAGTTAAAACAACCCACTATTCAGACTAGAGGTACTGATAGTCAATACGATGGATTGTTTAATTAATTTATACTCACCAAAGTTATTGGTTGCTAGATAGATAAAAAAATATAAAAACAAAAAAAGCACTTACCAGCGTCTTGGTAGTGCTTTTTTATTTTCATCAAATTTTACATGTTCATTTTAGATGCACTTAATTAGCAGTAGATATTTTTTAAGAAATGTTGAGATTAATAATCTATTACAGGTTGAAAATCTACTGATTTAGCAATGAAATGAATCTTTAGTTAAAAACTGCTTCATATTTCATCCCTTTATCATCAGGACCTAAAGGCACTAAAAATACAGGAATGTTGCCTTTCTCAGGATGAGTGATAAAGTAGGTTCCTTGTTCAAAGTATTGGCCTTTTTGATCTGTTCTAAAGATTACTGAAAAAGGAGTTCTAATACTTTCAGCATATGTCATACCTTCAGAAATTGAAATGACAACTGCTGGCAAAATGTAATCATCATTAAAATGAATTTTTAATGAATTGTCAATTAATGACTCAAAATCTTTTTTGACCAATATCGTGTGACCTTCCATTTATTTATTGTTTTTCCATTCCATAAGATAATAAACGCCATTTGTTTCTTTTAAAATCTCAAAACCTAACCGTTTGTATAGATCTAAGGCTTTATTAAAGATTTCGACGTGAATGGTAATTGATTTATTGGATTGAATGGCTTCTTCCATTAAATTATTAATTAAATAACTTCCTACACCTAGTTTTCTATAAGTTGGTAAGATTGCAATATCGATAATTCTTATGGTACCTTCGATTAAAAAACGTTCCACATACAATCTACCTATCGCAATGTCATTATACATTATTACATCGTAAGAAGCGTCGGGATATACTTTTTTATAATAGTCATCCTGTGCATAAAATTGATGTAGAATGAATGCTGACTTTTGTTCATCAGACCAATCAATAGCGCGATTTAGTTCTTCGACACGCGTACTACGGTAAACTTCAGTCAGAAAAAACACATCGCCAACTACAATCGATCTTAAACTTACATTCACCTATATATGGTTATGTTCGAGGTGGAAAAACACCTTGAAGGGCGATGCAAAAATTTAAGGTAAGATATGGCTGTCTATTATTGTGAGGTAAACTGCCACCAGAAGGTGCTACTGCATTTGCTGCCATATTAACTAAAGTACCTGCCGAGTTATACATAGGAGCTCTAGCTGGCAATGCATTACTAGGAGATGTCTGAAGACCACTGTCATTCACTGCATTGAGCGCATGAGAATGGGAAGGGATTTCACTTTCTAACAAAGTGACATTTTCAGAACCACCTATTTCTCCTAAGTCTCTTAATGACAACCCAGGACCTTGTCCATGATGCATGACATGATTACCTTGGATATCAGGTAATGCAAAAGTATTAAGACCATTACCACCATAAGTTGTACCCAACAAAGAAAATAATGCCGTATTTTGGGATAAAGGTAAAATCTGTCCATTACAAAATGCCCATCCATTAGGAGCAAAATTGGATGTCATTATTCTTATTTCGGCTACAAAAGGATCTGCCATTATTTTATTTTAGGTTGGTGAAGGGAAAATTCCAAACAAGGAAATAATAAAACTAACACAAATGAAGGGAGCCATATTTTCATGTGGTTGTGAGCCACCTGACGCACTTATAGAACCATTATTCATAATAACTGTTCCCGCTGATGTGTCATCTGTGTATCCATCTGTTGCAGCATTTCTAGCAAGGACGTTTCCTGAAGGATTCGTGACGCTTCCATTATTACTACTGACTAAAAAAGCATGTGAGTGAGCAGGTATTTGTGATGTGGTTAAGGTCACCGATTCGGTCCCAAAAGATTCTGCCAGGTTATAGCCATCACCCATGTGAATAGGGATTCGTCCTCTTAAATCTGGAAGTCCAAAAGTAGACTCACCATCACCACCATAGGTCGTACCAATTAATTGGAATAATGTTTCGTTTTCTGAAATCGGTAGCAATTGCCCTTCACAAAACATCCATCCAGCTGGACTGAAGTTTCCTGCAAACATCCTTATTTCACCTACATATGGTTGTGCCATTTTTTAATTTTAATTATGTGAAGGAAATATGCCTTGTAGTGCTATACAAAAGTTTAGGACTAAAGAAGGTTGTAAATTATTGTGGGCCTGACTTCCTCCTATATTTGATAATGATCCAGGAAGTGCTACCGCATTACTAGACCCATTATAAAAGCTAGAAGGAGTACTTGACGCTAAGTAATTATTAGTCGGAACCACTGTGTTTTGTATGGAAGATGTTGCAACCACAGCATGTGTATGCTGGGGCAATTCTTGAATATTAATGGTATGTGCATCTTGACCTGCTGATTCACCAAGTGTGTGTCCAGAACCAAAGTGGATGGGAGATCTTCTCTTTAAGTTAGGTAAGGCAAAATTTGTCTGACCATTTCCTCCATAAGTAGTACCAAGTAGAGCAAATAAAGCTTGATTTTGATTAATGGGCAATAACTGGCCATTACAAAAGGCCCAACCTCTAGGTGGAAAATTAAAACTAAATATTCTTATTTCAGATAAAAATGGTTCAGCCATGGTCAATTTATTTAAATTACAAAAAATTAGATTGTAGTAGAATGAGTATGAACTAAAGATGTTTCAGATAAAAAACTACTCTGCCACACAGCATTGTTACCCGCATAAAGAGCAGACGACACTGATGTTTTATCAGCGTTTAAAGAAGCTGATAACTCAAAGCTTCCAAGTTTTGTCTCAAAGGACCAACCTAGATCTACTGGTTTGCCTTTACCTGAAGAAGGGAGGACAGACTCTCTAATTTTGTCTGTATTGCCAAATTTGCTAAGGAGTTTTTTATTTCTTGATATTGCTTCAATATGAAAACTTGATAAATTGCCTACATATCGAAGATTTTGTTCTTTTTCTATTTTGAATACCAAGACAATATTATCAATTATGACTTCATCAGCTGTTTTGAGTTGAATTGGAATAAGAATCTGATCATCTCCAGCTTTCCAATAGATATTGTCATCGCACAAAGAATAATTAGATTTTGCCCAAGATTTAAGAGCATCAAAAACAATAGATTTGTTTTTTAGCTCATCTATTTTACCTGTTTTATTGACACCTATGAAGGAAAAGATATCGAAAATTTTTTCTTCTGCACCTAGTCCCAAAAAACTTGAAACAGACATCACAAAGCTGTTAGCTCCTATGATACTAACGCCAGAAATGCCAATAAACTTCCTTCTATCCATGAGATTTAAATTACTCGTAAATTATTGTTTATGTTGAGTTACAATGTCAAATATGAAGCAAAAGTAAATAAATTCATTAAGAATGCAAATATTTATATAGAATTTATTTTAATTAAAAATATATGACTACTTTTGCCATAATTTACGGACAAATGAATTGCTTATATATTTGAAAAACGCACATTTGATATTATATATTTTTATAATGTCAATTGTGTTTTTATAGGGTTTTGTAGTATATTTACTATATGTTCTTGAATTTTTTACAAAGACGAATTTTTAGTTCCAAAACATTAAATAACCTCAATTTATGGACTTTATTGCTACATTTTTACTAGCATTGCTTTTGCAGACCAATGTCACCAACAGTAATGTTGGATTTGAGACAAATCCCACTACCAAAATTGAAGCTTGTGTTTCAGCTGATGATTACAAAACTGTTAAATATGCAATGTGTATTAACAGCGATAATAATCAAAACGCTCTTCCTTTTTTGAGTATGGTAGCTCCTTCCATCACAACAACCAAAACAGCAGTATTGGTAGGAACAGATAGCGGTCCTACAGGTCCAAGCCCAGGTGATGTTATCGAATATACAATCGTTATATCTAATGCATCAGGAGCTATGGATGCCACAGGTGTTATATTTACAGATATGATTGATGCAAATACTACGTTGGTGCCTGGCTCATTAGAAACTTCTGTAGTTGCAGTCAATGATGCCTACACCACGGTGGGTAATGTGTCTATTTCAGTTCCTACAGGATCAGGCCTTCTTGTTAATGATATAAATCTTGATGGTGATGTTTTAACTGTAACAACGATCAACACAGCTGGTACTCAAGGAGACGTCACATTCATGGCAGATGGTAGCTTTACTTTTAATCCAAATCCAGGATATGAAGGAACTACTACTTTTACATATACAGTATCTGACGGCACATTTACAAGTGTGGGAACTGTAAGTATTACGGTGGCTGGAATGATTTGGTTTATAAATGCAAGTGCACCGGCTGGTGGCGATGGAAGATTAAGTAATCCATGGAACAGCATGAATACATTTAATGCAACGTCCCTAGATGGTACTGGTGATAATATCTTTGTTTATTCAGGTACTTACACTAATACAACTAGTACATTGTTATTAGGTAACCAAAGACTAATAGGTCAAGGAGCAGTTGGAACTTTAGCAACCTTGGCAGGAGTCACTTTTTCTGGTTTTCCGCCAATTTCTCCTGCTACTATTCCAACAGTTGGTGGAACAAATCCAATATTTAATCAATCAGGGAATGCAGTTAATGCACAATCTCAAAATAGAATTTATGGTCTGACGATTAATAATACTTCTGGGACTGCTTTAACTTCAAATGTATCGTCATCTCTCTTAATTAGAGATGTAGTTGTTACAAACACTGGAGGAATTGCCGTAAACTTTAATAGCTCCGCCTTAGATGTAATTTTTAGATCTGTCTCAGCATCGAACGGTTCTTATGGAATGAGGGTAAGTAATACCACAGGCTCGTTGGAAATAACTGGTACTAGTACAACTGATGGTACAGGTGGTGTTTTTAATAATATAGGATCTCGTGGTATTGAATTGGTGAATGCTACGAATATCACTTTGAGGAATTTAACCATGACAAACGCAAATACAATTGAAACTGGTTTTGACGGTATTTGCGATTATGATGATAACCTTTTGTGTAATGCTGCCATATATATGAATAATGTATCTACAGCAGTTTTAAATAATGTAGACATCAGCACTACAAATGAGCATGGGATAAACGGAAATGTAGTTTCAAATCTTACTCTAACAAACTGTACTTCTACTGGAAATGGAGATAGCGAAGAAGAGAATGCACTTAAATTCAGGAATTTGACTGGAACATGTAGTTTTTCTGGATGTACCTTTTCAAATGCATTTTACAGAAATTCTCATATTATAAATACCACTGGCTCATTAACGCTTACAATTAATAATTGTAATTTCGAAAATACAAGTTATTTGGTCACAAGACAAGATTGTTTTGAAATGAGAACTCAAGGTAGTGCAACGGCCACAGTATCAATTACCAATTCAAGTTTTGCAAGAGCTGGAAGTAAAGGAGTTCAAGCATTGGCGGAAGATAATTCAAATTTCGTCTTTAATTTTACAAGTAATACCATTAGGAATTTTGGTAACCCAATGGCTGGAATTGAAGTTGGTTCAAATGGTGCTAACGCAAATATGAATTATAATATCAATAATAATACTGAAATATCGTCTCAAGGTGAAGTAGCCGTTTTAGCTTCCACATTTATCACTTCTGACTTGAGTGGTCGTGTTAATGATAATGGATCAATATTACACAACTCACCTACAGCAACAACATTTGCCAATATAAGAAATCTGCATGAAGGTAATGGTCAAGCGATTATTGAAATAAAAAATAACCTTAATGTTACTTCTAGCAATATCGATACTCCAGTGGATGCCATTGCAATAAATGGAAATAATGCCGCTGCAAGATTAGATCTTACTTTACAAAATAACAATATTACAAATTCAACATCAACAGTTGCTGGACTTGAAGGAATTGTATTGAGAGCAGGAACAGCAACAATGGGTACAGCAATCAATACACTTTGTGGCAATGTATCGAATAATGCACTAACTTTACCTTCAGGATACCCTAGAGCATATAGAGTAAGATTCTTAGATCCATCTTCATTTATGCAGTTCCAAGGTGCAGGTCCAACAATTAATGCCAATTGGTCTGGTAATGGAAATACAAACAATAACGGTGCAATAGCCTTTGGTCCAACCACAACATTCACATTTGGGGCCACATGTACAGTACCATCTCACCCATTTGCGTCTGGAATAACGGAAGATGCATTAACAACGGATGACCAGGGCTTAGGTCAAGAACTTTTTGTGGATACATCTAGCCCTGCTGTAGAAAATAGTTCCAATTCAATTGTTAATTCTGAAAGTACTTTAACAGCAATAAATGACAATGAGCCACCTGTTGCCATGAGTATGATGTCTGGTGAGACTGTTACTGTAGGAGGTGTATCAGGATTTCTGCTGCCTCAAGATAGGAATATGACTATTTCTTTTCAGGTGAGTATTGACAATCCGTTCCCTTTAGGGGACTGCTCTATATCAAATCAAGGTATGGTGTCAGGATCAAACTTTAGCACTGTGGTTACTGATGACCCAAATGTAGCTGGTGCTGCAAATCCTACAGTGACTACTTTGAATATAGCACCAACTATTACTGTTTGTCCACCAAATTTAAACGTAAATCCTACAAACATTACATGTGGCTCTTTACAATCATTTAGTGCAACTGCAGTAGGTTGTCCTACACCGACCATTGAGTATAGGATTGGTGCAACGGTAATTACTTCACCATATACATTCCCTACAGGAACCACAACAGTAAACGTAACTGCTTCAAATGGTGTTTTACCAAATGCTACTTGTTCATTTACAGTCACGGTGGCACCACCACCAACTGCATTCAATGTAACTGGTGGAGGCACAAGGTGTGACGTCGATCCTGGTTTTGTCATAAATTTAAGTGACACTGAAACAGGAGTAAACTATCAATTATTCAATGGAATGACTGCGGTAGGAAGTCCGATTGCGGGAACAGGTATGGCAATTGATTTTCCGGAGCAGTCAGCAGCTGGTACTTATACTGTTGTTGGAGTTGGACCTGGTGGTTGTTCTACTACGATGTTAGGGTCAGCAGTAATTAATATAAGCATTACGCCAATAGCAGATGCAGGTTTAGCTCAAACAATTTGTGCAACATCTACTGCTACTTTGGCTGCAACTGCAACAAATGGTACTGGTCAGTGGAGTATTGTAAGTGGTCCATCACTGTCATTGGCGCAGTTTAGTAGCACGACAAGTGGTTCAGCAATATTTACGCCAACTGGAGGACCAGGAATTTATACACTAAGATGGACAGTGAGCAATAGTCCTTGTATGGATGCCACCGATGATGTAGTGATAACAGTAAATCCAGTACCAACAGCAGATGCGGGAACACCTCAAACAATATGTGAAAATGGTTCAGCAATACTTAACGCAACATTTACAAATGGTGTTGGGATTTGGAGTGTAATAAACGGCCCTTCTTTATCAAGCACTCAATTTGCCGATAATAGTGATGCAGCCACAACATTTACACCTTCAGGAGGCCTGGGTATGTATACCTTGAGATGGGTAGTTACTAGTTCTGGGTGTCCAGATGCAATTGACGATGTAATTATAACTGTTAATGGTCTTCCTAGTGGAAATGCAGGTATGAATCAAGCTATTTGTGGAAATGCATCTGCTTTACTTTCAGCAACTTTTGCAAACGGCACACCATCTTGGAGTGTTGTAAGTGGTCCGTCATTAACATTAACTCAGTTTGACGATATCTCTGATCCATTAGCAACATTTACACCTGACGGTGGCGCGGGAACATATATTTTAAGGTGGACTGTAGCCAATGCACCATGTACTGCGTTTACGGATGATGTTGAAATAATTGCTAGTACACCTCCAACAGGAAATGCAGGCGATGATCAGTCAATTTGTTCAGATCAAACAGCAACCTTAAATGCATCTTTTGCAAATGGTACTGGATTATGGAATGTTGTAAGTGGACCATCTGTATCTTCGATGCAGTTTAGTAACGTTAATGCTCCAAATGCAGTATTTACACCAGCAGGTGGTGGTGGCACATATATATTAAGGTGGACGGTTAGTGCTCCAGGTTGTACAGACGTTGTTGACGAAGTTGAAATTAGTGTTTTGACATCCACCACTGCAATTGCAACTCCTAGTGCCCAAACTATTTGCACAGGTGATGCAATAACAGAAATTGTATTAAGTAGTCCTGTCACAGGTACCACATTTACTTGGACAAGAGATAATACAATGTCCGTATCTGGAATTGCTGCTAGTGGAACAACTGATATAAGTGGAACTCTTGTGAATACGACCAATTCAGCCGTAACAGTCACATTTACAATCAGCCCAACTGCTGGTACATGTACAGGACCTGATATTACTGCTACGGTTGTAGTCAACCCTATACCTAATGCAGTTGCTACACCAAGTGCACAAACTGTATGTTCTGGAGATATATTAACAACGATTGCATTAACTGGAAATGTTACTGGTACAGTTTATAATTGGACAAGAGACAATACAGTTGGAGTAACCGGCATTGCAGCAAGTGGATCGGGAGATATTTCTGGATCATTGACCAATATGACAAATGCAGCTATAACCGTTACATTTACAATAACACCATCTTTTACAAATGCAGGTGGAACATGTACAGGTACACCAATTACTGCTACGGTTGTAGTCAACCCAATCCCAAATGCAGTAGCGACGCCAAGTGCCCAAACAATTTGTACAGGAGATGCCATGACAACAATTGCTTTAACGGGAAATGTTGTAGGTACAGTTTATAATTGGACAAGAGATAATACGGTAGGAGTTACCGGTATTGCAGCGAGTGGGTCAGGAGATATATCTGGTTCATTGACCAATACGACAAATGCTGCTATAACTGTTACATTTACAATAACACCTTCATACACGAATGCAGGTGGAACATGTACAGGTACACCAATTACTGCTACGGTTATTGTTAACCCAATTCCTAATGCAGTAGCGACACCAACTGCACAAACAATTTGTACAGGTGATGCCATCACAACGATTGCATTAACTGGAAATGTTGTAGG
>JBGSOH010000119.1:0-11337 GCA_041739205.1 Saprospiraceae bacterium
CGTAATTGACTTTTACTAGTTTTTTGTCCGCTTTTACGAAGAAGAAATCGTCGGCTACTTCGTGCGCTTCGTTTTCGTGGTCGATATGTTTGGCAGAAAGTTTTTCAGAGACTTTATTTACGGCTTTTAGAAATCTCTCTAGTGATATTGGTTTTAATAAATAATCTACGGCATTAAGTTCGAATCCTTCCACTGCATAGTCAGGATAAGCGGTAGTGAATATGACACAAGGTGGATTTGACAACGTTTTTAAGAAGTCGATACCAGAAAGTTGTGGCATTTGGATATCTAAAAACATGAGATCTATATGGTTGTTTTTGAGCGCTTCATTGGCTTCAAAAGCGTTTTCACATTTTTTAATCAGTTTGATATCAGGTATTTGCGATATATAGGTCTCCAAAACTTCTAATGCCAATGGTTCGTCATCTACTATTATTGCGTTGATCATTTGTTTAATTGTTTTGATGTGATTTAATTATTAATAAGGTTAAGGTTGAGTTCAATTTTATAAGTATTTGGACTTTCTTTGATTTCTAATTGATGGAGATTTGGATAGAGAATATTCATCCTACGTTTCACATTTACAAGTCCGATACCACCAGATCTTTTTTCATTAATCTTTGGAAGTGACGGTGATTTACTATTTTCGAGAACCATTTGTAGGTCGTTATCTACCACATTCAATTCCAGATTTACAAATCCTTGATTTACTTGATTATTGATTCCGTGTTTAAAGGAATTTTCTATAAAAGGTATCAAGATCAAAGGAGATATTTTCTGCGTATCTATGTCGCCACTTATTTTGAAATCAATCAACATTTTGCTACCGTGTCTCAGTTTTTCGAGTTCTAGATAGTTCTGCATATAATTGATCTCCTTGGAGAGTGGCACCTCTTTTTCATTACATTCATATAGCATATACCGCATCATTTCAGACAACTTCAGGACTATTTCAGGTGCTAAGTCAGACTTTTTTAGAGTGAGTGCGTACAAACTATTCAATGTATTGAAAAGAAAATGTGGGTTTATTTGTGATTTTAAAAAATTAAGTTCTGACTGCAATGTTTTACTCTCTAGATCCTTTTTCTCTCTTTGTTGGACGATCCAGTCATTCATGATCATATATATGGTAGTAGATGTCCCCACTATGAAAGTCGTAAAAAATATAAAAAAACGATTGCCCATAAAGCTTGACTGTAGTTCTGCATTGGCGGATGTTACGATATAAAAACAAGTGAGTTTGATAGGTGTCAGTAGTAAAGCGATCAAAAATAATGCACCAAAGTGCCAAAGCAAGTTTTTGTCCTTCAGGTATTTGGGAAATAAGATGAAGTAATTAATATACGCAATGATGACAAAAAAACCAATATTCACTAAGTCTGTGAAAAAAGCATCTCGCCAACCCATACTTGACACACCCGTCAAAAATACTATTATAAACAAGACCAGCCAAAACACTACATGATAGAAAGGAGGTGTCTTAGCCCAAGTTTTTAATATTTTATTGATGTCTGCCTTACCGGAAACCATAATAATAATTTATAAAATAGGGATGTCATCCCAAATTCAAAAACAAAGATACAAAAAGATCATTGGAAATATCACTTTTTATTAGACCAAGGCCTAGCTTATGTAGATGAATCTAAGATATTGATCTTTATAGTAAAACCATAAAATCAAGGCTTCAGCAAGAATTGTAAAGGAATGCAATATCTTCCGTTTTTCTCATATCAATAAAATTACTACCTTTGCACCCGTATGAGGAGAGAAAAATATAATAGTGGTGGCATTGTGGTCATTTTTGAAGATAATCATTTGATCGCTGTCAATAAACCCGTCGGTGCCTTAGTGCATGGCGACGAAACAGGGGATGATACCCTAGCGGATGCCGTAAAAAGATATATCAAAGTTAGGTATAAAAAGCCAGGAGATGTGTTTTTGGGAGTCATCCACAGATTGGATAGACCTGTTAGTGGTGTCGTGGTTTTTGCTCGAACGTCTAAGGCGCTTGTGAGAATGAACAAAATGCTTCAAGAAAAAACGATCGACAAAAAATACTTAGCCATCGTAGGCAAACGTCCAGATGAATTTTCTGGTACATTGATACACCACCTAGTCAAAGACGAGACTAAAAATATAGTAAAAGCCCACCAAAGTCCTAGAACGGGTACAAAAGAAGCCATACTTCATTATGCTCTAAAAGGCGAACTCGACGGTAAGGTTTTGCTTGAAGTCAATCCAATCACAGGAAGATCACATCAAATCAGGGCACAATTAAGTAAAATTGGTTGTTGGATAGTAGGTGACTTGAAATATGGCGCAACTTATCCTTTAGACAATAAATCTATTGCACTTCATTGCAAAGAAATGTCATTCATGCATCCCGTTAAGAATGAGCCAGTTGTCATCACCGCAGAGCAACCCAAGAGCTTTCCTTGGAATATTTTTTCAATAGAGTCGGACGAAAAATTTTGATTTGTCAAAAAACATTGTACTTTTGCACCCGTGAGGGACATACGGTCTGCTCCTTCTGAACTCCCTCAGGGCAGAAATGCAGCAAGGGTAAGAGGTTGAGCGACTCGGTGTGTTTCCTCACACTTTTTTTGTAAAAAGCCATTCCCTTCCACAATTACAAAATATATTAATAATGAAGTTTTTTATCGATACTGCCAATATAGATCAGATCAAAGAAGCCATTGACTTAGGTATTCTTGATGGAGTTACTACCAATCCGTCTCTGATGGCAAAAGAAGGTATCTCAGGTGAAAAAAATATCATCGCTCATTATAAAAAGATTTGTAAAATCGTAGAAGGAGATGTCAGCGCTGAAGTCATTTCTACAGATTATAAAGGTATGGTTGAAGAAGGTGAGCGTCTTGCTGACCTTGCGGACAATATCGTTGTGAAAATTCCTATGATCAAAGATGGTATCAAAGCTATATCCTATTTTTCTGAAAAAGGTATCAACACCAACTGTACTTTAGTATTTTCAGCAGGCCAAGCTATTCTTGCTGCAAAAGCAGGCGCAACTTACTTGTCACCATTCGTAGGAAGGGTAGATGACATCTCTTGGGATGGTATCAAATTGATAGAAGAAATAGCTTCTATATATTCTATCCAAGGTTACATGACCGAGATTTTAGCTGCATCTATCCGTACACCACTTCATATAGTTCAAGCTGCCAAAGCTGGTGCAGATGTGGTTACTTGTCCACTATCATCTATCGTAGGTTTGCTCTATCATCCTCTTACGGATATAGGTTTAGCTAAGTTTTTGGAAGACCACAACAAAGCAAGTAAAAAGTAGTATTTATCTGCAAATCAGTAGGAGATATATTCAATTATCTATTAGTGTTAAATTCTTTTTAGCTAAATTGTAGGATAATATTTGGATCAATTTTTCTAATTTTATGTTGAAAACCAAGTATTATGGCAGAATGTAAAGAGGGCAAGCCGTTCCGGTACGCGGAGCGATTTAGCGGAACTAGACTTTTTTGTTTACTTTTTTTGGTAATGCAAAAAAGTAAAAGCCTGTCGCGGCTCGAGCGACAAAACCAGACTTATTATACGAAATTAAGTATTAAAGAGAGTATTTAATTTGATTCGGAATGAAAACATTAAAGCTCTTTATTCTATTAATCAGACGAAATGCCTAATATATAATACATTCAAGTTAAGAAACAATAATTAACAGAATGTAAATATTTATTTAGGGAAAATTCCTTCCGAAGCTTTATTTATTAATATGTATTGTTAAGCTAAGGAATTTGTTAATTTACCTGATGTTCTTAAGAAGATTATACTGTTCCCTATATTTTGACGACATTTTTACATTTCTTAATGTAGAAAATACAAACGATATTAATAACTTTGTGTAATTTGCCATTCCAAATTAAATAGACCTTAGTTTGAGATATCTTTTTACGATCATATATCTTGTTTTCCATATAAGCTTGGAGGCCCAACAACCTTTTACATGTAGAGGGCAGTACTACCTTAGTCTCACCAAAAGCGGAAGCAAAAGTTCAGGTCTCTATGAAGTGAAAATATCAGAAAACGGACAAAATATCTACCTAGATACGATATCATCAGGCTTAGACCTTGTCTTGAATGGCATGGGTTACCGCATCACAGACAATCTAATTTATGGCGTAGATCCTTCTACAGGCGCACTCAGGAAAGTAGGAAGTGATGGCGTTGCCATTGATCTTGGTTTGCCACAAGGGCTTCCTGCAGGACCTTTGTACTACGCTGGTGATGTCACACCTGATGGAAAATATTTATTACTGATAGGTCTAGGAGGAAGGCCGCAAATCATCAAAGTAGATCTAGAAGACCCTAATTACGCTTGCACCTTTGTAGCAATGTCAAATAATACTGTGGGTATCGTAGATGTAGCTTTTGATCCATTCACAGGTATTTTGTACGGGCATGATTTTAGAAATAGAAAACTAGTCATTGTCGATCCAGATACGGGTGAAGTAAAAGGAGATTTCATACGCCAAAGTCAAGTAGATCAACTAGGAGCGGTATTTTTTGACTCCTTTGGTAATTTATATGGATACGGCTCTTATGGAAATTTTGATCAAGACAAATTCGTCTCCATCAATAAAGTTACGGGTGAAATATCGCTTTTGTCGCAAGGTCCACTTTCATCAGGTCAAGACGGATGTGCATGTCCCTATACACTACAATTACAAAAAATTGTGGAACCAGAAGTCGCTTATCCGTGTACCGAAGTGGTCTATTCATTTATCGTAAGTAATGGGTCGGGCACAACTCGTAGCAATATCTCACTTATCGATACCATGCCTGTAGGATTGGTGGCAAAAGAAGTCATACAAAATCCTTTTGGTGGTAATGTTGTATTGAATGGAAATATATTGTCTTTGACCAATATGGTAGTACCTGTAGGCATAGACACTGTCAAAGTGGTCGTAGAAGTAGGTCGTGATGCACTTGGTTTATATAAAAATCAGGCTGTACTCTCAGGATTGCCCATAGCTTTGGGCAGTTTTACTTTTTCGGACGATCCATTTACTTTTATAGAAAAAGATAGTACAGAATTGATGGTTTTGTCCTTGGATTTATCCTTTCTTGCAGAGTCATACAAGACTTGTCCAGGAGATTCTGTGTTGATAGACGCAACATTACATGGATTGACATATCTGTGGTCGGACGGAGATACTAGCGCTCAGAAGTGGCTGCCTTCACCTAGTAGTTTTAGTTTGCGCGCTATGTCTGGATGTGATGAAAAAACGATTGATATCGAAGTTAGCAATGACTTATTGACATTATCTATATTGGAAGATACCATTTTGATCAACTTAGGAGATGATATACTTTTAAAAAGTGAATATTCTAATGTCGATGATGATGTAGTATTTGATTGGACGACCCAAGATAACCCTGATGTAGATTGTAAAGATTGTCAAAACACCACTGTTGTCCCACATTTTAATGGTTATTATTACCTAGAAATGGTTAATGGAGATGGGTGCATAGTCATAGATAGTGTTTATGTAAGGGTAGCAAAAGACAGAACGATCTATTCACCCAATATCATCTCAGCCAATGGTGATAATATAAATGACTATTTTTTCCTTACGGGGAATGCTTTAGCAGCAAAAGGTCTCTATCTGAGAGTCTATGATCGATGGGGAAATATGGTTTTTGTATCAAGCAAGTTTCAGTTGAATGAATCTACAGATGGTTGGGATGGCACTTTCAAAGGAAAATCGGTAGTCAATGGCGTCTATGTATGGGTAGCCATGATGCAATTTATCGATGGATTCCAACAAATGTTAAGCGGAGATGTCACGGTGATCAAATAATAAATTCTTGTCCTAAGATCACATCATCGTCTTCAACTTTAACACTGTGTAAAGAATTTCTTCTTCTGTATTAAAAGGTGAAAACGAAAATCTTATCGTCTTTCGTTCTGCAGGATGTCCAATAGCTACTAATACATGAGAATCTTCTTCTATGCCAGCACTACAAGCACTACCTGACGATGCAGAAATACCTGCAATATCAAGATTCATCACAAGCATATCTGCCTTTGGTCCAGGTGGAAAAGAAACACTTAGTACATGTGCCAAAAAATCACCTTCCTGACTTCCATTAAAAGTGATATCCTGAAATTCAGTAAGAAGTTTGTCTTTGAATAATGTTCTGAGTGAAAGGTTCTTTGTTTTGTTGATATCTGTACTTTCAGAGATAATTTCGAGTGCTTTTGCCAAACCTGCGATACCAGCTACATTTTCTGTTCCTGCTCGCATATTTCTTTCTTGTGCGCCACCGTGTATGTATGGTGTGATAATATTTTCATTACTTATAAAAACAAAACCCACACCTTTAGGTCCATGAAATTTATGTGCCGACCCCGATAAAAAGGAAATGTAAGACGCTTGCACATCGATGTGATATTTGCCAATAGTTTGCACAGCATCACAATGATAGAGTGCACTATATTTATGACATAATGCTCCGATTTTTATAGTGTCTGACATGGTCCCAATCTCATTGTTACCATGCATGATACTAACCAATGTTTTGAGAGAAGTACCCGAAAGTAAATCTTCCAGCTGTTGATAATCGATAATGCCATAAGCATCAACTCGCAGGTAAATCACTTCACATTTATGATGATGAGTAAGATAATCTAGTGTGTGTAAGATACAGTGATGCTCCGTAGGAGATGATATGATCCTTTGTACTCCAAGGTCTTGCACCGCATTTTTCAACACCATATTATTGGCTTCTGTGGCAGAAGATGTAAAAAATACTTCTCCCAGAGATGCATTAATCACTTTGGTTACTACTTTACGTGCATTTTCGATAATTGACTTTGCTTTACGCCCATGCCTATGAATCGACGATGGATTACCATAGGACTCATTCATGACTTCGGTCATGTGCTGTACGACTTCAGGAAGCATGGGCGTAGTAGAAGCGTTGTCAAGATATATTTGCATAAAATGATTTAGGGTGTAAAATTAGGAAATATTAAGATGGTATTTGTGTAAATTTATACACTGAGAATATTTTACGCCCCTTTTCAAGTCTAAGTTTTAGCCTGCTTGGTTTTGTTGGGCAAGTGCTTGACTTCGTTTTTTTGCTTTCATGCCTCTAAAAAATAGCATTAGGTTGAAAAACAAAAGTACTCCTAAGAATAATGTAAATCCACCAATTTTGATACTTAGTTTTTCAAAAAGGTCTACTTTGGTTTGGATGAGATTTGGGACTTCAAGATACCAGAATCCTGTGCCAAGTGCCAAAAGGAAAAATCCTAACCTAAATAATTGATTAGTTGATTCAGCCAAAGCTTGATTTCCAGAAAAAATCTCTGTCATATAGTTGCCCGAGTTCTTGAATAAAATTTTGGCAACTAGCAAGGTTATGACAATAATGAAAACGGTGTAAATTGAGTAAGTAATTAGATTTAAAGCTTCCATTTTAAATGAATTTTAAAGTAAAAAAATATTAAAAATAATAATGTATTTTGAATGTGTAGAAAACCGATAAGTGCTATAATTATGGCCACCCTTTTTATAATATATGTTGCCAAATCCAAACCTGCGAGTTCATGTTCCCAAATAAACACTGATAGAAAGATGAATCCAATATTAAGCAAATAAAATAGGGTCAAAAGTATCAAATTGAGCTTGTCAGACAAAGATTGGTCTAGTACTAGAAAAGAAGACCAAGCTTTTCCTTGTTTGTATAAAAACTGGCCAATATATCCTGTAAGCAGACAACTTATAAAAACATACAAGATCATAATATTTGTATTTACGAAAAAAATAGGAATTATAAATCAAATTTTTTAAAACAACTTCATTATCCATTTAAAAAAACTATTTTTATCTACCTTTTCAACGGCATTTCCGATACTTGAAAGCTTTTCGGAAAGCTCCACCGTTTGGTCTAGCAAATTCTTAAATTTTTTATCTTCATAACTTTTTGTTTCAAAATCACTTAATCTTTTTAAGTCTCTAATTAATGGTTCGATTTCCCTTTTCCTTCGCTCTTTCATTATTTTAATAGCTACCTGCCACATGTCCTTTTCTGCAATGAAATACTCTTTTCTATCACCTGCAACATGCTTTTTGTACACTAATCCCCAATCAATCAAAGCTCTAATATTCAGATTAGAATTACTACGTGAGATTTTTAACTCTTCCATTATTTCATCGGTAGTCATAGGGTTTTCACTAGCTAATAATATGGCATGGATTTGCGCCATTGCTTTATTAATACCCCAATTGGAACCTAGACTGCCCCACAACTGAATAAACTCTTCTTTTGTCTCTTGATAATTCATGATGCAAAGATAATTGTTGTTTTTCTAATTTCCTAATAATTTAGGAAATTAATTTTCTCTTTTGCTAAGTTGAAAGCGAGACGCTTTCACTAACCCAAGCTTCGTGAAGACGCGAAGCTTATCGGCGAGCAATTGCCCAGCTATGAACTATCAACTATTTGCTACGAACTCATCATTCATCTCTCATATCTCATCTCTCATCTCTCGTCTCTCATATCTCACTCAAACCAAGATTCCACAATCTTCTCTTCTGTTGCAAGTTCAGATTTATGCTTGAATTCATTGGTTTTTAGATTGTAGGTGTAGTCTTCCGCCCATGTTTTGTGGTGAAGACAAAGTTGCTCTAAGCCGTCAAGGATTTCATCTAGTTCGGCATTTGTGGTTGTAGGATGTATGGACATTCTTACCCAACCAGGTTTATTGGCTAGAAAACCAGAGGATATTTCGTCTGTCAGTTTTTTGGACTTTTCGTGAGATACTTCTAGCAAATAATGTCCATAAGTACCTGCACACGAACAACCACCACGCATCTGAATTCCAAATTTATCATTGAGCAACTTCACCGCAAGGTTGAAATGTAGGTCATTTATATAAAACGATATTACACCCAGCCTATGTTTGTGATTGTCAGCGAGTACATGTAGGTTCGGTAATGTTTCAAATTTTTTCCAAATTCTATCTAATAATTGATGTTCTCTCTCGAGTATATTTTCTACACCCATTTCATCTTTCAGCTTGATGCAGAGGGCTACTCTGATCGTCTGTAAAAATGCGGGTGTGCCACCATCTTCTCGTGCTTCTATTTCATCGTGGTATTTATGTTCGCCCCATGGATTGGTCCAATCCACCGTGCCACCACCAGGACTATCAGGTATTCTATTAGTGTAGAGCTTTTGATTGAATATTAATATACCTGAACTCGAAGGCCCACCCAAAAATTTATGCGGAGAGAAATAGATGGCGTCTAGATACTCATCTTCTTTTTCAGGATGCATGTCTATATGTATGTATGGTGCAGAACACGCAAAATCTACAAAACAGAAACCGCCTTCTCTGTGCATCATACCTGCTATCTTATGGTAAGGTGTATCTATACCTGTGACATTAGAACATGATGTGACCGCAGCAATTTTGACCTTCCTGTTTTTATATTTTTCTAATAAACTTTCCAAACAACTAAGATCTACTTTTCCTTCATTACACGCATCGATGACAACTACATCACCTGTAGTCTCTATCCAAGATGTTTGATTAGAATGGTGTTCCATGTGCGTGACAAATATCACAGGACGATCTTCTTCAGCAAGTTTTATCTTATCTTGAAATTTTTCATGGAGTTTCACACCAATGATTCTTTGAAGTTTATTGACTACACCAGTCATACCAGAGTTGGATGATATCAGGATATCACCGTCTATGGCATTGACATGTTTTTTGATGATGTCTTTTGCTTTTTTATAGGCAAGCGTCATAGAAGATCCTGTCACATTGGTCTCCGTGTGTGTATTGGCTACAAAAGGAGATATTTTTTCCGTCAATAATTCTTCGATCGGTCTGTACATTCTCCCACTCGCTGTCCAGTCTGCATATATGATCTTTTTAATACCATAAGGAGATTCGAATTCTTGGTTTATACCAATGATATTATTCCTGAATGGTGCAAAATATTGCTCTAAACTGTTTGGGTTTTGCTTTGTCATATGATGGCCTTTACCTTTTGTATAAGAGATTGTGCGGTATTGTCGTCTTTTGCTTCACAATAGATTCTTACGATTGGTTCTGTATTTGATTTACGCATGTGGACCCATCCTTCTGCAAAATCTATCTTTAGACCATCTATGTCATTCAGTTTTTCATTTTTGAATGTCTCCTTGATATTTGCAAAAATGAGATCTAAATCTAAGGCAGGTGTCAACTCAAGTTTATCTTTTATGATGACATAAGTAGGGTAGGTTGCTTTAAGTTCAGTCATAGACATCCCTTTTTCTGCCAATAAAGACAAGAAAATAGCTACACCGACCAAGGCATCTCTACCATAATGTAGGTCAGGAACGATGACACCACCATTTCCTTCTCCACCTATGATGGCATTGGTTCGTTTCATTTCGTTTACGACATTGACTTCACCTACCGCTGATGCACTATAACTACCACTATGTCTATGGGTCACATCTGCAAGCGCACGCGTGGAAGAGAGATTGGAAACCGTATTTCCTTTTTCACGACTCAATATATAATCCGCTACAGCTACGAGTGTAAATTCTTCGCCAAACATAGACCCATCTTCATTTACAAAAGCAAGTCTATCTACATCTGGATCAACACTTATACCTAAATGTGCTTTCTGAGCGATGACTGTTTCTGATAATTGTTCAAGATGTTTTGGTAGTGGTTCTGGATTGTGGGCAAAGTGACCAAAATTATCATCATTCAGTAAAGTATACTTGACACCCAAGGCATCCAATAATGGTGGCAAAGAAATAGCACCTGTCGAGTTGATACAATCTACCACCACATGAAGTCCAGCATTTCGCACAGCTTCTACATTTACGTGACGATATTTTAGGATTTCTGCTATGTGGTATTCCAATGACCCTTCATATGTACTGTATTGTCCTAGATGATCCACCTCAGAAAATACCAACGAACCTTCTTTTATAATATCTATGATTTCTTGTCCATCTTCACCAGAAATAAATTCACCCGTATGTGTCAAAAACTTTAATGCATTCCATTCTTTAGGATTGTGACTTGCAGTAAAGATGATGCCAGCGCCTGCATTCAGTTTTGGTACCATCATTTCTACAGTGGGTGTCGTAGACAGTCCTAAATCTACCACATCGATGCCCATAGACAAAAGTGTGTTAACCGCAAGATTACTTACGATGCTACCACTTATTCTACCGTCGCGTCCTACTACTATTTTTTGATTTCCATTTCTTCTTTTAAGCCAAATGCCTAAGCCAGCTGTACATTCTACTACGTCTACTGGGGTAAGATTCTCACCAGGT
>JBGSOH010000541.1:0-18694 GCA_041739205.1 Saprospiraceae bacterium
TTTTTTCATTTAAGATAGGTGTCGCATTTAATGACAATTCAACACCTCTACTTTCCATATTACCCAAATTGATATTACCAAAATTCGATAAATTTTGTAAAGCTGGCAAATTAACATAAGCTAATGCATCTTTTGCATATCGTTGATATCCTTCAATCGTACCTGAAAGTCTGTTTTTGATAAGACTGAAGTCAAATGCCAAATTGTAAGTTGTATTTTCTTCCCATTTTATTAATTCATTGTAAGCTTCTGGCCTTAAAGATGCAATATAATCATCTCCTAATTGATAGTATGCAGTATTTTGGGCTCCAAGATAAGTACCAAGATGCACATAATAGTTCCCAATATCTTGTTGACCTGTAAGACCATAACCTAATCTTACCTTTAGTTTATCGAAATATTTATTGTTGTTATCTAATAGTCTGTAAGCAACTGCCGCTGCAGGGAAATAACCTGACCTCGCATCTTTACTAAAACGGGAAGTATGATCGTTTCTTAATGAAAAAGTAAATAAAAAATTATCTCCATAAGAATAATTTATTCTTGTAAATAAAGCCAATAAATATAATTCACCTTCAGCATCTGGTTTATCCTGATTTTTTGTTCCTGCTGTATTATTATTCTTACTTTCATTTAAATAATAAAATCTTTGCCAAGAGTATCCTCCCATTATATCTAATCCGTGAATACCAATTTTCTTATTGTAATTTAAGAAAAACTCAAGAAGTTTATTGTTTTTTGTATTTTTATAACTATTATTGGTTCCTCCACCTAATAGATCATCAAATGCAAATGAAGCAAAATTAGGTATAACTACTGTACCACTTCCTTTTGAAAAATCAAGACCCAAATTTAAATTAGCTCTTAGATCTTTAAAGAAAGGTAAACGATAATCAGCCGAAATATTACCAATGAATTGATTAACAGTAGAATTATCATCCCTAAGGTTTAACAATGCTAATGGATTAGTTGGAGCAAGTCCATTTGGATTACCGTTGTCAATCGTCCATGTTGTAAATCCACCATAGGGACTATCTTGGTCGTAAACCGGCTTTGTTGGGTCAAAAGAAATAGCATTACCTATAGCCCCTTGATCTGCAAAATGATTTTGGGACTGCATCGCTTTGGCTTGGACTTTTACTTGTAAGGTATTTTCAAAAAAACCTGGTGTTAGATTTAGACCAAGTGTTTTTCTATTAAAATTGTCTGTTTTAAGCAGACCATTTTTATCTGTATAACCTAATGATAACCTGTAAGGTACTATACCAATACCACCTGCAAAAGTAAGATTATGGTCATGACCAACTGCTTTCTGATAAATTTCATTTTGCCAATCAGTATTCTCATTACCTAAAAGACCTAATGCACTTTCAGGTATTTTTTGATCGGTAACCCTTTGTGTTATCTGATTTCTAAATTCTTGTGCTGATAGAATGTCTAGTCTATTTCTAGTTTCACTCACTGAAACATTTCCTGAGTAGGTTATGCCTAGTTTTCCGCCCAACGTTCCCTTTTTTGTTGTTATCAGAATAACACCTCCAGAAGCACGATTTCCATAAATTGCTGCTGCTGATGCATCCTTTAGTACAGTAAACGTTTCAATGTCATTCGGATTTATAATATTCAAAACATTCCTATTGCCCCCAACGGCAGAATTATCAATAGGAACGCCATCTATAACAATCAATGGATCATTTGTAGCAGAAATGGAAGATTCTCCTCGAATTCTAATAGCTGACCCACCACCAGGACTACCATCAGTTGAAATGGTAACTCCCGCAACTTTACCTGCAAGTAGTTCTTGAGGCCCAGTAATGGCACCTCGATTGAAATTAGATGCAGAAACTGTTTGCACAGATCCTGTCACATCTTCCTTTTTGACAGTACCATAACCTATAACAACTATATCTTGTAGGATCTGGCCTGCTGACAATTGCACATTGATCGTAGTGCGACCTTCTATCAGCTCTTCGACTTGATTGTAACCTGTGTAACTAAAAACCAATGTTTTGGTGCCGGGAGCGACTTCGTAAGTAAATGAGCCATCTAAGTCTGTAATTGTACCTGAGGTAGAAACTTCTTTACTTATTATATTAGCTCCTATCAGTGGTTCACCTGTTTGGGCATCGGTGACGATTCCACTTACTACCTTTTGTGCAAATGTGATCTGCGTAAAGGCAAAGAAAATCATTATAAAACCTAATGATTTCACAACTTTTGTAAAAATGTTATGCATGTGGCTGTACTTTTAATGAAAATAAAGGTAAAATTAATAATAGTTTTTACTTTGTGTCTATTTAACATTAACTTTTTTTAGGTTAATTATAATTATTCAATTCTTCTCCGATAAATTAATATTCATCTTCTGTTCACTAAGCCGTAAATAGATTTCATTACCCATCAATCAACTGAAAAATATGGCTCTTCTCGTTTTTATACAAGCCAAGAGTGATAAGATAAGAATATTATACTTTTTAATGATGTAGGTTTAATAATTAGCTTTTGTTATTTTCAGATAGTTCTTTCTTGTAAGAGTGGGCTTGCTAGAGTACAAGTATAATAGGTTTAACTACTAAGTTCCCGTGAAGTAAGTATGGAGTTCCTGCGGAGTTCCTATGGAGTTCCATCGGGTCAACGTCGGGAGAAGGTCGGGAGAAGGTCGGGAGAAGGTCGGGAGAAGCGTTTTTTCTTAGTAGAACTAGACAAGTCCAAAATAGCTGATTTTTTTGCATTTTAACCAATCTGTCAGACGTTATAAAGAACCATCCAACTTAAAGATTTTTGATTGAAATGTAAGATCAAATTTAGATATAAATTTTGAGATAAAAGACCATTAGTCGCTTATTTCTTTTATTAACTGACCTTTCGCAGGTCATAAATTTGGTTGTTTAAAAATAATTATTTATCGATCTGCTAAAAGTAGCATCTCTGTTTCGGCACCTAAAGTCAAAACCGCTCCTTTCGGTTTAAGGTTTTGTAACTCTTTAAAAGCTGCTTGAATGGCTTTTAAGTACAATTTGCCCTTGATGGCAAAATGGTTTGTACATTGTTTGATTTTGAGTAACTCCAGTTTGACATAAGCAATCACCGAACAAAATATATGATTGGACTGTGTCACCTCATATTTTGTAGGAGATTTAGTTAATGCGGCATTTTGTTTTGTAGATTTGTGAAACTGCTCTACTTTCCATCGTTTTTGATAGATTGTTATTTGCTGCTCATAAGTGTAATCCTTGCGATTGCTTACCAAATAGAGTTCACCAGTAGATCCGTCTTTGTTTGTAAAAACTTGTTTGGTAAAATATACCGGAAAATCCAGTCCTTTTATCCAAACCTCTATTCTACTTTGTGGCTCTATGTTAATAGCACTCACTGATTGGAATTTACCTTCAAGCTTTTCACTCTTGCTCAATGCAACCAAACGGTTACTTTTGAGCGCTCCTACAAAATACTTCTTTAAGTCTTTGTGGATAAAATCAAAATTCTCATTGGACGAATACCATGTATCCCATAACACAGTGGAAAACTTAATGCGATTTTGATTTACCAAAACTCTTAGTCGCTCTCTGACTATTTCGTTCTTGGTCACTTCGCTTCGACGTTTTTCCTGCTTAGTTACTGAATCCTTGTACTTTACAGGTTTGCTCACTATCTCATAAGCCACAGGAAGATCAAAGCTTTGACTATTGTCAAAATCCGTGTGATACAAAAAACTGATCACATTGATACCTTTGACATTCCTACCAACCTTATGATCAAAGTGATAACATATGATATCGTTTTCCGTAGAATGTGGTTTATCAATGATAAAATCATCTACGGCAATCACTCCTTCATCTTGCTCAATACGTCTGACAATGGGTTTAATGGATTTCCAATAATCCACAGAAGTCAAAGTAGATTGAGCTAAAAACCTGCTGATTTGATCATGGCTGTATTCGCCATCCAACATTTTGGACATTCCTACAGCCGAACTTAATCCGAAACTTGTCAGCAAGTAATCGCTGTACAAGTCAATTAACTCTGGGTTTTTCATCGATTCTTATTTGTTGAGATCCAAGCCCAAAGTTAACACATATTTTTATTTTTTATATATCAAAATATTTTAAGTGCGAAATGTCAGTTATTAAAATTGTCTTGAAAATAATTCCATTTAAATGTATACTGAAGTAATTTTATATAGAATATAACCTTCACAAATAAAAAAGGCCACCCATATTGCTATGGATGACCCAACTTTAGCGGTAAATCATGTTGTCTAATTTATCTTACTATCACTTTTTCAAGATGATTATTGTTTTTTGTGATGATGCTGATGACATACATGCCTGGTATAAGACTGTAAATAGAGATAATCCGTTGGTCAGCATCTTTACTGTATTGGTAATTTTGTATTTGTTTACCCATATTATCACGAATCAAAACATTTAGTATGGCTTTTTGACTTGAAATGGTAAACTCACCTTGGTTTGGATTAGGGAAAATTCTAATGTTGTTTACCAAGGTTTGTGACGTGGATGATGTAATGAAGGTCACACAATCAGTGACGGTATTGCAAAAATCACCTTTAATCACAGCATAATAGCTTCCTGTCAGTTCCGGTACAAAAGAAGGCACTGATGTGGTCGCTATTAAGGCATTGGTACCACAATCATACCATTCATAGACCGTACCTTCAGCATTTACTTGGATGGTTTGGTCTTGAAGCCAGATAGCTTCTAGGGGACAAGGTAATGCATCTACGATGGTATTTTTAACTATATTGGTGATGATTGGTTCGTTTTGATCAAAAATAATTTCACCTTTATTTAATATGACGGAACCTTGTTCAATATCGGGTAAACTAGAAAATGAAAATGATACAAATCCTTGACTTTCTATAAAATTGGAAGCAGTATCAGGCAAGATGATATTATTATGTTCAAAAATTAAGGTATCTCCCAAAATATAGGTGTCAACTTCGTGACTAGATGCATTTAAAATTAAACTTTTTTTGTCAAGACCTGGGTCAAGCACATCTATGATTTTGACATAAAATGCGGTGTCATTTCCATTGTTTTGGAACCTTATGGTATAATCTATTCTTTCAGATCTTAAGGTATAATTATCTTCCCCTATCCTATCCGGCCAACTTCGTTTGTCATTCGGGTCATAGCTGCATCTAATGATGCCATTATAATTAAACCTCGATACAGTATCACCTTCTAATGTGATTAGAAGTGCTAAAAACCTTAAAGAATCAAATTCAGCCCCAGGAATGTTAATATCTATAAAACTATTAAACTGCTGTCCTGGACTTAAATCTTTGATTTCCCATTCAAATCTATGGGCATCTTGCACATCAGGAAGTGGCACCGCATAATCTGAGCTAGTTTTTTCGTCAATAATGACTACAAACCTACCTGAACTATTTTTGTTACCAAGATTTTTACAATTGGTGTACAATCTAGCTGTTGAATTGCATCTAAGCCAAGTAGGAGTTATACTTACCTTACCTACAAATGAAGGGATGATAGGAATAAAACCCACTGTATCATATTCTAATGCTTTATCTAATGTAAGATTTTTCACCTGAAGATTGGTTTGCCATTGGCCGAATGGCATCTCATATCTAAGTTCATAGGCTCCTGTGTCTAGTCTGACGACAAGGTTACCCATCTCGTTTGTGATACCATTAAAATTCTCATCTGTGACAGAGACATTACAATTTGGTAATCTGCTATCTTCATTTGCATCATACATCCCGTTTCCATTATTGTCCACAAAGCTAAATATATAAAGATCACTTCTAACCGCCGCAGGATCGCAATCCATATTTTTAACTGTAACTGTTATGGGTTTTGTTATACAGTTTTGACTTTGTTGTATTAATGTGGATGTTCCTAAGCTTAATCCTGTGACAAGTCCTGAATTGGATATTGTAGCAACAGCAGGGGTTGAGCTTGTCCATAGACCTCCTGTATTAGGTATAACTGTAGTAGTTTCACCAACACATATCTCTGAAGGACCTGTGAAAAATGCAGGTATTCTATCTCTTACTGTAATTTTTTCTGTGGCTAAAGATATACAACCAGTAGATGTACTCCTAAAAGAGAAATTAACAGTACCAGGGCTTATTCCAGTCGCAAGCCCTGCATTATTTACTGAACCAATAGCTGGATCATTTCCTGACCAAGTACCACCAGTACTAGGAGATAACGTTGTGGTAAAACCTACACATATTTCATCACTACCCGTAATAGATACAACAGGAAGTTCTACTTCAGTAACAATTTGAGTAGCTTTAGCTGTACATCCATTTGCATCAGTGACCGTCACACCTGCTTGAGTTGGTACATTGATTCTTACTTGTGGAGTTGTTTCGGTATTAGTCCACACATAAGCAACACCACCAGTTGCTGTCAGCAATGCAGATCCACCTGAACAAGAAGATGTGTCGCCTTCTATTTTTGCGATTGGATTTGCAAATACAATTTTCTCAGCAGTTGTGTTCAAACAGGAAGTACCTGCAAAGTTATAACTAAAAGTTACTTTACCTGGTTTTATCGCCGTGATTCGACCAGCAGTTGTCACCGTGGCAATAGTCGGATCACTGCTGATCCAGTTAGTTGCATTTGGGTTAATATTATCGAATGTTTGATCTACACAGAAAGTAATGGGCAAGGACACAATTAATTTTGGATAAACTGTCACATTAAACGTGTCTCGATAAAACTTACAATCTTTTTTGTTTACAACCGATGTCGCTACATATTTTTGTACTTGGACTGCATTGGATAAATTCACCAATGTATCATCAATGATTCCTTGCTTATTGACAAAATAATGATTTTTAGCACCTGTAATCAACGGATTAGGAATAGCTACTGCATCTATATTAAAAGAATCCGACGAATCAACAAACAACTCCAAATTCATAGCAGTATTTGAGCAAATTTCGCTGTTGATATCACCTATGACCTTAGGAGTATTAGTATCTTCACAAATAATTTTCCATTTCGGTCCCTTCTGTGCAAAGTCGATTTTACATTCAGCAACAGGATCGTTCCAGCAACCTGTGACACCAGCAGAAGTGGTCTGAAAATTAACATGCAAATCTGAATAAGCTTCAAAATTATCTACTGGGAAGGATTCTTTGACTTTCATATCAAAACAAAAATGTACGTCTGCAACGACTGAACTCAATCCATAATGTTTTGACGGCAAACAACTTTCCATGTCATCTGGATTTACATCTCTATTCCAAAACCAACCTCCTGGCAAGATAGATCCGCGTTTTATAGGTGCAGCACAAGGGCAATTATCTGTGAAGGTGTTACAAATCTTGAGTGTTTGGGATAAAGAATCAAAATACGTACACAAAATTGGTAATTGTTCAGTAGCATAAGCAGCACACAGAGAGTCGGTTGGAGCGTGCCAAGTGACAGAATCAGGGGTAAGCGTTACTGCCATTGGATCAAAAGCATCCAAATCCCAACCTAAACCAAAATCAGGGATGATGCCGTGAAGTCCGTCAGATCCTGATTCAGATGCATCATATTCAAAATCAAGACAAATAGTCACTGATTCCCCAATTTCAAAAAGTGGATCGTCAAGTGATCGATTAGAGCTTCGTTGAGTTATACTAAATTCTGTCACCGTAGGTGATTGATCATTTTCTCCAATGCATGGAACACAACCTGAAGCTTGATTTATACTTAAATTAAAATAAGGATCATCAATTAGTCCTTGACCACTTACTGCTATGTAAAGACGATTAACGCCTTTAGGAATACCTATTGAATAAGCGCTATTATTACTAATAATGTCTGTTCCGCTACAACTCAATGGAAAAGATGGAATTCCTCCTTCGACTAATGTTAAATTATCACAAGTACCACTATAAATAGAAAGAATCGGCAACCAATCTCCGGCAGTATTAAAATAAGTGGAAAGCTGTGTTGCGTTACTATCTACTTCCACTTGATACCATACCGTAGGTAATTCATCGGCACCACAAGTATTTATAATAGTTTCTGGACATCCAAAAGCTAAGCAGCCTGCAACCTCAGTAGCAGATCCTAGTTCACAGTTAAGGTCAGTAGGCGCAAATGTAATAATACTAGATACATCCACACAGTCATCATCTGTCGCACAATTGCCTTGATAAGAAGGAGTCAATGAAATACTAAAATTATTACAAAAGCCATCTTTATTGGAAACTTTAAACCAAATAGTTTCTCCAGGCGAATAGCAACCTAAGTTGTGTGGTCTATAATTGTTCCCACAATTATAAGAACTCGAGTTAAACAAATTTGATGATGGTGTCGTGTTAGTCCCTGAATAAATCTCCAAAGACATATTTTCATCAAATTCATTTCCACCTAAAACAAACATAGTGGCAGCAATCCAATCTTCTTGACCAGTCACATACTTAAACCAAACACTATTATGTTGAAATTCAGAACCACACTCTGTATTAGGAAGGTCTGATGCATTATCATCATTATACCCTGATGCACAACAAGTAGTCGCTACGATTCCATTATTATTTATCGTTAGTAAAAAAGCATCAGAATAATGGTCATTATCAGGTGGTGGACATTGTGCATTCAGATTAAATAACCCGAATAAAATCATTTTTAGAAAGAGTAGATGTCTTAATTTCATTTTTTAATATTTTGGAGTTTATGAAAAGGTAATAAAGTCTTACTATTTTAATACAATTTTTGCAATATAAATTTCGCCATCCATCCAAACTTTGACTAAGAAAAAACCTGGAGAGAGATGTGTAATGTCTATTTGGTGATTGGTTGTATTTGACGTAAAGGATCTATCAAAATATACATTTTTCCCTGCAATATCAACAACCATAATTTTATTCATATTTTGACTAGCGCTCACTGTAAAAATCCCGTCATTCGGATTTGGGAAAATAATCACTGATGATTTTTTCACTTCAGCTGTTGATGAGATTATATAAGTTACACATTTCGTGACAGTCTTACAGAAATCTCCCGTAATCACAGCATAATAGCTCCCTGTCAGTTCTGGTACAAAAGAAGGCACAGATGTGGTCGCTATTAAGGCATTGGTGCCACAATCATACCATTCATAGACCGTACCTTCTGCATTTACTTGGATGGTTTGGCCTTGAAGCCAGATAGCTTCTAGGGGACAAGGTAGTGCATCGACGATGGTATTTTTAACTTGATTGGTTATGATTGGTGGATTTTGATCAAAAATGATCTCACCCTTATTGAAAATAACGGTACCTTGTGCTACAGCAGATAAACTAGCAAAAGAAAAAGAAACAAATCCTTGACTTTCTACAAAATTGGAAGCTGTGTCAGGCAAGATGATATTATTATGCTCAAAGATAAGCGTATCTCCTAGTATGTAAGTATTGACATCATGGCTAGAACCATTAACAATCAAGCTTTTTTTATCTAGAGATGGATCGAGTAAGTCCAAAATTTTAACATAGTAAGCTGTATCATTTCCATTATTTTGAAATCTAATATTGTAGTCTATTCGTTCAGATCTGAGCGTATAATTCTCTTCTCCTTTTCTATCTGGCCAACTCCTCTTATCATTAGGGTCATAGCTACATCTGATGATGTCAGAAGACTTGAATCTTGAAATCGTATCTCCTTCATTTGTTATCAAAAAAGCATAAAAATGCAAGGAATCCATATTGGACATTGCTGCCGGAATATTGACAAAAATATGAGCATTAAAATAATGACTTGGCTTAAGACCATTGATTATCCACTCAAATCTATTTGATTCTTGCATGTTAGGAACTGGCACTGCAGTGCTAGCATTTGTTAAGGTGTCGAGCAAGACCACTAGTTTTGCATCCATATTTCTTGAAGATGTATTGAGCACACGATTGTATAATTTAACTGTATTTGAACATCTTAGCCATGATGTAGGAATGGTTGTTATGCCAGTTAGCCTCGGCAACAGTGGAATAAATCCAATAGAATCCACATGACATAATTCTTCAATGTTTATGTAAGAAACTATTTGATCATCTATCCAATCGCCCGTAGTCTGCTTATAAATTATTTCAAACAAGCCTGTGTCTAACACTATTTCTGCATTACCTAATGCATTGGTATAATGGTAACTATCATTTCTTGGTAGATAAACACTTGTATTAGGCAATTCACTATCATTTATTGGGTCATAAATCCCATTGCCATCATTGTCTGTAAACGTAAAGACTTTTAATAAATAAGTTGGCTGCAAAATAGTGACTGTTTTTATATCAGAAGTACATTTTGAAATTGGTTCAACGAGCGAAATTTCAATAATTCCTTCGTTTAGTCCTGTAAGTAAACCATTGGTTACATTAGCTATGGAAGTATCACTGATTATCCAATTGCCATCAAAATTACTTGTAAGTTCTGTAGGATGATTAATATAAATTACTTCATCTACCGAAAAGGTAATATTTGGGTAAACGATTACCTTAAAAGTGTCTTTAACGATTGGACACCAAATAGTATCAGATACCGAAGCAACTGTGTAAAGCACTTCTTGGATAGTATCAGTAGTATTTACCAGTGTGTCATTAATTACACCATAACCTTGATCAAAATAATGGTCTCGATTTCCTGTTACTTTATTATTAAAAATGGTCTTAACAATAATGCCATTCGAGTCTAACGGATTTTCATTTGATATTTCCATTGATGGACTACTTCCAGTACAAATAATCGTATCTTTACCTAAAATAACCGATGAAGAAGGACTACAAGCTATCGACCAATTGGGGCCAAATTGTTTAGAATCTATTTGTTGATGTGGTCTAAGACCATCCCTCCAGCAACCTGTTTGGTCATCTAATGATAGCTGAAAATTGATATTTAAGCCTGTATTATTTTTTATTTTATCATTAGATAGAAATGTTCTGACTTTCATATCAAAACATATTGAAATTTGTGCAACAACAACTGCCATCCCATATCGAGTACCTGGGTTGCAAAGATTATCGCATCCTGCACCACCATTTGTTGACCAAAACCAACCTGATGGCAATCTTGTATCCTTAGGAAGCGGCCCACTACAAGGACAAAATTCACATTCAGTATTACACAATGTTAATCTACCTGTAATGGTATCTAAATATGTACATAAGTCAGAAATATCAAAGTAAGAACTTGAAGTTGGGTAACAATCTATATCATCGATATCATGCCATATAGCTATAGGAGTACTGGGACTTATTAAAGCGCTATCAGGCTGGAATGCTGTCATATCCCATCCAGGACCAAAATCTGGAATCAATCCATGGATCCAGGAAGTACCTAAGTCACTAAAGTTTGCCAAATAGTCTATACAAATTCTCACGTCCTCACCTTGATCAAAAAAAGGATCTTCAAGAGAACGACTACTGCTCCTTTCTGTAACAGAAAATGTAGCTGTTATGAGACAATCATTACGACCTATTTTTTTCTCTTCAGTCTCTTTTATAGTCTTTATTTCAGAAGACCTTAATCTTTCTTGAGTTACACCATAGGGCATCCAAGTTAAAAAAAGTAAACAAAAAAAGCAATATTTCATAAACTTAAATTCATTCAAAAATAATAAAATATAATAATGCACCTTCAAGAATTTGCCCCAAAACAAAAACTAAAGATGAATTAAATAATAAAATACAAGTGTAAAAAAACGGGAACTTGCAGTGTAAATAAACAAAGATAGGTTAGTCTTAAATTGATTTATCTTCAATGCAACACAAAGCTAGATAAAATCTTCAAAAGACAAAATAATTTTAGTAAAAATATTATAAATATCCAAATATTAAAATGTTGTATTTATTTTTATTTTACCTATCTTTATAATGAAGTAAGCAATTTAATAATCTATAATTTTATCCCAAAAGCTATAAATATTTAAAACAAATCTGATAAAAACTAGTTACCATTAATACACGCTATGGCAAAATCATTAGATTCAGTCCATATTTTAATGATTGATTTCAATTCTATATTGTCAATTTCCAAATATTTGAAACATTTGTTTATGAGATTATTTTCACTGTTCTTTTTTATTTTATTTACCAACATTTTGGACGGACAACTTGCAACCAATCCTCATGATGTCGTTTATAATCATTTAAAACACCTGGAAGTTGAACATAAAAATGCAAGGCTCTCTGCCATGTCTTTTCATCCTGACATTCCGATGGAGCAAAGGATAGACCTTGCAGAAAACCTGAAACAAATCCTGGATGCCAAAGGCATACTAATCAATGTAGCAAACATTCCCAATGATCCTGAATATCGAGATAGTCTATCAGGAAATCAAACATATGTCGTCACCCGAGAACTTCCGAGTATAACTGTAGAAAAATACAACAATAATTGGTTTTACTCTAAAAAAACAAGTGCAGAAATACCAGTTTTATTTAAGAAAACATTTCCTGCTTGGTCACACGGCATTATAAACAACATTCCTGATGTGCTCAAAACACATGTTTTAGGTGTTGAAATTTGGAAATTCATTGGTTTACTTATTATTTTAATAGTCAGTTTTTTATTATTCAAAATATTTGAAAAAGGGATTGATAAATTCATGCAAATCTCTATCTGGGACAGACTTCATATTGAAGATCGACACTTACCGAAACTTCATAGATTGGCTAGATATTTTGGAATTATATTTTTCATAGGTTTAATAAGATATTTTTTACCCATTTTAGTTTTTAATATCAACATATCAAGACCAATATTTCAACTTATAAATATCGTATTTACTTTTGTGGCAATGTTGGCAGTGCTCAAAATCACAGACATTATAGGCGTCTATTTACGAAAACTTACAGCTGCAACGGCGTCAAAAATAGATGATCAACTTATGCCCATAGCCGTAAAAGGAGCCAAAGTAGCTGTAATAATCATGGGTATTTTCAGAATACTATATTTATTGGATGTGAATATTACCGCACTTATCGCTGGACTTTCAATAGGTGGATTAGCATTAGCGCTCGCAGCACAAGACACGGTAAAGAATCTAATTGGCTCTGTGATGATCTTTTTTGATAGACCATTCCATATAGGAGATTATATTATGGCTATGGATTTTGAAGGTACGGTGGAAGAAGTGGGTTTCCGATCTTCGAGGATCAGGAAAGTAGATAACTCGCTCATTACGGTTCCAAATGGTAATCTCACAAATGCTACTATGATCAATTATGGTATCCGGAAATTTAGATTATTTGAAACTAATTTAGGATTCACTTACGACTCAGATCCCAAAAACATTAGTGCTTTCATAGATGACTTAAAAGGTTTTTTCAATCAATATACCCACATCCAAGAAGAAAATCACTTTGTGTATTTGCGATATTTGTCAGCATCTTCTATTGACGTTTTTGTCCGTGCTTACATTGATGCGCCTACTTTCAAAGATGAATTAACGTATAGACAAGAACTGATATTTACAATTATGGAAAAGGTAAAATCAAATAATCTAGCTTTTGCCTATCCAAGTCAATCTTTATATATTGAATCTATGCCACAGCAAAATAATCATCAAAAAAATGTAGAAACTAATGAGAAAGAGATTCAATAGTGTAATTGTCCATTTGTAGAGTATCTATGCTAGTGGTTTTTAGTTACTTTTTTATTACAAATTAATATCCAATGAATAACATTAAAATCTAATAAGCATTAAAAAAAGGCCCAATTTCACAATCGGGCCTTTTCTCTATTATATCCTTCTGAATTAAGCAGTGTAGATAGATTCTTTTTTAAAATGTTTTACCAATAAATAGTAAAACATAGCTCTGTATTTGTTGCTATTCGAACTGCCAAGAATATCAATAACAGCTTTTATACCTACATCTAAAGCAGCATTGTCAGGAAGTCCTAATTTTTTCATTAGGAAATTTTCTTTCACTCTGTCTAATTCAGCTTTATCTGAAGAAGAAACCTTGGAAGCATCTGGTAAATAAATTACAGGACCACAACCTTTAGTAACTGCTCTCAATAACACTTCGTCAACACTGACTTTTAACTTTGTAAATTCTTCTTGATACAAAGCTACTTTTTCATCAAATTTGCTCATTTTTTTGGTGTTTTGTTTTTAAAAATTTAGTTATTCGACATTAAATATCGAATGAAATTGTTTTATCACCCGTTGTGACGTTTAAAATTTCATAAGTCACATTTTTTTTTTAAAAAATATTTTAGAAATAAAAAATTACTACAAAATGAATCAAAGTTGATCTATAACGATATCAGTTACATTAAATATCCTTGTATTCATAAATTCATAAAAAAGCAGAAAATATTATTAAAAATAAAAGTATCGTCAACAAGTGGTCTTTATTTTAGTTTTAATTTTTATAAATATTCAAAACAAAATACATGGCCATTCAATCTATAGTTAAAAACAAGGCATTTTTGCTTTTCGTAATTCTAGCGGGATTTTTTATCGCAAATACCATTGTAGCTGAATTTGTTGGATTAAAAATATTTTCACTTGAAAAACTATTTGGTGCTCAACCATTAAATATAAGTCTTTTTGGTGTGGAAGGTCTAGGTCTCAATCTCACGGCTGGTGCTATATTATGGCCGGTAGTATTTATTATGACAGATATTATCAATGAATATTATGGCGTAAAAGCCGTAAAATTGCTTTCATACTTAGCCGTTGGAATAGTTTTTTATGCTTTTTTTATGGTGTATGGTTCCATCGGACTTCCGGCAAATGACTGGTGGCAGTTTGAAAGTGGGATTACTTCTGATCCATCTACAAGTATTAGTGATATGAATTTGGCCTTTAACAAAGTTATGGGACAAGGATTGTGGATTATTGTTGGGTCAATGATTGCATTTTTGATAGGGCAAATCCTAGACGTAGCCGTGTTTCATAAAATAAAATCCTACACAGGTGAAGAAAAGGTCTGGCTGAGAGCAACAGGAAGTACACTGATATCGCAATTGATAGATAGTTATGTTGTATTGCTAGTAGCTTTTTGGATTGGGGCAGATTGGGATTTAACAAGAGTACTAGCCATAGGTACAGTCAATTATTTCTACAAATTTGGAATGGCTATTTTGCTTACACCAATCATTTATCTTGGACATTTCTTGATTGAAAACTATCTAGGAAAAGAAGTTGCCGACCAAATGAAAAAAGAAGCTGCTATGTAAAACTGTAAATAGATTACAATTTTGAGACTACCCCGAAAATACAAATTGATTGATAATCAACCGTTTTTCATCCTACCCATCAATGGAAACGTTTGATTACCAAAGCAATAGAAATCATAATTTTTCATTTATTTGAACATAGGACTTTTCGGAGTGAACTCAATTTTAATCCCTTAAAATGTTCTTTGATAAAACCATTAATTGATTAAAAGTGGCCGTTGGTATATTTTACCACCTACTTTCATTCTGTACTGGTATTCACCAGGTCTTAAGATATAATTTTTGGTATTAATCTCTAAGGTGTGTGATCCTTTGTTTCGGAATTCGTTTATAAGTGGTCTCAATACTTGACCACTTTTATCAAGGACTTCTATAATGACAGGACCTTCTTGTAATAGAGAAAAGTGAATTTGTAATACATCCGGATTTTTGTCAGAAATTTTATGTCCCAATAAAGCACCAAATTCTTCTGATCCTATTGGCGGATTTTTTGTAGGCACAAGTCCATCTATAGGCAACCTATCTTTTCCAATGACAAAATCTGAAACGTCTTTTGGCATTCCAAACCAGTTCTGAAGTACAGAAGCATAAATATCTCTAAAGTCCGTACCATAAGCAGGGTCACCATAAATATCGGTATTCAAAAGATCTGGAGGTGTACCTACGATGCCTTTTCCTATACCTTTGGCAAACATTAGTACAGGCGCGCCAGTACCATGATCAGTCCCTGCCGAACCATTCTCATAAATAGTTCTACCAAACTCAGAAAATGTCATTCCAAGAACTTTGTCCCCCATGTTCTGAGCTTCAAGATCTTGATAAAACGCACTCACTGCTGTAGAGATTCTATTCAATAAATTAAGGTGATTGTCATATTGATCCGCATGAGTATCGAAACCATCGATATAAACCATATAAACCTTGGTGCCCAATCGACCTTTAATCAGCCTTGAAACAATAGCTAATTGCTGTGCCAAATTTGAATTGGGATAATTGACTTCATTTCTACCTTTATTGTAAGCATTGCTTATGGACTGACTGTATCTAAAAGCACTATTGGCCACTTGTCTTACATAAAACAACTCTTGGTCTCTAGGTGTATTTGTCAAAGTAGAGAGATCATACAATTGTCCTGAAACTGCTAGTTTATAAAATTCTTGCGGACTACTCACTGCCAAAGCAAGGTTTACTCTTGGGCCTTGGAAGATGAGATCTGTTTGCACACCGATCTGAAGTGCCGGCGGAATAGTAGGCTGAGCATCTAGGAAAGCTGGCATATCTTGATCAATATATCTACCGATCCATCCTGTGTTTAAATATTCTTCTGTGTCAGATGCTGTCGCCCATATATCAGATGATCTAAAATGAGAATAATTTGGTTCAGGATAGCCGACATTATGTATCACTTTCATCTTATCTTCTTCCCACATCGGGCGAAGACTGTCCATACTATTGGGCATCCCATTTTTGTCATTTAATGCCCAAAGGTTGGATTCTGTAATGGCTATATTGGGTCTAATATTATAATACTCGCTATTAAACCTATCGACAACCATATTTAGACCATCGTTGCCGCCTCTGAGTTGAATGAGGACTAAGGTTCTATCCGTTTCAAGATTATTGAGAGGCGCTAGCAGATTGGATGTACCCAAAGCATAAAGCGGTACACCATGAAGCGATGCTGCCATACCCGCGGTAAATAACCCTGCTGTTTGTAGGAAATCACGTCTTTTCCATTTAGAATGATCTATCTGATGTTCTTCAGTATTGTCAATTGATTTGCCTACTTTGATTTTATTTTGATCTTTGCACATGTTCGTTTCGGTTTTTAAGACAATTGAAATTCAGGAAGTTTCACTAAAAATCCTAATAAATTAGCAATTTGGAAAGGCGCTTCATTCCAATCAAGATTCCAGGTTTGGTCTTCAAAATAATTCTCAGGAATATCACCTTTGAAATATAAAACGGCTGCTGCATGAAGGTCATCATCCAAAGCTCTTCCAAGATAATGATAAGTCAACTCTCGCGTGATAAGGTCAGGATCATTTATGGTAGTACCTACTAAATTTTTAGCAAGTGTCCTCAAGCTCTCACGATTGGTTTCATTTGCCATCGTATTGATAAGTTCTCTAGAGTAGCTCCATCTCTGAGTCAGTGTATTTTCATTAATCCATTCATGATGACCAGGCCAACCGGCAACATTTATAGGGTTAAAGATATTCATACCGAGATTTTCTGATCCATACCACATCGTACCAAACCTACTCGAGACTGCCTGAGCATTAAACCCACTCAATCTGACTAAATCCACAAAACATTCTATTGGGCTTTTGATGATGGCACCCACAAACTCTTCATTATAAAAATGGTCGCTTCTGAATAATGCCTTAAATACAGGTAATAACTCCCAATTGCTAGCTATAAATAGGTCTGCCAATGCATTCACAAATTCTTGATCAGGGACTTTATGTATAAAATGCGTATAAAATTTACCACAAATATATTGTGCCACCTGAACCTTTCTTTCTGTAAAGATCAAATTGTGTACTTCATTATAACCCCATTTTCCAGTTTTGCCAAAGATGGTTTTATTGTTATTATCAAATCGACTATTGACAAAAGTCACATCATTGCATTCATACATATTACATCGCCATCCTGTCAAAGCGCGAGCTACTTCTACCACATCAAACTGTGTATAACCATTATTTTCGCCCATGGTAAATAATTCCATCAACTCACGAGCATAGTTTTCATTAGGATTGCCGACTGCATTTAAATTGCCATTTAAGTAACTAAGCATAGCGGGTGACTTGCCCATTGCTTCAACAAATGTTTTAAAATTTCCTAAACAATATTGATTCAACAACCAATAATAATTCCAAAGGTATTTATTACAATCGTAGACATTAAGTTCAGTTACGAAGTGATTATGCCAGAAAAGCACAATTTTACTTCGCAAACCATCATCTATCATATCTGTCAGGTAACGATAATAATGTTCTTCCCTATGTTCAAATTTCAGATTATCGGTATTCTCATAATCCGCTGCTGTAAAATTTGCCCAAGATGGCCCTGTAGGCAAAGCCCTATATTTTATACCATCCAAAAGACTGCCTACCAACAACTGTGGGTTTGCCGCTAAAGCAGTATTTATTTGAACTGGTGTAGGTCCAAATCCCAATCTCCTATAAAGATGGATGACTCGTTGTTTGTTCCAAGGTTTGTCAGATGTTGGTTGAAAGGGTTGAATGCCTGCCATATTTATTGCTATATCAGAAAATTTCACGCAATTTATTACATTTTTTAACAAAATAGAAAAAACTTATATATTTTTACGATGCCGAACAAAAAATCGCTGTTATGTGTAAGAATATTCTTTTTTATTTGACATTTTTCCTAACTGTACATTCATTATATGGTCAGCAAATACTATTTTTTGAAGACTTTAATCAATGTGCATTGTCTGATCAATGGACAGTAAAAATAGATGGAAATCAAAACGCAGCTTGGTCTGTAGGTATACCAGAAAATCCTAAAGC